>JAITJS010000037.1 GCA_031278815.1 Treponema sp.
AAGTTCATCAATTTTTTTTTGTAAATATTCTTTAGCTACCATATTACTTCCTTAACATCTTATGATATATACAATTTTTTATTTTGTCAATAGTCTTCTGAACTATTTTAGAAAAAATGGCACATAACGTTTCGGTAAACGCCTGGAAAATTCCCGATGGTGGGGGGGCCACTCGGCCCCCAGCGGGGTCGTGATCCTAGTGAGCCTTTTCCAGGGCCTGTTCCACTGCCTCAATGAATTGATGATACGCAATGGTGGCGCCGCTGACCGCATCGACCTTCTTCAGGTCTTGGACTTCCACATACTGGACCGCATAGCGTTCCATAGCCCGGACCGCAAGCTGGGCCTTCTCGTAAAAGTCCTGGTTGGAAATCTCCCCGTTTACCTTCCCGTAGTCCTCATCCTTGATGGTCCCGTTCTTCTGCCAGGTAACAAACCTGCACTGGCGGATCTTTCCCGCTGCTATGGTGAGATGTACCTCCCCGTAGGCGCCGGTGTCGTCCAGGCTGCTGGTACCGGTGTAGGTCCCGTCCCGGTAGATCTCCTTGCCGCAACCGGATATACCGAAAGCCCCAAGGATCAGGGTGATAAATAAAAACGTACACAGTCGGTTCTTCATTGGTTTCCTCCTTATTTCGGCTCTTACCCTTGAGGGTTTTGAACGATGCGGCTGATTTTTCCATGTTCCAGGATCACGGTCCGCTGAGCATCCTCGGCGACCTCGGGATCATGGGTTACCACGATGATGGTGCTTCCCTCGGCATGGAGCTGCTTGAAAATCGCAATGACGATCTGCTCATTCGCCTCATCCAGATTGCCGGTGGGTTCATCCGCCAGGATCAGGGCAGGGTAATTGATGAGGGCCCGGGCAATACACACCCGCTGCTGCTCCCCTCCTGAAAGCTGCCCGGGTAAGTGCTTGGCCCTATCCTGAAGCCCCACCCGTTCTAGGGCTTCCAGGGCCTCTTTTTCATCGGGCATGCTGTGGTAATACTGGGCCACCATCACATTTTCCAGGGCTGAGAGGTAATTGACCAAATGGAACTGTTGAAAAATGAGACCGATCTTATCCCGTCTTAACGAGGTGAGGTTTTTCCCGCTTTCCTTGGAGATGTTGACCCCATCGAGAATCACCTGCCCTGAGGAAGGCTTATCCATGCAGCCGATGATGTTCATCATGGTGGTTTTTCCAGACCCCGAGGGTCCCATGATGGCCAGCCATTCCCCCTGTTTCACCTGCAAGTTGATATGCTGCAGGGCTTTGAGGTTCCCATAGATTTTAGAAATGTCCTGTAACTCCAAAATATCCATGCCTTCGTTTTTCTCCTTCCCTTCCATTAAGAACCTGTGGAGGGGCCAACCCCTCCACGTCACCTCCCTTATTCCCCTCGTAATACGATGGCGGGATCCACCTCGGTGGCGCTGCGAACCGGGATGATACAGGCAATGCCGGTGATGAGGATCGAGAGAAGGATCGTCAAGGGGATGAGCAGAGGGAAAAACCGTACCGGCCGGTTGAACACATTGAGGGCCACGGCCTGGGCAAAAATCGCACCCCACAAAACCCCTAAGCATCCCCCTAAGCCCCCTAAGAACATCCCTTCCCCCAGAAACTCCGTGATGAGACTCCCATTAGCCGCGCCTAAGGCTTTCCGCAAGCCGATTTCCTTGCGCCGCTCGGTAACTACCGCCATCATGGTAGTGGCCACACAGATCATGGTCAAGAGCAAGACAATGACCGTAACCAGGTACACCAGAGCCTTGAGCTTGGTTAAAACCGTGCCCTCTGATTCGGTAACCCGCTTTACCAGCCGGGCTTCTACCCCGGGGTAGCGGCTTATCCGGTTCGCCATTCCTTGAAGAGCTTCCCCGGAAACCGCCACGCTGCATTCCACCACATCCGCGGTGCCCCCTTTACCGATCATCCCTTCAAAATCTTCTAGGGCCATGAAGATGAAGGCTTCTTCGGTTCCACCGGTCTGCAATACCCCGGACACGGTGAAATCCCGGCTAAAACTCGTACCCTCCCCATTGGTACCGGTGAGGGTAACGGCGCTTCCCTGGAGAAGCCGGATCTGTTCAGCCACTTCCGCACCGATAAGGACTTCCCCCAATACCTCAGGCCAGCGGCCATGGACCAGCCAATAGGGACTGGTCTTTTGGGCCTCTGCGATGGCGGTTCCTGCGGCCATGAAGGGCTGTTCGTGGATCTTCACCATCTGGTACCGGTATGGCGCAGCGCCGACCAAGGAGTCGGAGGGCAAATAGGTTATCGCTTCCTGCACCGTAGCAAGATCTAAGACCGCTGCATCCCCTGCGGGTACCAGGATAAGATTCGCCCCGTAGGACCGGAATTCCTGGCCCATCTGCCGGGGAATATCGTAGTAGATGGTAATCATCCCTGAGAGGATGGTTCCCCCCACCGCTACTGCCAGGAGCGCGACGATCATCCGGGAACGCCGACGCAAGAGAGAACTCACCACCATTTTCAGATAAAACCGCTGCTTCTTCATCGTCCGTGTAACACCTCCGCCGGTCTCAGGGAGAGGAGGAACCGGATCGAGGGGATGCTCCCTGCTAAGGTTACCAGAATGACCAAGACCCCCACCAAGGGTACTACCAAAGGCTTGAGGTCAATGGCAGAACCAAACACCGTATGGCCGATGATTTGGGCAAACCCAAGACCTACGAAATACCCTGCAATTCCCCCCATAATGCCAGTGATGCCTATTTCGGTGAGGACCAGCCTTGAGATGGGCCCATCATAGGCGCCGATGGCTTTAAGGAGGCCAAGCTCCCCAGCCCGTTCCATGACACTGGCAGTTACTAAGTTGGAAATACCCAGGGCAGAACCGGCCATGCTCAAGATGGTGATAAGGAGCATGAGCATCTGGGTTTTCTGCAAGATTGCCCCTTCAGATTCTGCCACCTGCCGTATGGGCTTGGAAACCGCTCCGCTTATGACCTCGTCGATCTGGTAACAGATGGCGCTCACATAGGCCGTACAGTACCAGGTTTCCCATTCCTTGATGGAAAGGCTTTTTGGGTCTTGGGCTGCCCGGCGGGAAAGTTCGTTGTCCGGGGTGGTTAGGGCGCTCACCTCCACGGAACTTACCTGGCCTTCCCGGTTTACCAGGGCCTGGGCTACCTGAAGAGGCACATAGATCTGCTCGTCTTCGTCTCCGCCGGCATTGAATACGCTCGCCACGGTAAAGGTTCTGGGTTGCCCCTTCCCTTGCAGGGTGATAGAATCCCCCAAGGTAATCCCGTAACGTTTCGCCGCTTGCTGCCCCACCATGAGGGCATTCTGGTCCTCATCCCTAAGCCAGCGGCCTTCCACATCCCACCAGTTTTTCATGTTCCCCATGCCCGTATCCAGGGCCTCTCCGGTGGGCAGTTCCAGATGATGCTTGAACCAGGTTCCCACCAGGCTAATCTCCCCCTCCCCCATAGGAGCAATAAGTCTCACCCGAGCATTAAGGTAGGGGGTAAAATCCACGATGTTAAAGGCCCAGAAAATCGTCTTGATCTTCCCCAACTCTTCCTCTTTCAGGTACTTATCCGATACCCCGGAGCCTTCGGTTACTCCGTACAGGGCATCCAAAAGAGAAGCCCCCCGGGGAAGCACCGTGATGTTCGCCCCATAGGTCTTGAGTTCCTGGTTCACCTTGTCGCCGACATCCAGCATCACATTCAGCATCGCCGTGGCTAAAGAAGCTCCCAAGGCTATGGTAAAAGCCACCATCAGCATCTTTCCCTTTTGTCTTAAAAGGGCGCCCTTCACCATGGTCCAAAACATAGTTCCTCCTTCAGTCCTTCCTTATTTGAAGCGATGTTGCTCGGTTTCCAGATTATTGATGGCAATGATCATGTTCCCGCTCCGGTTTGTATAGGGGAGGGGTACCGGGTTGCATCCCCCCTTGAACCCAATGGTGGATATGTTCATCACCACATCGCAGAGCCGACAAATCACCTCGTTTTTCCGCTCATAGTAACCGGTGGCGCCGCAGATGTCACAGGCGTCAAGACCGACCCCATAGGCCACTTCGTTTTTCTTAATGACAATAAACCGCACTTCCGTGTTATCGGTAGTCGTATAGGCAAAGCGGTGGAGATGCCCATCCTGGATCTGTTCCAAAGGTATGAGGATTTCATCCCCCTGGATATGCATAGGCTCTGCTGGAGAAAGGGTAACCTCCTGTTCAGTATAGGCTTTAAGACCAGTGAGGATGACCAGGGCTCCCAGGGCACTTCCCGTGACTACCCCGCTCCAACGCCGGTGAGTACGCAGGGTAGCCCGAATCTTCCGGTGTTCCGCAGGGTTCTTATACCCTGTTGGAGGTCGAAGGCTCTGAATCCACAGAACCAAGGCCAGGGAGACCCCCATCCCTATAAGAAGGTACAGCAAAACCTGGCTATACCCCGAGGCGGCAACAACCAGCCTGAAAAGCCAGCGGATCATGGGGATCATCCTTCTGGCGAGGAGAAACTGTACCATAGTCGCGGCTTGGTTGAGCATAGTAAGGATCAACCCCAGGGTAAGAAGAACCCCGACGAACCGAGAGGAGAGGGGGATTCCCCCCTTGAAAATCCCTATCCCCACCAAAAGGGCTACCCCCAAACCTATGCTATAGCCGATGAGCTTAAAAAGAAAATCCGTACTGAAGATGCTTTCCCCGGCAAGGACGAATTCCGTAGGGTAGAGGAAGAGGGTTGGAAGGGTATAAAAAAACAAGGCCCCCATGAGGAGGAAGCTTACCCAGCCGAAAACCGGGGGGGTATAGAAACAGGGGAACCGGGTTTTCCCCAGGTCCCAATAGAGCAGCATAACCAGAATCCCCCCGATAATCGCCACCCCCAGGATCCACAGATTCCAATAGCCCCGGTTGATGAGGGCGGTGGTTCGCCGTAAAATCGCCAGGATCAGGGCCAAGACCGTACCCAGAAGGCAGCCCTGGATCAACCGTTTTTGAAGGAACGGGCCCTTTTTTGCTGCCGCTCCAAACAACAAAGCTCCCAATACCGCCAGGGTAAGAGAGTTTTCCACCACCAGTATGAGATATCTCAGCATATCGTCTCTTTGCCGCTACCCTATTTTAAAGCTCGGGGAGGGCTAAAAAGCCCCTCCCCACAAGCGTTTACGGGGTGACTACCAGGCCGGGCCTGCGTAGCTTACTTTCCACTCGGCCACGAGCGGCGCGGACCAGAACCGGCCAGGAACTCCGGTGGTTGGATCCACATGGAGCACATACCCTTGGGCTTCAGGGTTCTTAATGATGAACCGGACCGTGTAGTCCCCCGGGCCGTCCAGTTTGATATTGGCGCCGTAATGGGGGCCGTCACTGGCGTTCATGGGCATAAAGGTGCCTTCAATACGGTACCCGGTAGACTTGCCAATCTCATAGTCCACCGTAAGATAAGGCACAAAGTCGCCGGCGCCATAACCCAGGCCATTACCTTCCAAGGCGGATATGTCTGCTTCAATGTGCATATCCGCCTGGGATGCGGGAAGCCCTGCCCCTGCAGGTTCCATGTCTACGGGCTGAAAATAGACCCCCGCCACATTGAGGGGTCCCAGTTCAAAGTCATCCCCCAAGGGGAACTCCTCAAAACCCGCAACTTCTCCGGGGCTTACGGTACTGGCAGGTTTGACGCCCTGCTGTTTTCCGCCCCCTGCAAATGCGGCAGTGCTCGCTGCCGCAACCAAAAGAAGGACCATCAGTTTCCTGATTTTCATCGTACTACTCCTCATCAATTTTTTCAGGTACTGGACCTGTAGATACCCTAAAGATAGTTTGAGCTAACTCATTAGGTCTATGGCTCTAGTTAGAATTTCCTAACATGACGGATATAAAGATAGCATCTCCTAACAATCAAGTCAAGCACTTTTTATAAAAAAATATAAAAAATCGAAGATTTTTTTAAATGTCCGATAGTGCGAAGTCTCAAGGTATAGGCCCTATCCAAACACCAGCCTGTTCTGCAACTAAGCGTGGCAGAACAGGCTGGTTTGGGCTACTCTTTCACGCCGCCCATAGCCACGCCGGAAATAATAAACCGTGACATGAAGGCATAGAAGAGAATTACCGGAACTATCGACACCGCGATACCCAGATAAATGCCGCCGTATTCGGTGCGGTAAATATCACCCCGTAGGGCCTGCACCAGCATCGGCAAGGTGTACTTTTTCTGGGTTGAAATGAGTACAAAGGGGGTGAAGAAGTTGTTCCAGCTTGCTACAAAGGCAAAAATAGCTTGGGCTGCAACCGCTGGACTCAAAATCGGCAGAACCACGTTGTTATAAATACGGAATTCCCCTGCGCCGTCGATACGCGCCGCTTCAATCAATTCTTTGGAAAGCACTGCCTGCATGTATTGCCGCATGAAAAGTACGGTACCTGCTGCGGCGATACTCGGTATGATGAGCGGAATGTAGTTATCAAGCAGCCGCAGCCTCGACATGAATTGATAGAAGCCGATAAACGAGAGCGACGCCGGCAGCATCATGATGACCAGAATAATCGCCCACAATGCGGAACGGCCTTTGAAACGGTACACATGCACACCGTAGGCGGTCATGGATGAAAAGTAAACGCACAAGGCCGTAGAACAGACCGCGATAAAGGCACTGTTGAAAAAGCCCTGCCAAATTTGGAAACCCCGTCCCGTAAGTACCTTCCAGTTGTAAAGCATATTGGTTCCGGGTAGAAGCGAAATTCCCTGATTTATCTGTTCCGTACTCCGTGTTGCGTTCACGAGCAAAAGATAGATGGGTACAATCGAAAGTAGCACGAAAAAAACCATCAGAATAGAAATACTCGTCCGTTGAACGGTTAAAGAGAGTTTATACGATGACTTTTTCATGAACCGCTCCTTTTCTTTTTAATATCTGATCTGTCCTGCATGAAGAAGAAGATTAACAGCGCCAGGATCAAGGTGATGATAAACACGCCGATTGAAATCGCTGCGGCGTAGGAGTAGTCGTTTACCCCTTGGAAAGCTAGGTTGTAAAGATAAACCGTGGTTGTCCTGATCTTAAAATCAGGAGCGCCGCGCATGTCGGTGAGTAGGAACGGAACTTCCAGCATCTGCATACCACCGATCATGGATGTTACCAAGGTGTAAAGCATGATGGGGCGGAGTAGGGGCAAGGTAATTCTCAAGGTAATCTGTTTTGAACTTGCACCGTCGATAACAGCCGCCTCGTTAAGGGATACGGGAATACTCGTAATACCCGCCATGAGGAGAATCACAGTTTGACCGTACCACATCCACCATTGGATAAACGAAACAATACCCCGTGAAACCGGCACTGAACGGAAGAAGTTAAAGGCTTCCCCAACCGTCTGCCCGTCCCGGACTACCTCAGCATAAATGCCGAGACTTTGCAAAAACTGATTCACCGGACCTACGGGGTAGGCAAAGAGACTGCGGAAAAGCATTGCTACAGAAGCCGCGGTCAAAAGATTCGGCATGTATATAATCGCCCGTACTGCACCGCATCCTTTTAACCGTAGCGTAACGTCGGAAAACCAGACAGACAGTAAGAAAGCGATACCCAACTGAGGCACAAAGTTCCAGCCCCACATGATAAACGTATTTCCCACTGCACCCCAAAAATAGGGATCCTGTAGGAGTCGGGAAAAATTGGCAAGGCCGGTAAAATTAAAACTGGGATTTAATCCCTTCAGATCGGTAAAAGAAAGTAACAGGGTGTAAACTGTTGGATAAAGGTTGAACCCCGCAAAGACAAGAACAAAAGGCAGAACAAAGAAATAACCCCATTTTTGGATCCGCGCTTCATTCCCGCCGACTTTGGCTTTCATGGTACCTCCTATAAAAACCTCCCTCCGCAATGCGAAGAGTTGATTTTAATTTGAGCGTTTGCAGCAGGATTACCTATAAAGCAAAGCAGAAACTTACAATTCCTTCATCCCCTGTAAACCCTCAAATCCTACGAGTGCCTTAAAGACCTAGCTGGGCATTGACCTGAGATTTGAAATCCTCAATCACCTGCCCTTTTGTCTTTTCACCGTTCACATAGGCATTGGTAGCCTCAAGAAAGAGGGCTTCGATTGCCTGATCCGTACCTTGGGTAAGTTTACCGTTGACGTCCTTCGCAAGCTCGGCAAACACCGCATAGTGATTCTGCCCGCCGAGGAAGGGCTCAGAGAAATCACCTTTGATTTTGTCAACGACAAGCATATTGTCAACCAGATCCCCTGAAGCTTTAGCATACGCCTCAAGGAACGTGTCATCAGTTGTCAAATAACGGATCAATTCTTTGGCGCCTTCAGGGTTCTTGGTGTTCTTCCACGCGGCAAGCCACGTTCCACCCCAACGGTAGGGCATGGGGCCAGGAATCATAGCCCAGTCACCGGCAGTATCCGGCGCATTGGTCTTCAACACATAGTGCAGGCCCCAGGTGGGAAGGAAGTAGGAAAAGACCTCTACAGGGATATTGCGTTCATCCGTGAGTTTCCCCTGCATACCGGCGAACCAACCTTCTGACCATTGCTGCGCTCGACCTTCATAGCCTTTATCATGCAGTAACTTGACAGTATCAAGATAACTTTCCATCGCAGGATCCATATAGAACTTGCCGTCAACCACCCAGGGCTTTTCACGAGCCGCCTTATAGGGCATAAGCAGATCTTGGAACGCAGAAACCGCTACGCAGGCGCCCCCTGACTTTGTTTTCAGCTCTTCTGCGGTTGTGAGGAAGGTAGCTAAATCTTTGAAATAAGTCTGGACTACCTCAGGGTCATCTGTTCCCAAGTACTTTTGGGCAAGACTCCTGCGGTAGAACACCGCACCGGGTGTAGCCTGCCAGGACATACCATAAACTCTGCCGTTATAACTACCTACATCAACCGGATACTGAAGAATCTTGCTCTTATTCACCTCGTATATATCGGTAATATCGAGAAGCAAGCCGGATTCGACGTACTTACGGACAAACGCGTCCTCAAGACCGAACACATCGGGCGCCCCCTGTCCTGAAGCAAGAACCGGGTCGAGCTTATTGGGGAACTGCTCGGTAGGGGTGAGAGAATACTCAATCGTCATATTAGGATGAGCCGGTTTATAATAATCCTCTACAAGACCGCCGATTTCATCGGTGAAAGACCACACCACCAATTTGTTCGGATCAGCACTTGAGCTTTTACTACACCCACTCGCTGCAACGATGAGTACCGCAACACAGAGATACAAAACTAATTTTCTCATACATCATTCTCCCAAAAACATGATTGCTTATGATAGCTAAGCCTGAACAATCTGTCAACAACACCCTTATGACTTGAGAGGAGCCCTTATATTAACGTGAGTTCACCGGGCAAAATCCGCCGGGCAAGGCGGAGATTATCGCGGTCAATGAGCCGCGCACCCTCAAGGCGATGGTACCGGCGGGCCTCACCCCCGGTATGGACTATTACCTGCGGGTTTCTACGATGAATTCGCCGAAAGGTTCGGGCTACGTCCTAAAAACCTCCGGGAAATGAAGTCGGAGTTCCACCTGACCGCGTAGGATTAGGAAAGGGTCCTCTTCAGGCTTAGGAACCGACCGGTTCCCGAATGCGGAACAAGATGCCGATGCTATGGCGAAATAAGCTGGAAATAGGCGACCCCGTGAGACTACTCACCTACATAACGTGAGGTGAGACGAGAGAAAAAAGGCCGGGAATTACCCGAATGAACGCTCATGTTTATCAATACCGTCATTGCGAGCGCGACGAAGCAATCCAGTACCTGCGGTGGGCGTATTGGGGGCTGCTCGTCTGGATTGCTTCGTCGCTTCGCTCCTCGCAATGACACGGCAAGGCGTGACGTAACGCTATAAGCCTGATCCTTCGCGGTGTCCAGGCCGGATGACGGGCGCGCTCTGTTCTCGTCGAACTCACGTTATATTACAAAGAAGGATAGGCTAAACCGCACCCGAGCTATGCCTTTCATACACTTTTCATGGGAGGGATTCATAAGAACGATTCTCGTCCCAAAGTCCTTCCCGGATCTCTCCTCCTATACTGGGAATATCCAGTATGATCTCAGGAAGCACAAGATTAGGATCACTGTCATCGGGCAATTTCGACAGGTTTGCTTCATAGAGTCGTCTCCATTGGGAGGGATCGTTATACACCCAGGGGTATCCAGCTATGTTCCAAAGACAATCCCGCTCATTCAACCAGGTCCGTATCTGATATTGCGCCGGCAATGGAAATATCTCATGTACCGATGCAAGGAAATCCAGAACCCTGTTCGCGGCGGCAAGGGTCTTTTCCCAATCCTGTACGGCTCGGCCCTGTACTGCCTCGGCATAAGCAGCCTGAGCGGCCCCATACGGCTCAGGAAAGTTGGTTTCCGCATTAATTGCGGTAGCCCAGTCGAGCCGTTCTTTGGCCGCAACAATGGCTCCATTGGCCTCCTCTCGTTTCCAAAGATCGATACGGGCAATCGCCCTGTTTACCTGTTCTGCCGCAGCTATGGCGCCGTCTAAATCACCTACAAGACGCTTATCGAGTGCCTGTTTATAGGTATCTTCAGCCTCCATAAAAGTATCTCGGAATTGGATATCCGCCCCAATCGACACTGCCCAGTCCAACCGTTCTTTAGCCGCAGCCATGATCCGATCTGCTTCCTGGGCTTTACGCAACTGAGCGGCCCGATTAAGGGCATCAATTTCCGCTACTACAGCGAGTACCTTGTTTGCCTCAGAAAGCACTTCATCCCAGTTTTTCGCAGTTTTTGCTTTCACCGCATCATTGTAGGCCGTACCGGCCCGGGTATAAGGTTCGGGGAAAAGGGTCTTGGCCCCAACCGATGTAGCCCAGTCCAGCCTGGCTTTGGCTGCTGCCAGGGCTGTATCAGCCTCGTTCATATCAAGTTGCCGTGCTACATAGGCATCGGACATCATTGCATACTTGAGGGCTTCTTCTGCATAGGCCGTGGCAGCATCATAATCCCCTAGCTCAAAACGTTCTTGGGCTAATCCTAAAAGCCGGACACTCTCCAGAAAATATTCATTATTGACCAAGGTGCTATTATCCGCTGGGGCCGCAGCAAGGGATGCCCCAAGCATACCAAGGAGCAAACCCCATACCACCGAAGGAATTACTCGGTTCATCGTATACCTCCCAGTTTGGCTTGGGCGCTCTTTGCCCGTTTATCGCTGTCGGCGATCTTATCTTGGGCGGTCTTTATGGCTTTTTCCGCAGTTTGGCGTTTTTTCATCGTCGCATCCCGGACTGCGGCGAACTGGTCTGCTCCTTGGGTAAAGAGTTCCAAGGCCTGCTTAAAATCTTTGGCGCTCATAAACCCTTCCCCTTCGGTATAAATCGAATCCGCTTCCTCAAAGGCCGTCTTCATTGCTGCGGGGGCTTTAAGATTCACCGCCTCTTCCCGCAGGGCTTTGACTCGCTGTCGTTGTTCTTCTGCCAGGGCTTCCCAGCCGGTATCAGCCACCTGCTGGTATTGAGCCAGGGCCGCTGTCGCATCTTGTTGAGCCAGAGCCATATCCTTCCCCTCATAGGCCGAAGCTACCTGCTGCATATACGCTTCTGCAGCGGCAAATGTCTGGGGATCAAAACGGCTCAGATTATGGGTCTCAATTTCTAACCGAATCCCCAGAGCTGAAGCTTCTGTTTTCAGCAAGACATACAGGGCTTCGGTCATCGCAGACTCCTGGGCAAAGGCATAATAATCTTGTGCCTCATAGCGGCTCAGGGCCGCGGCTGCGGTATTATCTGCCCTATCCAGGACTTCAGGAAGCAATGCCGCAGCCCCTGCCTCAAGGGCCTCTTCCCGAGCCTTTTGAAGCACCTGGTCTCTCTGTTCCTTATAATGAAATATGGCTTTTAAAGCGATTGCATTATAGGAGTCCTCTAAGGCGGTATAGGTCTCTATGGCCTCTTGGTAGGCTTGTTCGCTTCCCGGTTTGAGGGCTTCTGCCTGGGCGTACCGGGATTCAGCGCTGTTCCATTCATCAGGATAAGAGACCGGCCCTTCAAAATCCTCGGCTAGCTTACGGGCGTTCTTTGTCCGTTCCTTAACAGAGGTCAATTCCTGGACGGTCTCGTTATGGGGACCTTCTTCTTCGGATGCTGGGGTACTGGATGGAGGAGCACTACCGCAAGAAATCATGCAAAGGATGATTCCGATTCCTACTACTGTGCTTATCCCAAAGGGATGTTTCATACTTGTCTCCTCACCATAGTATACATTGGAACTGCTATGAGCCTTGGGCTACCTACCCTGGTACGATTACTTACTTTTACCCTTACTAGTCTCTTGGTTTAGAATGTATATGTGCTAAAAGTAGGCTATTAGGTCGATAATACTCATTTTTAATGCAGGCTTTGAGCAATCTGTCATTTGATTTAATTATATATATAATATCTTTACTTGAAAATATAATCTTAATTTTTATTTTCGTATTTTTTGAGGAATTTCTTAATCTGAAACCACCTTAAAGAATTATGGGGTTTTTGTATCTTTATGATACATCCCTATACATCCTTCTGGATTTTCCAGTATGATCTACCCATGAGCCCCCCTCAAATCCCAGGTGAATCCACGAGCCCTCTATGAAACGTATTATTTTGAAAGCCGGTGAAGAAAGGCGTATCGTTTCAGGCCACCCGTGGGTCTATGATAACGAGGTCGCCCGGATCCTCGACTCAAAAGGCCCGGCAAGCCTGGATCCAGGAGAGACTGCGGATGTGGAAAGTTCAGGAAGAACCTATTTGGGCAGAGCCTTGGTAAACCCCTTCTCTAAAATAATCGCCCGTATATACAGTCCTTCTAAGGAAGGGATGGATAAAGGCTTTTTTAAGCGTCGGATTCGAGAAGCTCTCGCTCGAAGGACCGGGTATGATCTGCACCGAGAATCCGCCCGAATCGTCTTTGGAGAAGCGGATTTCCTCCCGGGTCTTATCATCGACCGCTTCGTAGGCTGGCCCCTGGAACACCTGGAAGCTGCCGTTTCAGAACGGCCCATCCGATTCGAGCGCTCTGAATCTGCCCTGGGTCCACCGAGTTCATGGCTTTCGGTGCAGTTCCTCAGCTATGGTATGGATAAGCGCAAGGACCTAATCTTGGCGGCCCTGGAAGAGGTCTTGGGAAACCTTCCCGTCGGTGCACCCCCCCGCCCCCTGGGACTGCCCACAGGAATCATGGAGAAGTCTCCAATCCTGATACGGGAACGGGAAGGGCTTCCTTCACGGGAAGGGCTCATCTCTGGCAGTCTTCCCTCAGGGGGTATCCTGATCTTTGAAAACACCTTTCCCTTTGGGGCAGATCTTGAGCAGGGACAGAAGACCGGCTATTTTCTTGACCAAAAGGAAAACCGCCAAAGCCTCAAGCACTGGATTGTTCCTGGGGCCCGGATCTTGGAGGGATGCTCCTATACCGGGAGCTTTGGTATTCACGCTGCCCGTTTTGGCGCATCTTCGGTCCAGATACTGGATGCTTCCCCGCTGGCTCTCAAACAGGGGCTGCACAATGCCCGGCTCAACGGCGTTGAGGATCGGATTATTCCGGTGGAAGGAGATGTGTTTGATGTCCTGCGCACCTATGAACGAAACCGCAAGGAACGGTTTGATCTCATCATCCTGGACCCGCCGGCTTTTGCCAAAACCCGTTCCTCCCTGGAAGGAGCCCTCCGGGGCTACAAGGAAATTAACCTGCGAGCCTTGAAGCTCCTCAACAAAGGGGGTGTGCTGGTAACTTGTTCGTGCAGTTATACCGTCGATGAACCGCGGTTCAAGCGCATGGTGGTGGAGGCTGCCGGAGACGCACAACGCAGGCTCATACAGCTTGATTTTCGCTATCAATCTCCGGATCATCCTATTTTGATAGGGTATGATGAATCCTTATATCTCAAATGCGGATTTTACCGGGTCCTGTAGTGCCGGGGAACGCATCACTCCTCCTTTATGCTGGCCGTGGATCCTGGGATGTATCTTGGAAGTGTCATTAGTATCCTTGCAATTTATCGAGGAAAACAGTATGGTAATATATATCAAGGCTTCTACATTTAAAATTATATTTCTTTATATAAAAGGACTTAAAAAAGTGAATGCAGGAACCCTGTAATATATACATAAGGAGTACTTATGGCTAAAATAGTATTAATCGGGGCGAATCACGCTGGTACCGCTGCAGCCAACACTATCTTGGATGCCTATCCAGAGCATACATTGGTTATTTTTGACGGTAATAGTAACATCAGTTATCTTGGATGTGGTACGGCCCTGTGGATTGGACGGCAGATCGATAAACCCGATGGCCTTTTCTATGCTTCTAAGGATACCTTCACCGCTAAAAAGGCGGAAGTTTACATGGAAACTGAAGTGAAGCGGATAGATTTTACGGCAAAACAGGTCTATGGTGTAACGAAAACCGGTAAGGAGATCTCCGAGTCCTATGATAAACTCATCATTGCCACTGGTTCTCTTCCCATCACCCCGAAGATCAAAGGGCTGGACCTGCCTCAAGTGTGCTACGTGAAGCGTTTCCAGGACGGGCAGCACATAAACCAGCTTCTGGATCAGGGGGATATTAAAACCGTGGCCGTGGTTGGGGCCGGTTACATCGGCGTAGAGCTTGCCGAAGCAGTGCAACGCCGGGGAAAGGAGGTCCTGCTTTTTGAAGCGGCCACCACTTCCCTTTCCACTTATTACGATGAATGGTTCACCCAGGATATGGATAAGGTCCTGAAGGATAAAGGCATTGCCCTCCACTTTGGAGAACTGGTCCAGGAAGTCACCGGGACTGATAAGGTCAAGTCCATCATCACCAACAAAGGGGAATACCCAGTGGATCTGATTATCATGGCCATAGGGTTCCGCCCCAATACCGGCCTGGCTGCCCAGGACCTAGAGACCTTCTCAAACGGCGCATACAAGGTCAATTTGAAACAGGAAACCAGCAAACCCGATGTCTATGCCATCGGAGACTGTGCTACGGTGTACAGCAATGCCCTGGGAACTCAGGCCTATATTGCCCTGGCCACCAATGCGGTGCGGAGCGGGGTAGTAGCAGGGCATAACGCCGGGGGAACGCCCCTGGAATCGGTGGGGGTCCAAGGGTCCAATGGGATCTGTATCTATGGATACAAGATGGTTTCCACCGGACTCAACCTCAAGGCCGCGGAAAAGGCAGGCTTTACCCCCTTGTATACCCAATTCGAAGATACCCAGAAACCGGCCTTCATTACAGAGGATAACCATACCGTTAAAATCCGTATTGTCTACGATAAAACGAGCCGCCGGGTTTTAGGGGCTCAGATGGCTTCGTACCAGGATATTTCCATGGGGATCCATCTGTTCTCCCTGGCGATTGAGGAGAAGATCACCATTGATAAGCTCAAGCTTCTGGATATTTTCTTTCTCCCTCATTTCAACCAACCCTATAATTATATTACCATGGCGGCTCTCTCGGCCAAGTAGAGGAAGGAGCGATCCAGGCTAAACCCATAGTTTCACTTTTATATGGAGAGGGAAGAAATCCTAAAAATTAGGAGCTAGATGAGTTGCTCCGTAAAAGAACAGATAATTAAAAACTAAAAGGACAAGGGAAATCTAAAAATTAACGTAACCTCTGGAAAGGATGCCCATGAAGGAGGTTATTTTTATCGATAAAAGGGAACGTATGAATAGCATGATTGGTATTGTCGGTGTAATGGGAATTCTGGTAGTGGTTGTGGTGTTGGTGGTTCGTTTAAAGCAAGACGGCTCCACGCCAAATAAACGGGCTAAAAATCAGGAAATACTGTTTAAACAGGCAAGTAAATGGCTTGAACAAAACCCCCGGGACCCGGAAGCACTGGTTATCGTAGGGAATATTTATTTTAAGGAACATAATTGGAATGCGGCCTTTAAGACCTATGAAATCTTAGCCGAATTATCCCTGACCCATAAGAATCTTGATGAATTTGAGATACAGCTACGCTATGGCCTTACCGCCTTAGCGTTGGGAAAACAGGATGAGGCCCACAAAGCCTTGCTCTTAGCTCGGTCCTTGCAACCGAGTAATTTTGATGTAACCTATAACCTGGGGGTTCTTGAATTTCAAAAAAAAAATTATGAGAAAGCTGCCCATGCGCTTATTCATGCCTGTAGACAGAACCCTGAACATCCCCAGGCGCTTCGCTATCTGGGAGATTCCTTCGTCAATCTTGGTAAATACAAAGAAGCCCTCCCCCTGATCCGTAAAGCCATTGACTTTGCTCCCACTGATAAGGACTGCCTCTATACCTTGGCAACTTGTTATTTTGAGCTTGGCCGGATCGATCAGGCCCTGAATATTTTCTCCCATCTTCGTCTTGACCCGGTACTAGGAGGCCGTGCGTGTCTCCATGCAGGGCTTATTCACATAACGCAGCATCAAGATGTAAATGCCATGCAAGATTTTGAAATGGGTCTCAAATATGACAAGAATTGTTCCCCTGAAGTGATGACTGAGATGCGCTACCAGCTGGCTACGGTTTATCTTGGACAAAATGAAATAGGAAAAGCCTTAAGTTTGCTGGAACAGATCCGTGCTGACAACCCATGGTATAAAGACGTCACTATTTTGATAGATCGGTATAAGGAACTCAATGCCAATAAGAATTATCAAATTTTCATGATGGCCCCGAGTGCGGATTTTATCGCCTTGTGCCGTAAGATCGTATTAAGTTATTATGTGCAAGGGAAAGTAAAAATACTCAATATTACCAATAGAAGTGAATGGGTCGATATAACTACGGAGGTCGAAACCGCCAAATGGTCAGATACGATTATATTCCGGTTTATCCGAACTCTCGGCTCCATAGGGGAATTGGTGATTCGAGATTTTCATGCCCGCATCAAAGAAATCAAAGCGGGTAAGGGGATTTGTCTCAGTTGTGGTCAATATTCTGATGAAGCCCGGCGATATACCGAAGCCCGCATTATTGATCTCATAGAAAAAGAAAAATTCATGGCTATCTTAAATACCGTAGATGCCAGGATGGATTCTTCTACTGCTATGGTGCATAAGTAAGAAGGTTTATGATGGGATCAGGTATGAAGGATAGTAAGCAATCCGTAGACCTCCTTAAGGTTTATAAGCTTCACCATCACGTACCCCAAACAATCAAGAAGATTCTTATACTCCTCACAGACACAAGCCTCTTCTTGATTGTTTTTATAAGTGCCTCATCTAAACGTAGGTAATACGTACAAAGCTACCTCCGTCTATGCTCCTTTTTACGATCCGAAGTATGATGCGGGGTTAAGAATCCAACTACCAGCTATTACCATAGCTGACGTTTCGGTCCCGCCGCGGTTTGTCCATTGCTTCATTCACCCTCAGTTGGCGACCTTCAAATTCGCGCCCGTTAGTACCTGCGATAGCAGCACTTGCTTCTTCTTCTGTACTCATTTCGATAAATCCAAATCCTTTAGAATTGCCGGTTTCACGATCGAAAATGATCTTAGCAGAAGCAACACTTCCAAAACCTGCAAACAGATTCCGAAGCCCATCTTCGGTGGTGTTGTAGGAGAGATTACCGACATACAATTTCTTGGCCATTGAGAAAATTCCTTCACCCAGATAAACCAGTACGTACTGATTTGATGCGTCCGGGCACGCTGTTATTCACGCCCATTAACCATGGACGACTCCAATCTCCTGAGAGGAACACTGCTCCCCTGGGAGCTTATGGGATGCAAAAATGAAAAAATCTGGATTGAGCAGAACATTGAAACGGGCAAAGCAGAATCCTTAAACTTATGAAAATCGGCACTTCTAAAACAGAATCACCATACCACAACATATTCAAAAACGTATCCTATTATTATGAATACCATATCCTGATTTTCCCATAACGTCAAGCCTTATTTATTTGTTTTGTATATTTTTCATAAATTTTGTAATAACTAATGATTATTTCGTTAAGCGCTTGGAAAAACCTGCTATTTTGTAAACTTTCCTTATATCATATCAAAGTTCAGAAAAAAGTTAAAAAAGTAATGTATTTGAGGCTGTTCCAAGACCTCAAGTTTTGGAACAGCCTCATTTGCCTCTGGATTATGCGTCCGGGATCCTGCATCTTCTTTTTGCGCAATGGACCGAGGGCCGCGCCCACAGGAGCACTCAGGTAAAACCCCTCTGCACTCATCTCGGCGTTACTACTATACTACTGGTCCGTCCGGCTGTGTATACCGATTACTATGAGGCCGTATTTAAGCAACGGGATACGGGCCAGAAGTATAGTGGCATATCCGGCCTGGGTTTACCCGGGATCGGGAAGGAGGGGTGGAGAGCAGTATCCTGGCCCGGGTGAGTGCTGAACCGCCTTTAACTCAATTCGTACCCTTGGCCCCGGCTATCAAGCGGCTGTCTATTCCACTGAGGGCACTAAAGGG
The DNA here is from genome assembly GCA_031278815.1 of Treponema sp. Taxonomy (GTDB): domain Bacteria; phylum Spirochaetota; class Spirochaetia; order Treponematales; family Breznakiellaceae; genus JAIRLU01. The sequence goes on from JAITJS010000037.1 coordinate 18,393, forward strand.
GAGCAACTGGAGCTGCCCCATAGTTTCTATGCTGTTCTTATTAGTACGATTTTGTGATTCCTCTCCAAATACACCTGCTTGATCCCTATAAAGTACATGCAAGAGCCCTGAATTATACGTCCATCAAGCTTGCCTCCCGGTCATAAGTGGGTTAGTATAGTAAAACTATGTTTGATGACTGTATTATCATGGCCGGCGGGGCCGGAACACGGCTCTGGCCTGCGAGTAATTCAAGGCGGCCCAAGCAGTTCCTCTCAGTCTCCCGGAGCGCTTCCCATACGGGAGATGTTTTAGGAGGCAATACCTTTTTCCATGCTGCCCTTGAACGTGCCTTGGCATTGATCGATAGAGACGGAGATGGACGGGTTATCATCATTGCAGGAGAAAGGCATATACCCTTTATCATCGAAGCCTGTGGATCCTTGCGTGGAGCCTTGCGGGATCGCCTGGTACTCATCCCCGAACCGGGGGCGAAAAATACCGCCGCAGCTATTGCGTTAGGAATCACCTATGTTCAAAGGGTCTCTAGGGGTGAACGGACTATCCTGGTGCTCACCAGCGATCATAGCATTCAGCCCTTGGGAGTCTTTAAGGCAAATGCCACCGCTGCCGCAGCCTTTGCCCGGCAAGCGAAGCTCGTGGTTTTTGGTATTCCCCCTCGCTCCCCTGCAACAGGCTACGGGTATATCGAAACCGCAGAAGGGCTTTCCCTGCCTGCTGCTCTCGAGACCAGGGCATTTCGAGTTGCTTCGTTCCGGGAAAAACCGGATAGATCCGTGGCAGAACAATTCCTTGCCGCAGGGAACTTTTACTGGAATTCTGGGATGTTTGCCTTTTCTTCGGGTTTTATGTTGCTTGAATTTAATCGCCATGCCCCAGAAGTCATGGATCCCTTTATCCGACTTCCGGTGCTGGAGGAAAGCTCGTATCAGAATACCCAAGGATTACGGATTCTTACCCATTGGTCGGGTCTACCATCGGTGTATGAGCAGGTCCCCACTATTTCTTTTGATTATGCCATAGCAGAAAAATGTACCCAAACCGTGATGGTAGCCGCGGATTTTGCATGGCTGGATGTGGGAAGCTGGGATGAATACGAGGGGCTGGTCGGGGATACCGGCTCAGAGGTATATCAAAGCGGAGGGAAATCCTGTTTTGTTGATGCAGACATACCCGTGGCCCTTTGCGGGGTTGAAGACCTGATCGTGGTGGTCCGTTCAGGCAAGGACGGCACGGCCCCTTCGGTGCTGATTGCCAAACGCGGAGAAACCCAGCGGGTTAAGGAGATTGTCGAAAAGATTCGCGCCGCAGGAAGGACAGACCTCCTCTAAGGCCTAGGGGAATACCAAACCCAAGGGAACTTAGAAATTTTTCTGATATACAGAACAAGGTTGCTATGATATACTATTCTAAAATATAGTAGATAAAGAGAGAAGAACAAGAACCAATGAATCCGCGGTGGTGCGGATTATACTTACATTAAAGCGAGGTTTTAGTATGGTTATTCTTACCCTGAATTGTGGATCCTCTTCCGTCAAGTATCAGGTATACGACTGGGATGCGCAGGATATTCTGGCCGTAGGAGTCGTGGAGAAGGTTACCTTTGCAGGTTCTTTCATTGGCCATAAAGCCAAGGGCAAGGATGAGTACACAGTCCAGCGTGACTGTCCAACCCATACCGAGGCGGTGAATCTCCTCATCAAGACCCTCACGGATCCTGAGTATGGGGTCATCAAGGACATGAGCGTCATCAAGGCCGTTGGGCACCGGGTCCTCCATGGGGGGGATAAGTTTACCAAGTCGGTCATTGTGGATGATGCGGCGATGAAGGCCTTCAATGAAGTGAAAGATCTGGGACCCCTGCATAACCCTGCTAATATCATGGGTATTGAGGCTGCGAAGAAAGTGCTTCCCGATGTGCCTCATTGTGCGGTGATGGATACGGCTTGGCATCAAACCATGCCCCCTGAATCCTTCCTCTATGCCATGCCCTATGAATGGTACGAGCAGTATGCGGTCCGTCGCTATGGATTCCACGGGACATCTTTCCTCTATACCGCGAAACGAGCTGCGGTACTGCTGGGGAAAGATCCCTTCAAGACGAACCTGATCATTGCCCATTTGGGAAACGGTTCTTCCATAAATGCGGTGAAGGATGGTTGTTCTTTTGATACTTCTATGGGCATTACCCCCCTGGAAGGGCTGGTCATGGGAACCCGTTCAGGAGATGCCGACTTAGCAGCCCCCTTCTATGTCATGCGGAAAACCGGCATGAGCCCTGGGGAGATGGAAAATGCCTTGAACAAGAAATCCGGCCTTTTGGGAATTACCGGCCAATATGCGGACCGCAGGGACATCCAGACTGCGGCGCTGAAAGGGGATACCCGGGCGCAGCTTGCCCAAAACATGGAAGCCTACCGGGTGAAGAAATACATCGGCGCGTATAAGGCGATCCTGGGTCGGGTGGATGCCCTGGTCTTTACCGCGGGAGTGGGGGAATTCGCCACGTTCATGCGAAAGAAGATCCTCCAGGGCCTTGAAGGTCTGGGTATGATCTACGATTCGGAAAAGAATGATCTCTCCCATACTCGAAATACGGAGACCCGGATCTCCACGGATGCCTCTCCCATACCTATCTTTGTTATTCCCACAGACGAGGAATTGGTCATGACCGAAGATGCCTATGCGCTGATGAAGGGGACCTATGACGTCCACACCAAGTTTACCTATTCCTTCCAGAGCAAGGACTATGTAAACAAGGGAAGGGCCGTGGGTCTTAAGGAAGAATTGGCCAAGCACCCAGAACTGAAGTCCATTATCGCCTAGCGCGCCTGCGCTGGGCGTAGCGAGGGGCGGCGTCCTGAGGGTATCCGGCGTGCGTCCCTTCGTTCCTACATCAAGTAAAGCCGAATTTGCTATACCTGGGGCCGAGAGTCCGCGGGTAAGGCAAATCCGGTTTTGTTTACACCTGCCGCGGGTGTAGCGAGGGGCGGCGTCCTGAGGGTATCCGGCGCAGACCCTTCGTCATAACGTTGTACGCCCGTTGTCCCTCAGGGGGTGTTTACCCTTTAAAATTCAATAAGCACTTCCGCTTGTTCTCCTTCGGGATAGGAGTTTAGCGATAGGTCTAATAATAACGTTTTGTTTCTGGGTCCACCCCCTACGGATAATCCAGGAAGCACGAGATAGGCTGCCATAAAATTTTTTATCATAATGGTCATAATTATAGAGATAAAATTCGTGCTCTGGTCTCCTACAGGCCGCCTTTGATAATAACGCCGTAGTTTAGACGCAGGCTACGTCTGTGTCGGTGAAGCGTTTTATATCTCCGTTATAGTCTGGCTTAAAATACTCCTGCCATAGAGCGTTAATCACTTCGTAGTCTTGATTCCACCACTGCTGGTCAACTGCAATGAGACCAAGCGCCACCGGCGGTAAGCCTTGTTTTACTTTCCCTTGGGCATCAAACAGATCCGCATTCGTTAGTGGACGACCGCTTTGCTGGTCGTAGCACGCAATAATGTCGGGGGCGGTCATCAACACCTCTCCAGCCGACTGGATGAGTAGTGTTTCATTTTGGAATACGGTCTTGTACGATGTCCCATTGGCGGTGTATTCCACGAACCCTCTGTCAAAACCGTCTTGTTCTTTTGAAGCGCCTGCGCTAATCGTAGCGCTGCATACTTTACGGCATGAGACGATACCCCGCTGCTTAAGCTCCCCGAATTTATCGGTGATAGAGGAGTCCCTTAAAACAGCGCCTATCTTTTGGCAGAGGCTTATTGAGCCTGTCGCGACGGTATTGATAAGAGCGTCCTTATGGATCATCCATCCTGATAAACCGCATATATTGCCGAAGCCTACTGCCACCTGCCGTGCTAGTGTTTCAGCCAACTGGGCATCTTTGGGATCCTGTAATGCAAGGATAACCTGATTATTGTTATTATCCACCAGCCCTATGGGTGAGGCATTGTTCCCATTAACCGCCAATAAGGTTGTATTCAGCGCCGGAACCGCCCGCCCTGAACCGTCAGCATCAACCAAAGGTATTCCTTGAGCAAGGGCGACAAGCATAGGAATAAAGGTATTAAAGCCTCCTAGTTCTACCGCCATGGAATACGTTATGGCCCGCGGCGGCGTAGCCTGTGCAGCGAGGCTCTGAAGTAATGCGAAAGCATTTTTTACATAGGGCGAAAAATCCCCCTGTATTGCAGTCGGCGCTCCTATACCTGCGGTAACGCCAGCATAATTTTCCGCAGGTATACCATGAGGGTCTATTACCGTAATAGATACATCTTCGGGTTCTAGCGTGTGAACATGCATATAAGACTCAAGCAAGTCAAGCCCGTATTGCAGCGACCCGCCGCCGCCGCCAGCCATTAAGGCTGCTCCCCAGATACTATCGAGTATCTGATCATACTTAAAGGTAGTCATGGGTACTATCCTAGAGCCTTTGATATTGCTAAGCAAGAGTGATTATAGGGATTCTACATAGATCGAAAGGGCGACCTTTTTTTCTCTCTGACCTATAGGTTAGAGATCTTCTCTACAGGTAGGTGGGTCGTATACCTATAAGCCAGAAGCCAGCATCCTTCAAAGCAGCCTTCAGACCTCTCTTGCTTTTTTATAGGAAGATAAGGTATATTTTGCTAAAAGTGCCTTAAAGCCCAAAGCCTAAAAGTTGTCAATATAATCAATATAAAAGGTGGTCAGTGTGGATATGAATCTTGAAAAAGGCGTAGCCCAAGGGAACAATACCCTGGGACTTTTTTGCATTTGGGTAGGTGGACTTGTCGGCGTTATGGTGCCTATGATCGGCGGTATGCTGCAGGGAGGCCTTTCCATCGCCGGCATCGCCCTTGCAGTCTTCATAGGCTTTGGGATTGTTATGGCCTACACGGCGCTTATCGGTATGCACAGCAGCGATACGGCCCTTTCGATCCACGACACCGCAGCGGCAGCTATGGGAACCATCGCGGCCCAGGTTCTTACCAGCCTTCCCATTGCCGTGGCGAGTATAGGCTGGTTCGGCCTACAGGCGGCCACCCTCGGCGCGGGCTTCAGCGCGGCTGTGCAGGGGATAACCGGAATAAGCGTCCCTCCAGCGGTCAGCACGATTGTGTTGGGTGCTCTGACCGCCTTCATGGCCATACAGGGCTTTAAGATGCTCAAATACTTCAATTACGTCGCCTTGCCGCTGTGCCTCGGCATCATTGTCTATGTGGCGTACACCCTCGGCAAACAAGGCGGACTCGCCGCAATTATGGCGTATCGCCCCGCGCAGCCAATGCCCTTGCTTTCCGGTGTGAGCATAGCGGTCAGCAGCTACGCCCTCTGTGGGGTTATCGCCGGGGATTACTCCCGTCATGCCAACAGCCGAGGAAGCGTCCTTGCGGGTATTGCCGGTATCGTTCCCGCGGCCTGCGTCATGTTCTGCCTCGGCGCCGCCGGCATTATTGCAGTCGGGCAGTCTAATGTAACCGCCCTGCTCAACCAATGGGGACATCCGGTTCTGGGGCTAGTCCACCTCGTCCTCACCTCTCTGAGTATCAACATGGTGAACGCCTACTCAGGAGGCTTGGGCGTGTTGAAGATGCTGGGTTTTGACGAGAGCCGCTTCAAGGTTATCACCGGCATTGCCTGCGGCATAGGCGTCCTCTTGGGAGCGTCGGGCATTTTCGCCCTCTTCTCCTCCTTCCTCTCCCTGGTCTCCTCCCTGATACCCCCGATTGCCGGCGTGGTTATCGCCTCGTATTGGCTCTCCGGCAAAGGGGCGCCCTTGCCTCTGGTGGACATACGCATCCCCGGCACCGCGGCCTTTATACTGGGCGCGCTGACCACCTACATAACCGGCTCTGTCTTCCCTTTCTTTATCCCGGTCATAAACGGACTCGTGATCTCCATCCTTTCCTACGCTTTCCTTGCCCACTATTTGAGCCCTGAGAGGGCGAACCGAAACTTCAAACTCGGCGCAAAACTTACCGGCGGCTTTATCTCCTGCGCGCTCATCACCATTGCCGCCGGCGGGCTGGGTCTGCACGGACTGGCAAGGCTTACCACCCCGGAAAACGCCGCGCAGAGCAAAGATATCGCCACCATGATGGCGATTGTCATGGCAAGCGGCGTCGCGCTCTCCTTTGGCCTGGGGGTCATGTTCACCGGCCTGGTGGTTAAACCCATACGCCACGCTTTCAGCCTGTTCAAAGGCATTGCCAACGGCGACCTCACCCAGGAGATTGCCATCACCAGCAATGACGAAATCGGTCAGATGATGAGCCTGCTCAAGGAGACCCAGCAGGGCATCAGTACGCTTATTGCCGCAGTAGACGAGAAAGCCTTCTCTCTCAGCGAAGTGGGGGTCGAACTGTCCGCTATGATGACCCAAGCCGCCGCAGCGGTACACCAGATCACGGCAAACACCCAGGGGATGAACAACAAAACCCTCATCCAAGCCGCCGGGGTGAACCAGACCAACGCGATCATGGGACAGATCGTTACGCACATCAACTCCATAAATCAGCATATTGAAGAGCAGTTGCACAGCGTTTCCCGCGCGGCCGCGGCGGTTGAGCAGATGACCGCCCACAGCAATGCCATAACCGGCGCCCTGGTCCACAACAAACAGAACGTCCAAGACCTCGCCCAGGCCTCGGCGCAGGGAAAGTTGAGCTTGCAGGCGGTTTCTCGTGATATTCAAGAAGTGGCCGAAGAGTCGGCTAATCTTTTGCAGATAAATGCGATCATCCGGACGATTGCCAGTCAGACCAATTTTCTGTCTATGAACGCCGCCATAGAGGCCGCTCATGCGGGGGTTGCCGGGGCCGGCTTTGCGGTGGTGGCGGAAGAGATACACCGTTTGGCAGAGTCTTCGGCAGAGCAGGTTACGATCATCTCCCGAGCGTTAAAGCACATAACCACGTCCATAGATCGGATTCACGGAGCGACCGGGCAGGTGATAGTACATTTTGAGGATATAGATCGGCGGGTGAAGACGGTGGTAAGCCAGGAGCAGCAGATAATGGAGAGGATGGAACAGCAGGACGCCGGGTGCAAAGAGCTGGTAGGCATGATACGGGTTTCTAAAGATTTGAGTGAAAACGTACAATTCGAGTCTGAACAGATGCTGCAGGGAAGTAAGGAGGTGATCACGGAAGGGAAGAATTTAGATGCCTTGACTATGGATTTGACAAACGGGATAGGAGAAATAGCCGCCGGCATGAACCAGATAAATAGGGCGGTTTCCCGGGTGTCGGAGATAGCTGTGGAGAACAAGGAGAGTATTGCGGTTCTCGTCCAATCCCTGTCCCGGTTCAAATATTCAGCATAAACTCCAGCTAGGAGTATGAGATTCCCTCCTGATAAAGGCTGTAATCCATCGGGATAGGCTTGGCTTTGAAAAGAATCGAAACGCTGTTTGGTGAACGTTTCCTTCGTTATTAGCGGAGGGTGAACTTATCACGTATTACCGACAAAGGTGCAGCTGCTTCTTGACAAAACGTAGCGATTTATGATAGATTTTTACCAGTAAAAACTTTTGGGGCGCTTGGCTCAGTTGGTTAGAGCGCCACGTTTACACCGTGGATGTCAGAGGTTCGAGTCCTCTAGCGCCCAGAAGGGGGGCTCCCTCACCCTTCCAAACCAGGGGAGGGGAGAAGCTCCTCCATCCTCCCGATGTTCTTGTGGTTTTCTCAATGAAAATCCCCCCATCTGGTGCCGGTTTCCACGCTCACCCGGAGGGGAACCTTCAGGGTAATTGCCCTTTCCATCTCCTGCTGAACCAGGAGCGCTGTTTCTGCCGCATGAGTCTGAGGAACTTCCAAAATAAGCTCGTCATGGACCTGTAAGAGCATCTGAGCAGGGCTGTTTTCCGTGGTAAGCCGCTTGTCAAGCCGCACCATAGCGATTTTAACGATGTCCGCAGCAGAACCTTGGATAGGGGTGTTCACCGCCTCCCGCTCGGCCCCGGCTTTCTCGGTCTTGTTCCGGGAATTGATGGCCGGGATGGCCCGGCGCCGGCCTAAGATAGTGGTGGCATACCCGGATTCCTCGGCTTTCTTAATGAGTTCATCAATGAAATCACGGATCCCTGCATAGGTTTTGAAGTAGGCTTGGATAAAGGCAGTGGCCTGGCTACGGCTTATCCCCAAGGCATTGGCAAGCCTGAAGGGGCTCATACCGTACATCACCCCAAAGTTGATAGTCTTGGCAATACGGCGCTGATCCCCCTGTACCTGGGTTTCGTCAATACCGAAGATCAGGGCTGCGGTACGGGCATGGACATCCTTGCCCTCTTGGAAGGCCGCGATGAGGTTTGCATCTTCTGACAGATGGGCCAGGATCACCAGTTCTATTTGGTTGTAGTCCGCGGATATGAGGACCTTTCCCGGACCCGCGATGAAAGCCTCCCGGATTCGGCGGCCTTCTTCATCCCGGATGGGTATATTTTGTAAATTCGGGTCCCGGCTGGAAAGACGGCCGGTTACCGTACCGGTCTGGATAAAGCTGGTATGCAGCCGGCTTTGTCCATCAGCCATATCCGCCAAGGTATCCACGTAAGTAGACTTGAGCTTTGCCAGGGTCCTGTGACGGAGGATGAGGGCCGGGACCGGATCCTCCTGAGCCAGCTCTTCTAGGACCTCCACATCTGTGGAATACCCAGTTTTGGTCTTCTTACCGGGTTTGAGCTTCCTTTCGGTAAAGAGCACTTCCTGAAGCTGTTTAGGAGAAGCTAAATTGAATTCATGACCCACCAATTTATAGGTTTCACCTTGGATCTGCTGTAATTCGGTGGACAACTCAAGGCCGTAGGCCCGGAGGACCTCTTTTTTAATCTGTATACCCATCCCTTCCATTTCTGCCAGGATAGGGAGCAGGGGCATCTCCAGTTCCTCAAAAAGCCGGAGGGATGCGGCGTGGTGTTGCAACATCGGCTCCAGCACGATCCGTAGCCGCATACACAGATCCGCATCCTCTGCCGCATACCGGACCGCCGTTTCCAAGGGTACCCTATCAAAGGTACTGTCCTTGGGGACGATGTCTTTATAGGCTAAGGGATGGTACCCAAAATGGAAAACCCCCAGGGAATCCAACGAGTAGTTCTTCCGTTCAGGATAGATAATCCAGGCAGCAACCATGGTGTCCCAGATCCTACACCGCCACCGAGGTATACCCCAGCCTCGGGAAACTTCGTAATCATATTTGGCGTTATGCGCCATGATGGTCATGGCCGGATCCGCCAACAAGGGGATAAGCCTGTCCCGTACCTGTTCCGGAGGGAGAAAAGGAGCGGTCCCCTCATGGGGAACCAGCGGAACATAGATCGCTTCTTTGGGTTTGAGGGCCAAGGAGATACCCACCGGATGGGCATGCCAGGCATTCAGTGAATCGGTCTCAAAATCCAGGGCGAGAAAGCCTTGATGCTGAGCCTGCTCCAAGAGCACTTCCAATTCCCCCAGGTCTAATAGGACTGTATAGGTTCCTTCACCCAAGAGGGCAGGATCTACAGACATGGGCGTTTCTGGTTCTTCCCTCTGGGAATCTTCCGCAGAGGCTACTTTCGACATTGGCACGGCCTGTTCCTCAAGCAGCCCCGTTCCTCCATACCGCCCATCCCTGGGGAGGGTATCCACCTTAGGGTCCAAGAATTTGGCGCTCTGCCGTACCCCTTCCCGGAAGAGCACCCGGGCTCCGGCAGAAGGGTCCAGATGCTCCACGGAAAGCGCGTCCAGCGTAAAAGTCCCGCCATCATCCTGATTGAGGGATAGGGGAACCTCATATTCCAAGGTGATAAGGGATTTGGAAAGATAGGCCATGTCTTTACCTTCGGCGAGTTTTTTGCCGGTGGCCGCCTCAATGCCTGCAAGGTTTTGGTAAATCCCATCCAAGGAACCGTAGCGGGTAATGAGTTTTACTGCGGTCTTGTCACCGATTCCTGCAACCCCTGGTATATGATCAGAACTGTCCCCGGTAAGGGAGAGCAGATCCAGCACTTGGTGAGGGGCTACGCCCCAGTGGGCCTTTACTTCAGCAGGCCCTACCAGTTCGTAGAGGCTGTTCCCTCTAGAGCCGGTACTGGTTTTCGAAGGCCGCAACTCATAGATACCGTTACCCACCAGTTGAAGCAGGTCTTTATCTTTCGAAAGGATGTAACAGGACCGATTTTCCGCTGCACATTTTCGTGCCAAGGTAGCGATGATGTCATCTGCTTCGTAACCTTCTACTCGAAAGAGGGGAACCCGCAAACTAGTAAGGAATTCTTCAATGAGGGGAACCTGATCATGGAGATCCTCCGGGGTTTTCTGTCGATTGGCTTTGTATTCCGGGTACAGCTTGTGCCGGAACGTCGGGGTCCGAGCGTCGAATACCACTGCCAACCGCAACGGCTTCTGGAGCGTATCCAGAAGGGTCCCGGTTGTATCCGCCACCGGAGCCCCCTCATACAAAAGACTTACCAAAGTCCGGGCAAAACTCACCAGGACTGAAATATTCCGGCCTTCCCGGTTTCGTAAAGGCCGGTTTATAAAGGCAAAATAGAAACGATAGATAAACCCATACGCATCTATGAGATACACCGGAGGCTTAGGAGCGATTTTTGGAAGCATGGCTTGGCATCACTTTTTCATTTTTCCCTTTTCCTGTTTTACCCGAAAGAGGGGAGGGTTACATCCATATATCAATACACGAGGGGATTCCCACCTGTGCATATACCGAAGTTCTTCTCAAGGGACTTGCCTGGAGGGTTTGTATCTGAGAACGAAGCAACGCCATCCGTTGTGCCAGTAAATCCTGGTTTCGTCTTGACCGCATTTGTACCTCTGTCTTACGAGCTTCCAGCGTAGCTTTGAAAGCGGTAATATCAACCAAAGGGGTCTCTGCAGCATAGGTAGTACGGTAGAGCCTTTCTAGGGAAATGAACGCCTTTTGAATAGAAAAAAACTCTCTTTCAATTCTTTCTTCCATTTCCGTATAGTGAAGAATGTCTTCACTTCCCCCATTTTCAATGGCCTTATACTGCTTATCCAGCACCTCAAGATAAGAATCAAGTCGGCTCTGTTGGGCCCACAGAAGCTCCTTAAGACGCCCCAGCAGAGCACGACTCTGGTTCATCGCGGCAAAGTTCTCTCGATCTGCCTTCCATTTCTTCTCTACACTCTGGGGCAAGGACTCCTGCAATACCTCGGTCATACTCAGTCCTAACTGGAAATATTAACGCCGGTCCGGGCGGCTACATCGCTATCAAAGGACGTTTTGGTGATCGCTTCACCCCAGGCTCCCCGCAGTTCAATGACCATATCCCGAATACTGATGATACGCTGCATATCCAGCGTAATATTCGCCTCTAAAAGCTCTTGATTAAACCATGTGTACAGGGAAAAGAGATTCCGCGCGATTTCACCACCCTGCTCAAAATCCAGGGATACCATTAATTCAGAGATGATCTCTTGACTTTTTAGGATAGATTTACCTATTTGTTCAATCCTGCCAGGGTTCTTTTTTTCCTGGATATACTGCTCTAAAAGCTCCACACCCTGGTCCAGATGTTTCACTGCTTCATTATAGAGCATAATGATGAGCTGCCCCTGACCGGCAGTTTTGATCCTGGTCTCCCGATATACAGATAATGCATCAAGATTACTTTTAGCCAAAATGTCCCCTCCATAAATATTATATCGAACATAGACCTGTATCGTGTAATGAATAGGTATATGTTCTTTATATCGGCGTACCATTTTTAATTATGAGGTACTTTATATATTTTATTATAAGATATTTTGGGGATATTGTGAAATTTTACGCATTATAGTAGAGTTTTCTATTATTATTTTAAAGATACTACTATATGAACAGCATAGATCAGGGTTTTACCGTAGGAGATAAGACATATACGGCCCATCAGGTCCTCACCATCGCGGAATTGGGGACTTCCCACGCTGCGGATCCGGTAAAAGCTCGGGAACTCATCCATGCCGCCGCGGAATCCGGTGCGGACTGTATCAAATTTCAAATGGTATATGCCGATGAGATCCTCCATCCCCGTACCGGAGCAGTGAGCTTACCCGGAGGGGCTATCAAGCTCTACGAGCGGTTTAAACGCCTCGAGGTAGATTCCCAATTTTTCGAGGAAATGAAGGCCTTTGTGGAGTCCAGAGGACGTTTATTTCTCTGTACCCCCTTCGGTCTAAGAAGCGCCCGAGAAGTACAGGCACTACAGCCTCAGGTCTTGAAGATCGCCTCTCCCGAGTTGAACTATACGAAGCTGCTGAGGGAAATCGCCTCATATCAGAGACCGGTTTTTCTTTCCACCGGGGTTTCAAAACTCGGGGACATTGAAGAGGCCCTGGGAATCCTTGGCGCAGCAAGTATACCGGTTTGCCTCTTTCACTGTGTTACCTCCTATCCTGCACCGGTAACCGAATACAACCTCCGCATCCTGAACAGCCTTGCCTCAGTGTTCGGCCTCCCCGTGGGGCTAAGCGATCATAGCCTGGACCCAGAGCTGGTCCCGGTTTTGGGAGTCGCCCTAGGCGCGGGAGCCATTGAGAAACACTTCTGCCTATCCCGCACAGATTCGGGCTTGGACGACCCCATTGCCCTAGCCCCTGCGGACTTTGAGCGAATGGTCCAGGCTATACGCCATGCCTCGACCATGGACCCGGCCGCGCTCATAGAGGCGATTTCTCAGGAGCGCGGGGCCTCCTTAGTCCAAGCGGTCTTAGGAGACGGCGTAAAACGGCTTGCCCCCTCAGAGGAGGCCGCTTATGAGCGGACCAACCGGTCCTTACATGCCCTCCGGGACATCCAGGAAGGGGAGCGCATCAGTGCAGATATGGTTGCAGCCCTTCGTACCGAAAAGCTCCTACGCCCTGGACTTCCCCCGTCATGGGAAACCCGAATCATCGGCAGAAGAGCCAGGACTTTTATTCCCGCTGGGGAAGGGATCCGCTTTGAAGATATCTAAAGGCCCCGATCTGGATGTCCCCCAGAACCTCCTCTCCAGGCAAAGTGCGCTCAGTATCCCCGTACTTCCTAGGGCTTGTACCGTACCGTAACCGGACCTATCATGTTCCGCTCGCCCCGGCTATTGCCAAAGTAGCGGGCTTGGGCCTGGATTTCCCGTGAACCTCCGCCGATTTCCACCAAAGCCTGGTACACGACCCGGTTCTCTCCCCGGAGGCTTGCCTCCACATAGACCTGGTACGTTCCGGGAGGAACCGCCGCGCCCTTTTGGTCCGTGCCGTCCCATTGGTAGTTCAGGGACCCTGCCGGGGGAGTTGCCCCGGTAAAGGCGTCTATCTGGGCCTGGTTCATTTGAGCAAGCCCGGATTGCTTGACCCACTGGGGTATGGCCTCAGGCCGCCGTTCCCAACCGCCTTGAGCAGTAAACCGGGTCGCGTAGATAGTTTTGATGACCCGCGCCTGGGCGTCTTCAACCCAGATGGCAAATTGGTTACTCCCTGAGCCTGCTTGCCTGATATAGGAAAAGCGGATCTCCACGTTTCCAGGAGATTGGGCCGCAAGGCTGCTCAGGCTAAGGAACACAAAAAAGATGAAGAAAAACCTATGAGGTTTGTTCATACCTACTCCTTTTTTACCGTACTGTTTTTACTATAACTAAAATATGAGGAGGTAATCTACAATATGATAAGGGAAAAATCGGCTAAAGATCAGTGAACGTAATCATTATTTTACAATGAATTAACTTCCCTTGGCTTGGCACCCAGATTCTTCCATCATACTTTGCGGATCACCTCCCCATATCGGTATTGCCCACCGGCGGTCATGCCCATAGGGTTGCCTCGCCTTTTCATCGGGGTAAACTGCATCGGGTATACCGATGTGCGGCTGGGGTCTCCTTCGTCTTTACCGGCCTATCGGAACAGGGCAAGTATGGTCTATACTGGTTTCATGCAAAATAGTCATAACCCACCGGGGATCGATCCGGCAAAAATTAAAGCCTTTGCCTTGGATTTAGACGGTACCTGTCTCGGAGGCAACGCTTCTTTGAGCGATCGTACGATTCACGCCCTCCAAACCTGTCTGCACCGGGGTATCCAGGTGATCATTTGTACCGGTCGTTCTATAGACGCTGCGGAACCGTACCGGCTGGCCATCGGCGCAACGGGGCCCATGGTGTATTTCAACGGCGCGGAAGTGGTGGATATGCCCTCTGAAACCACGGTGAAGGCCACCCTCCTGAGCCTTGAGGTGGTGGATTACTGTGTTGACCTATCCCGGCGCCAGGGGCATTATTATCAGGTGTATTTTCCCGGTACCCCGGAACACCCCCGGGGTATACTCATGGCGGAACACCAGGCTCAAGAAACCGAGATGTACCGTATCCATACCGGTATACAGGCGATGAGGGGAGATCTGAAACAAGCGCTTGCCCAGCCTGGTCTTAAAGGCGGTGTTAAAGGTATGTTTATCGCCGAGCCGTGGTTCCATGAGAATATCCGCTCTCAATTAGTAGAACGTTTTGGCAGGGGTATCTATATAACCCGAACAGCAAGAACCTTCCTGGAGATTATGGACGCAGGGGTTTCCAAAGGCATGGGCCTCCGCTGTGCCCTGGCATACCAGGGTCTTCAAGACGCCCCGGTTATGGCTTTTGGAGATGAGGAGAACGACCTTCCCCTGTTTGAGGCTGCAACCTATGCTGCAGCTCCGGCCAATGCCAAAGAATCGGTCTTGAGGGCTGCGGATATTCAATTCGGTCCCAATACCGAGGATGGATTGGCGGCATTGCTCGAGCAGTTGTTCGGATAAATCCTGTCTGGTTCTGCTTGGTCTATTGCAATAACAATGCTGGAGGGGTATAGTCCTTATATGATGTGGGTTGTATTACCCATAGAAAAAAGCCCCTCCAGGGCATCTTCAAAAGCTCGGGGCTCCTTCACGTTTTGTTAATGAAGAGGTGATACCATGGTTACCAAAGCCGCTTTACGGAAAGAGATGAAACAGCGTCTTGAATCCCTTCCGCCGGAGATGTTTCATGAAGAAGGCCTCCAGGCTGCTTCCCGCATACGAAGTCTGCCCCTGTGGTCACAATACGAAACCCTCTTGTTCTACCTTTCGATGAACCTTGAAATTGATACCGAACCTCTATTGGAGAGCGCATTCTTGGATAAAAAACGGATTTTTGCCCCCAAGGTTGCCGGGGAGGATCTGCATTTCTTCCGTATTTATGCCCTATCCGGTCCGTGGCAGTATGGGGCCTTTGCCATTCGGGAGCCTCAAACGGATAAACCAGAGGATCTCCTGAAACCAGAGGACTTTCCCGCCCTGATTATCGTACCGGGAGTGGCCTTTACCAAAGCAGGGGAACGGATGGGGCACGGAAAAGGGTATTACGACCGTTTTTTCGACTCCTTGGACCGGCAGGGTTTAGCTTATGCCACCTTGGGTATCTGTATGGAAGCCCAGATTGTTCCTGAAGTTCCCACAGAAAGGTGGGATAAGAAAATGGACGCTCTCTGTTTTGGCGGGAATATATAGTCCCCTGGTTCTAATGCATGACCATTAATCTCTTGAGTCTAATGCTCCGGGATTGTCTGGGAAGTTGGATAGTTCCGGAGGGAAGAAAGGGGACAGTTTCTCGAATACCGATGCTGAGGTGACAGAAGCAAGAGTGTGGGGAAAAAGGTACGAAGTGAAGCATCAACAGGCCATCTTTTGGGAAGAAAACGTGGAGTGAAGAGTCCGCGAACGCACCAGGTTGTTAGGGAATACCGGAACAAAAGAGACGGAAAAAGTAGGAATGGAAACAGAAGAAGATGCAGAACACTGGAAGGGCCGGGTGCACTGCAGAGCAGGGTGCTGAGAGGTAAAAAAGACGTGTTAGAGGAAAGGAAAAGGATTGAAAAGATCTAGGTGGGGGATTTTATGGACAGAGCCGGTACGAATACGGGGCTGTGCCGCAGTTCATAGAGCTTCTCCGTGGGGGTAAAGTCTGAAAGGCACACAAAAGATAAGCCGGTCATTATGTCGTTGTAAAAGTCGCTGTACTTCCGCCATACCCTATCATACCCTAGGGGCCGCTCTGGTCGTCCTTGTATACCCCGGTACTCCATAAGGACATACTCATGTTCGGCTAGATACTCAAAGAAACGGGTGATCTCTAAAATCCGGGATTTCTTGCGTTCACATTCTTTCCGGAATACCGTTCGGGAACTCCGCGCTTCTGCAGGGCGGGGATCGTAGGTGTACATGATGGGATGATTGGCAGAGAGAAAATAGAAGGTGAAGGGCATATCCGGAGAAAATGCTCCGGTAAAGGCCCGGAAGTACGGGGCAATCTTGCTGCCCCAGGGCTGTTTTTCATGGGCGGCGACGAGGTGATGGATGATTTCTTTTTGGGTAGACGTTAGGGTGAGCATAGGAATCGGGAAAGCAGGGTATGTATTCGTCAAAGATTACCGTGGTTTTGTATTATGATTAAACGATAGGATTTCATGTTAAATATTTTTATTCATGCTAGTTCTTTCAGGATCAAAAAACCATCCCCATTTATTAAAATATTTGATAGCCGATTTTATATGTTCCCATAATATTTTTTTGATGTATATGATGCCTTTGCATGGTCATGAATTATAAAAACATCAGGAAGATACAGTGTTTTACCAAACCGATGAAGACGACGAATAAAATCTACATCTTCACAATACATAAAAAATTGTTCATCAAAAAATAAATCATGTTTTTTGATAATAGACATCCGTAAAAACATAAAACTGCCTTCAAAGTCATAAAAACAAGCCGTCAAGAGTTCGTCCGAAGTTCCCGTGTTTTTGTCTTTTGCGCAAAGGTAACGGATAAGCCTTTGCCGTAAGGAGGCGGTCATAGGGCGTGTCCTTTAAAGAGAGGTAGGTTAATGTGAAGTATTCATAGAAATTATGCTCATTTTGAGTAAAAAATCTGATCGGAGGCCTTAATCAATACCGGGGAAAATTTCTGTAGTTACCGGAGTGTTCTGCTATAGTGTTTAGCTATAATAGTTACGGTGTCCCGCAGCAAGGGTCATATTGCAGGCGGCTGCCGACAAAACCGGAACCGCCGATAATGGTGTGCTTTGAGACCTTTCGTCTTATGCTCTAAATATGCTTTGATATACAGATATGGTTGATCGTTTCAAACAGAGTGTTTATATCCGGACATCCGGTTTATAAGCCTAGTTTCTTAAATGTTTCCCCTTTCACCAGCCAGGCTGTTCCAAAGAAAAAGAGTGCTATTGCTTCACTGTAAAAGAGCATGTTCCAGGGAGCGATACGCAACGCCGTACAAACAATGAAGGCGAGAAAGGACAGAGCCATCGCACTGCCGCAGACCCGGTATATAACATTCCGCCGCGCTTTTTTGGGGTCGCTCGTATCCCCCTTGGTGAACCTGAATACAATCATGTAGATAAGGGAGAGAAAAAAGATGAGGGCGGAAATATCGTGAACCGTATTGGTAACTTCCTTGTGGAGCATAAAGAGGTTCCAAAGCCTCCCCTCAGGGCAGTCATCGGGAAATACCGCCAAGGCCAGTCCGAAAAACCCCGATATAGTGCAGGTTATCCGGTCCCCCAGATCGTACCCCCGGTAGGTGATAAGAAAAAGCCCCACCGCCGTCATGACGCCGGTAAAGACAATGCCTGAGTTGGCATAGTAAGTACTCGAAATACTGTCATTCCAATGGTAGGGGTTACCCTGTCCAAAAACAACCCCGCATAGGAGATCTGCCCAAGGCAGGAGAATGCCGAGAACCCCCAGGGTCTGCCTGAGCCGGAGGTACGACTCGGCGATATTGTACTGTTTCATGGACACCCCCTTCTCTATTGCCGTTTCCCGTATGTCATAATCCTATCACAGCGGAATATAGATTGCAAGCCTTTTTATCCGGCAGAATACAGAGATAACGGAGGATTTTTTGACGCCAGGAGGTTATAGGGCGTGTGCTTGCAAGGGGGAGAGGGTAAAGATTGGTTCTTATTCGGTGAAAAAGAGTTCACCGACGGTTTTGTGGATAAACTCATACTTGATGGTCCGCTCAATGCCTTCGGCAAGAGATACCGGCGGTTTAAAGCCAGTCGCTTGTATGCTGGCAGAATCAAACATGGTACTGGCGCAAAATTTTTTATGCAGATTGAAGTGATGGAAAAAAAATTATTTATTGAGCAATGCAATTTCATGTAATATTTGTTTATTCATATGAGTTCTTTCAGGATCAAAAAACCATCCCCATTTATTAAAATACTTAACCGCTGACTTTATATGTTCCCATAACATTTTTTTTGATATATATGATGCTTTTGCATGATCATGAGTTATAAAAACATCAGGAAGGTATATTGTTTTACTAATTCGGTGTAGACGTCGAATAAAATCAACATCTTCGCAATACATAAAGAAACGCTCATCAAAAAACAAAGTATGTTTTTTGATGACAGACATCCGCAAAAACATAAAACACCCAGATAAACATGGGGGATTGAGAACCTTATTGTATCCGCTCTTTTTTAATACATACCGATCGTTTATTTTTTGAATAAATTCTATTTTCGGCATAAATCTGCGGAAAATGAGATCAAAAGGGGTGGGCAGAAGTTTACAGAGATATTGACATTCTCCATTTGGATATACCACTTTCGGCAAAATATAGGAAACATCATGATTATCTTGCATATATCTCAACAAAAATGGAATAACAGTAGGATCAAATCGTATATCAGGATTCAGTATAAGATGAAAAGCAGAACCAGCATCAATTGCCTCGTGTAACGCAATATTATGAGCGGCACCATAACCAATATTTTTGCTATAAATATAGCGCATATCAGTAAATTGTTTTTCAAGGATACGAAAACGGTCATTAGTTGAATTATCAATAATATACAGCAAACGATTTTCAGATGGGGAAAATGATTGTATGATAGATTTTATTCGTTCTATATCAGAATTATATAGAACTACAGAAGCAGAAATGATTGTAATATTATTCATAAAGATATTCATTTGGAACTATAATATTATTTCTATCATGAAATATCAGTTTTTGTAGATGTAAATTTTCTAATTATTTATAACACAAGGAGTTAACAAAAATATGAGAATGATTTTTACAAAACTTTAGATTTATATCTGAAAGTTAGATAATCACTTATGACTGTAAAAAGTAAAAAGTAATTTACCTTTATGTGTATTGGGAAATATGATATCACATGACTTTATACCATGTTTCCATAATACATACGACAAAGATAGTTGATCACGCTTTGAATAATTATTTATAAAATACCACCACATTTCCATTATTGTAACTATTTGAATATCATTATGCTTTCTGTAGATTACATTTGTTTCATTAAGGCCATATCTTTTTGGAAAATGGTTATCCTGGAGAAATTTCTTTATTTTCAAACTATTTTCTGGTAATTCTTTATTAAAACGTACAACTCGTTTACATTCTTTATATATACAATTACAAGATCTATGAAGAGGTATCTTTATTTTGTCAAGTTTATTTTTCATTACATTGGAGAAAAAAAATTCGTCTTTTATATCCACATTACTATCAACCCATATACTAATATCATAATCTTTAAAAAGAATATGCGGATGTGTTTTATGCCATCTGCTGTTTCTAGTATTATCACTACAAGTGTACTGCAAAGGTTTTATCTTCCAGACTCCATAATCTCCCATCATCAATAATCTATTATTATCAGTAAAACAAATATAATCATATTCAAAATCTATACAACTATGCTGCCTCAACGTGTCATAGTTGCCTGTTAAACAAGTGTATAAAACTTTCTTCTTTGGTGTATCAAAATATTTTTTCCGATAAACTAAAACATCATATACAACATTTACATCTCCTGTATAATAATTAATATTATTCCGTAGAAAAGTAAAGAGATTTCGCATAAAAAGGAAAAAGATAAATTTGATTTTTATTAACACTTTTATAAACCACCAACAAAATAATCTAATGTATAGTTTATAATATTTTGTCCAGTAACTGCGGAAAACGGGCTATTATATTGCTTAATTGTCTATCATTTTCATTATTAATAACATTACTTATCCCTAATCCCTTTTTTTCTTCCCTGGGATCTACCAGTGAAATCCTATGACTGCCAGTTGTAATAATACAATATTCTGTACCTTTTAGCGTGGCCATCGCCCAAAACCAAATATCATCTGCTTTTGGCGCCAATTCCATAAATTCAGAACAGTTGGTACAAATAATATCAAGTGTATTTGGTGGATAAAGTACTCCAGAACCTCCTGTTGGAAATATTCTCTTACTATTAACGACTTTTTTAACACAATGATTCCAATTTTTATATGGCAGTATCTTATTATCTTTTCCAATACGTATTTCATGAGTACGCCAACAATGTATTTTGTCGTTCTGCTTCAAATAAGAATTTTTTATTATTTTAAACCAATTTTTATGATAGTATATATCATCATCTGCAGTTATAAGTATATCATTTGGAAACTGACTTAATGCAGGAACAAGTTTTTTGTAAGATTTAATATCACTGCAATATCGTATTTCAAGGCCATGATGGATAAATAACTGTAACATAGATGGAATAACATCCGTTTTGGTTAACCAAAGAATAATACGATCAGGTAGAACGGTTTGATTGAATAATGAATAGAGGGTATATGGTAAAGTAGAGGTAATACGATGACCGTAGCTTGTCAAAGTTACAATATACTGATGAACAACAATATCATTCTTTTTAGAAAGAGTTTTTATTTTATCTTGAATAATAAAATTCTTTATGATCAAATTTCTTAAACTGGAATATATTTGAATACATATAAATTTAAATTCAAAATAACATTTGATGAGTGATTCTGGCATTAATCCTTTCACATATCGTAAATATTTTTTCATCGTTAAAATTTATCCCATTAATGCGTTTGAGAGAGTGGCAAATTTTCAATTTTCTGTATTTTAAACTGAAACAGCTTTTACTGTATATTTGGGCATCTCTGGAAACCGCTGTTTTGTTTCCAGAGATGCCTCGGAGAAAATCGATAATTCGTTTTAGTATTTAGGATAAAGCGATTTTACCCTTCTTGTATAAATCGTCTATAATATTATTGGTTTTTGAATAATTCAGCTTGTTTTTTCAAAGTTTTAACAGTTAATTCTCTGCGTTCGTTATATGAACTATGATCAAATAATAAATTTTCATATCTAAAGTTTTGGGTACTATTTTGAAGTAATCTAACGCTTCCATATATTAATAAAATAAGGAGGAATATATTTTTTTTATTCTTTGATAAGATACTATAAATTTTTGGATACAATATCCAATACGAAAAAGCGAAAAGTATCGGAACTCTTTGCGATATAACCATAAACTCAGAAAAATATAAATATATAAATATATAAATAAAAAATGCATTAATAAAAATAATATTATCCTTTGATTCTTTAACCAGTTTGTCATAGAACAAATAAATAACCCAAAATGACATAAACCTTTCAATATAACCAAAGGTTAATCCATAACTTGAAGAATAATAATCTGATTCCAAATATATTTTTGTTATTGATGCTAATCTATTATTTAGAATATTTACAATTTGAACAAGAAAATAATCAATCCATCTGATAGAAAAAATAAAAATAAAATTACCAATAATAAATAAACATAAAATTGTATTTTTTGATTTTTTTTTATTAAGAATAAAATACATTGGCAAATAAAAAAATGCGGATACATGAAATAAAGTACCTGCTATATTAAGCATAAAATATTGAAATATCTTTTTCCGCCTAATATAATCAATAGATATTAAAAATAGTACTATTGCTTTAGAATTACGTAAAAGATTGATCTCCATAGTTACACCTGAAAAAAGAAAAAAGAAAATGAAACCTAAAATTATATTATTGATAATATATTTTTTGAATAGACTTGTTTAATAACCATCTAAACTAGCCTGTCATAGTTTATGAGGCCACACATCAAAGTCATTCTCAGAGAATGTCGATTATGCCAATGGCCCCACTAAGAATATGACATACTC
>JAITJS010000069.1 GCA_031278815.1 Treponema sp.
CGTTGACTTCCCGCAGCCCGAAGGCCCGATCAGCGCGATAAGCTCCCCGCTCTCAAAGGTTATATCCACATCGTCCAGCACCACGATGTCCGCCCCCTCGTTCCGGGGGAATGTCTTGCGCACCTTTTTCAGTTCTATCAACCCTTTCGTACTATTCACCAGCGTATAGTCCCCTTCTGCCAGGCGAGGGCCTTATTCCGAACCTTGAATTGCAGCCCGATTAAAAACGAAAAGGTCAGGGCGATAATGATGAGGCCCGCATAGACATTGGCGTAGGCAAGGACTTCCCGCTGCCAGTTGATGTACCAGCCGATGCCGAACTTGCAGCCTATCATCTCGGCGGCCATCAGGGTAAGGAAACAGGCCGAGGTACCATTGAATAGGCCGGTAAATACGCTGGGGGCCGCCCCAGGAAGGGCCACCGTCAAAATCATCCGCAGATCGCTTGCGCCTAGGGTGCTGGAAACCTCAAAATAGCTCTTGCGGACATTCATGATCCCCGAACTGGTAAGCACCGTTGTGGGAAACCAGACGCCCAGGGCAATCAGGAAGATGCTGGCGCTGGTGGGCTTGAAAAAGATAACCAATGCGACTGGTATCCAGGCAGTTGACGGAATCGGCCCCACGATACGGATAAACGGCATGATCCAGTAGTTGAAACGCCGGCTCCACCCGATGACTGTCCCGGTAAACACCCCAACCAATGCGCCCAGGATAAAGCCTGAGAGTAGGAGGCGCAGGGAATAGACAAGGCAGCGCAGCAAAAAAAAGCCGTCTTCGACAAAAACACCGAGAATCCGTTCCGGCGCGGGAAAGTAAATGTTCGGAATGAGCTCGAATTTGAGGGTTATCAGGTTGTATACCCCCAGCGCAAGGAAGCCGCAGGCGTGAAAGACCGCCTTGAAACCCAGTTTTTCCCGTATCCGCCGGCTAAATATACTCATGGCAGCGGCAACGCCGTAAACAAAGAGCAGAATCACCAAAAAATCACTAAAATAAGGCAGCAGTTTGAGCCGGTAGTTTTCGTGGGCAGGTATGATCAGGTGCAGGGCCAGGACAAGGCCAATTGATACAAGCGGTAAGGTTACGCGCCCGTTAAAGGAAGGGGACAATAGCCGTGTATCGCTCTTGTGTTGTGTAGCAGTACCGGAACCTCCGGTTTTGGACATAGCCATCTTGCTCAATACCTATGCATCCGGTATGGTTTACCCATTAAAAAAATAAACATGGTTTTAATATATTGACATCGAATCGTTTTGTCAAGTAACTTGAACAGCGTGAATCATGGTTTATACCATTCCATAAATGCTTTGTTCACAAAACTCATTTCCACTAACCATCGTATTATGGGGAAATTCGAGGACCCGGTTTAGCGGAAGGGCTTATCCCTCCGTATGAGGTCCCCATACCCCTTGATAGGGCTTTTACAGAAGGTGCTGCCATGCCTAGAGGGTGCTCAATTTTTTTCACCCCCAGGAGGCTTAAATGCTTCCCGATATGCGCTGCCAAGAAATCGGCATACCGCCCTTCATGGTTTCTCCAGAGCCGATACAGCCGGTCTTTAAAGGTATAGGACCCATCCAGGTTCTTTTTATTCAAGATAAGACCATAGGTTATATGGATAAGCTGCCGGGCATCGGGATGATCTAAAAGCCCTGGTACTTCCGCATCGGTGAGGGTATCCACCTCAGGGATCTGGTTTAAGTTGGGAGTAACATGGTAGTACGCTGCGGCTTCTTCAAAAACAGAGCGGGCGTAGTGGTGAACCTCCCGGTAGAGGCGAGGATCCACCAGGGCAACTACCCGTATAGCCTCAAGCCAGGTAGTGCCGGCAGTCTTGACATGGAAAACCCCCTGGGTCTCCCGGCCTATGCTGGGGAATACGCTGAACTTATCAGAACCAGAATGAATACTCAGCTTGTACCCAAAATGCCGGGCAATGACCCCATGAACCTGGATTTCCTCGTCAAACTGAGCCACGTCCCCGCGGTAATCGATCCCCTTCTGAAACTCTCCGCAGAACCGAGGAGCCAGGGTGGCAAAGGAAACCCCTGCATCCGTGAGTTCCTTTGCCACAAAGAAGTGTTGCAAAGGAGTGGTCGGGGTGGAGGTTTCATCAATGGAAATCTCAAAATCCGCTTCATACCGATCATCCTTAAAAAAACGAGTGTATATCTCCCGGGCAAAGGCGATAGCATCCGCGTACACCCCAATACATTGGAGTAATTCCTTTTCAGTAAAAGAAAGGCTCACCCCTTCCCCAAGGGTAAATGTTTTATTGAGGTACTGGTCCTGATAGCGTGGGGATAGCGTAAGGGCTTGTGCCCCTTCAGCCTTGATATAATCTGAACAATCCAGGGTAATCATGGAAAACCCCAGAGATAGGGCATACGCCACGTCTTTACCGGTTTTAAGATGATCCCCGTCAGCACCAAATCCTTTGGTGAACCCCTCTTGGAACACCGCAAAGCTCACCGCATCCAATACATCCTCATAGGTCCTGCCCGTAAGGTTCAATTCCCGAATTGATTGTTGGGCAAACACGGGGAATACGTCGTAGCTCTCGAAGACCTTGATATGCCCTGGAGTAGCGATTCCCAGGCGGTCTCCCACTCCGAAACTCCGATCCCGCGTAAGCCCCCGGACAGGGGCGGTAAAGGGAAAGTGTTTGCGTAAAACCTCGGCATTTTCATGGGTGAGGGGTACCCGAAGCCGCCCGTCTCCCAGATCCTGACCGGTAAATCCCAAAGGTTCAGGTACCCCGGCTTGGGGAGCACAGATAATAACCGTTGCATCCCCTTCACGTGCCATAAATACGACGGATGATCCAATGGTGTGGATAGATTTTTCATACGCATCAAAACCTAAATAGCGCATACTTACTCCTTATGATATCACTATAGCATGGATTTTCAAAAAAGTTTCCTCTATAATTTATATCCTCCTCCCAAGACAAGATGCATCCCCTCTTGCTTTTTTTGTCAATTTACTTTTATCGTTTATCTTGCCATGGTAAAGCAAAAAATAGCTGCTGCTCCTTCGATTCGCCGACTCCCTGCATACCTGCATCTGGTCAGGCAAGCCCAGCGGGAGGGATTGCAGTATATCTCTGGAACCGCTATTGCCCAGGAATTAAACCTTGAGCCTATTCAAGTCCGTAAAGATCTGAGTATTACCCACATCATGGGCAAACCGAAAAAGGGATACTCCGTAGCGTCCCTGATTGGGGCCATTGAACATTTCTTGAGTTGGGATACGACTAGGCGAGCAGTACTGATAGGGGCAGGGAATTTGGGGACCGCCCTCTTGGGATACCAGGAATTTCAATACCACGGGCTTCAGGTGGTAGCGGCCTTTGATGTTAATCCTGAAAAGATAGGCTCCCGGATTCACCAGGTTCCGGTTTTTTCCGTGGAGACTCTGGAACAGGAGATCCCTACTCGAGGCGTGAAAACCGCGTTGCTTACCGTTCCCTCCCATGCGGCCCAAGCGATTACCGAAATCCTTATCAGAGTCGGTATTGAGGGAATCTGGAATTTTACTAAGGCGAAATTGAGGGTCCCCGACACCATGGTGGTACAAAAGGAAGACCTCTCCTCAGGGTATGCCTTGTTCTGCGTCATGATGCAGGCCCGACAGCTCGAATCCTATTCCTCGTCCTAGTGTCTGCGGGAGGGCCTATGGAAACCAGGGAAGCCTTGAGGGAAACCAAGACCCTATCTCAAGGGGTAATGCTCCAAAATCGTTTGCAAAAAAGGTACCGTCATCTTAAGAAGTGGGCCAAACAGCGAGGGACCGATGCCTTCCGCCTCTATGACCGGGACATACCGGAAATACCCCTGGTCCTGGATTGGTATAGTCAGGGGGTTTCCGGAGCGCTGTACCAGCGGCCTTATGAAAAAGACGAAGCTGAAGAGGAGCACTGGCTTAAGACCATGACCCGATTCATAGCCGCGGCCCTGGACATTCCAGAAGCCCAGGTGTTTCTTAAAGAACGCAAACGCCAGCAGGGAAAGGCCCAATACCAGCCGCTCTGGAATCAAGGGAAGGGGTCTTTTATACAGGATATCCATGAAGGGGGCCTCTGTTTCCGGGTGAATCTTTCGGACTACCTGGATACGGGTTTTTTTCTGGATCGCCGGAAGATGCGGCATCTGGTGCAGGAAGAGGCCAGAGGTAAGCGGGTCCTTAACCTGTTCTGTTATACTGGCGCTTTCTCCGTATATGCTGCGGCAGGAGGAGCTGCGGAAATTGATTCCCTGGACTTATCCAACACCTACCTGGACTGGGCAGCGGTCAACTTCCACCTAAACCATTTTGAGACAAGACGAATCGAAACCGGTAAGGGCCGTCCCCTGGCTTTAGACCGTCCTGGTCTTCCCCGGTATAGGCTTATCCGAAGGGATGTCCTCTCCTTCCTTGCTCAATCAGTGGATACCCGACTTTCCTGGGACCTCATCATTCTGGACCCGCCGAGCTTTTCCAATTCCAAGGGCATGCAAAACACCTTGGATATTCACCGGGATTATCCGAAGCTGGTGCGCCAATGCCTAGACCTGCTCAATCCTGGGGGAAAGCTCTGGTTGAGCGTCAATGCCAAAGGGTTCCATCTCAACCCTAAGGACTTTCCGGGAATCATGGTACAGGATAGGTCTTCTGAGCTTATAGATGCAGATTTTCGGGGGAAGCGGCTTCCTGTATGCTATACCTTTTCCTTTCCCTATTGGCTTTCATGATTATCTCCACCTTGAAGACCGGTAAACACCGGTACCTTGGAAAAGTACGCCCCTTTGGATTAGACTGGTTACAGAGCAATCTATATACGTAAAAGGAAAACCTATGTCTAAACATCCCTCATTACAAACCTTACAAAACCTGGACGCATTGTTCCCCTCGGATTTCACGGAAGATCAGAAGGCTCAAGCAAAAACCTTGTTCCTCAAAACCCTTTCAGGAGAGGCCCACCGTTTCTACGGAGGGAAGATGCAAACCCTCCCCAAATGCGGTATCTATGGCCTTAACTGGTTTAACCTCTGGTATACCCCGGGGGTGTCTAAAATCTCCACCACTATTCGGGACGATAATGATGCCTCTTTCGCCCTTTCTAACCGAGGGAATCTGGTAGCGGTGGTTTCCGATTCTACCCGAGTCCTGGGGGACGGGGACTGTACCCCTCCCGGCGGACTAGGAGTCATGGAAGGCAAAGCTATGCTTATGAAGTACCTGGGCGGGGTAGATGCGGTGCCCCTATGTGTGGATTCCCGAGGTCCCGATGGCAAGCCAGAGCCTCAGAAGATCATTGACTTCGTCAAGATGGTGCAACATTCCTTTGGGGCCATCAACCTTGAAGACATAAGCCAGCCCAACTGTTTCAAGGTCTTGGATGATCTGCGGGAAGCCTGCGATATTCCGGTATGGCACGATGATGCTCAGGGCACCGCCTGTATTACCTTAGCGGGTCTCATCAATGCCCTGAAGCTGGCCGGTAAAAAACTAGGAGATGCTACAATTGTGCTCCTGGGCGCAGGAGCCGCGAATACCACCATAGCCCGGCTGATCCTGGCCGATGGGGGGGATCCCGCCAAGATGACCATCTTTGACTCCGCTGGTTCCTTGCATCTGGGTCGGGAGGATATTAGAAAGGACAAGCGGAATTACCGGAAATGGGAACTCTGTGAAAAGACCAATCCTGGCAGGGCACCTTCCATAGCAACGGCCATGAAAGGTGCGGATGTGCTCATTGCCCTGTCCACTCCGGGGCCGAATACGGTGAAGCGGGAATGGATTAGCGCTATGGCCCCTCAGTCTGTGGTGTTTGTCTGTGCCAATCCCGTACCAGAGATCTGGCCTTATGCGGCCAAAGAAGCTGGGGCCTTTATCGTGGCCACGGGCAGGGGTGACTTCCCCAATCAGGTGAACAATTCGGTCTGTTTCCCCGGTATCTTAAAGGGCGCGCTCCTGGTCCGGGCCCGGAAGATCACCGACGGCATGGCCATCCGCTGCGCCCACTCCATCGCGGAATTCTCCGAAAAACGGGGGATAAGCCCGGACAACATCATCGCGACCATGGAAGA
>JAITJS010000089.1 GCA_031278815.1 Treponema sp.
AGCTTCGTGGCGAACCGTAACGGTGTAAACTTTCTTTTCACCATTTTGGGCAGTTATCGTATACTCCTGCGGTGATTGGTAGTTAACCGCCGCCGGTGCCGTTACCGTACTGTTTGAAGAATTGACATTTGGCCCCGTAATGGAAGCCCCATTATGGGTGATCTGAGCCTTTAACCCGGTAACAGCCTGCCCCGAAGGAACCGTTACCTCGATGGGGTACTTACCTTCGCCGTTGGGTACGGCGCTTATGACAGTATTCGTACCGGTAATTCCGTCAAAAGCGAAGGCGGTCATTTCATTTGTATTGTTGGGCGCTGCCGTTACCGTTACCTGGTAGGTCTTTGTAGTCGTCCCGTCCCCGCCTCTTACCGTATAGCTTACCTGGTTGGCGAAATTCTTCGTGTTTGTTACCGGGCTTGGCCCCGAAATGCCGGTTATCTCCTGGCCGGTATAGTGGATGGTAGCGGTCAAATTCCCAAGGGCAGTGCCGTAGGGAACGGTTACGCTGATAGTACCGGAACCCTGATCGATCTCCCCAACCGCCGCCGGATTGGTAAAATAGAAACCGTCAATAGAAGCTGCGGCGCCAGAACCTGGATCAACAGGATTATCGGGCGGCGGATTTATGACGGTTACATCTACATTTACGTCTGTAGCTATTTCTGTGTAGTTGGTGTTGTTGGTAGTATTACTATTAGTAATATAGTTGTTGATCGTCTCGTTGGTAATATGGCTGTAAACTTCCTTGTTTTGAAGCAGGATCAGTTGATTTAAGATCTGATTAAGGGTTTCGTTATCAACCGCGCTGGCGGCAGGATAGGTGATAGTAAGTACAGGATTTTCGATATAGGTAGGGTTCTCGATGTATGTAGGGTTCTCGATATGGGTAGGAAATTCAATAATAACGGGGTAATTTCCCGAATCCCTATCAAAATCCGGAGCAACGGCCGCTTGTGTCTCCTTGCCGCTCCCGGTGGGGGAAACATCAACTACCGGCGGGGACGGGGCGGTAAACACATAAACCGTATATGCTTGGCTGCCGTTCGGGGAGCGCACCGTGTACGTTACCGGACTCGTATCCGCTCCGGTGAAATCTCTCGGCTGCCCGCTTAGGGGGCTTACGGAAGCGCCCTTGTAGTAGATCTCCGGCCTGAGGGCGCTCAGGTTCGTACCCGCAGGAACCGTCAGCGCGACGGTATGCTTCTCCTGATCGATGACCCCCTCGACCAGGGGCTCCTTGAAGTAAAAACCGGTTATTATATTATCCCCGTTATTCTCGGCGCTGGTTTTTGGGATGATATGTACCGCGTATTCCCTCGTACTGCCGTCTTCCGCGGTTACCGTGTAGGTCTTGGGCTGGGTGAAATCCAACTCGGTCTCCGGTTCGGGGCTTATGGACGCCCCCGTGTACATGATGAAGGGGGCCTTGGGGTTGAGGGACAACCCGGTTGACGGGACAAGGGCCACAATGGGGTACTTCCCGTCCGGCTGGGGATCCCCGCCTATGATGTCCTCTTCCCCCGTGATACCCAGGTTGAATGACCGTATCTCCTTGTCATGGCTTTTTTCCATGACCACGGTAAGGGTATATTCTTGGGTGGAATCATCCTGGGCAACAACCTTCCACTTTGTGTCCGTGGAAAAATTGCTGGTGAACTCAAAGCGTTCCTGTAAATAGGGATTATTCAAAGGGTCCAGGCCCATATCGCCGGTATGAGCGATATGGGCCGTCAGATGCCTCAGATCCGTTCCCGGGGGAACCATAATCGTGATAGTCTTGTTCTCCTGATCTATGGCCCCTTCGGCGCTGACGGTGGAAGCCCCGGAAAGGGACACATCCAGGGCAAAATAAACAATCTCTTTGGTGGTAGGCCCTTTTACATAAACCTTGACGCGGTACACGGCGGTGGAGCCGTCCTCTGCGGTAACCGTATAATCCACAGGCCTGGTGAAATCTTGAGGAACCCCTGAAGGCGGCTGTAAGGATTTTCCGATAAAGGTAATCGCGGGAGCGAGGGCGCTGACGCCGGTTCCCTCAGGCAGGATGATCGGTATCGGTATTGTTCCGGAAATATCGTATTGCCTACCGATGGGAAGGTCTGTTTCCTGGTTAAGGCCGAAAGAAAAGGAAATAATTTCTTTACTGTTCGGGATACCGGTCATCATTCCTAACATTTCATCTCCGGAGTTTATGGTGTCTATCCACTTTAATACCGGATTGGAACAGGCCGATAATACGGACGCAAGGATGAAAAGACCCAGCATTTTTTTCATCATTCACCTCCACGGCAATGAGGCGGCTACCCGCTGCCCCGCGCCTTTCGAATGAAGCCTAATATTTTTGTATTGTAATGTCAAGCTGGATACCACCATTCGTGTTAAATATACCAGAAAAACAGGAGGTAACCAGAAAATATTTGCCCTGCTCCCATAGGAAAAAGGTGTACCCGCTTATTGAGGTTATCCTTATCGCCTTACGGGCGATCATGAGCGGGGCGGAGGCCTGGGAGGACTACGGTCATGCGCAACAGTCATGGCTGCAACGGTGCATACCATTGGCGAAGGGGATACCCCGCCATGACGTGTTTCGGCGGGTATTTTGTCGGCTCATTCCGCAGGATATCGAGCGGTGTTTTATGACCTGGGTGCAAGATATGAAACGGGCTAGAGGCCGGGAAGTTATCGCGGTGGAGGGAAAAACGATGAGGGGAAGTGCGGACAAGCAGGGTGGAATCAAAGGGGCGCACCTGGTTAAGGCCTGGGCGACCGAGAATCGGATGGTGGTGGTCCCGATGAAACCGGAGGACCAGGTGGGCGTGGAACGCCGCCCCTAGGTATCGTCGTTGCCCCCAGACGCGGAACTATTGGCCTTTGCCGCCCGTGCTCACGGGGGAATAGAGAACTCGTTGCTCTATATTCTTGATGTAGCTTTTCGGGAAGACGCCTGCCAGATAAGCTGCGGATTTTCAGCGGAGAACCGTAACCGTATTCGCAAACTGGCCATGACCCTGGTTCGCAGTGATGTGGAATCGAACCGAATAAGGTATACTGAGATACGCAACAACTGAAATACCCACTTGCAATTCTCTACCCCCATCGGTTATAATAATGTCCAAGGTATGAAACCTCCCCGCATTTTAAAAACGGTTTTTCTATCTCCCCAGGTGATACGTTGTTTTACCGGGGCGAGTTATTGAGCGCCTCCTGAAGGGGCGTATCTCCGGGTTGAAACTACGGAACTATGACGCTTTTAGGAGCATAGCTATGTCCTCTCACCGTTTCTCTTTTCGTTTGTATGCGTGCCGATCCATAGGGTTAACGCTGCTCTATCTAGGGTTGGTATGGTCTCCACGGCTTTTTGCCGGCGGTAAATCCGAACCTCCGTCCGCCAAGTCAACTGACCAGGAAATGCTGGTAGTGGCCTCTACCTCCTGGGTGGCTGCCATTGCCCGGGCCGGAGGTGCGGAAAACATCCGCATTCTCGCGCCGGTGGAACTGAAACATCCACCGGAATACGAACTGAAACCCTCGGATCTGACTGCGGTCAGCAAAGCGGATATTATCCTCTATGCGGGGTGGGAAATGTTTGCAGAAAAACTCGCTGAAACTGCAGGAAGCGCAAAGGTTCAAATCGTACAGGTTAATACTTCGAATAAACCGGAGGACCTCAAAACAGAAGCCCGAAAACTGGCGGAACGCTTCGGGACCCTAGAGCGCTTTGAAGCCTGGAGCAGGGACTTTGACCGCCTCACCGAGGAACTGCGTCCCCGCATTTTGGCGGCCTATCCGGATCGCCGGGCGATTGTTCAGCGGATGCAGACTCCCTTCGCGGCATGGCTAGAACTGGATATCATCGGTGAATACGGCCCTGCGGAACCTTCTGCCGCAGTGATCCTGGAACTGGTTCAATTGAACCCTGCCTTGGTCATTGATAACTATCACGGTCCTTCTGGTCAACCCATAGCCGAAGCAGCCCGTGCGCCTTATGCAGAATTGCTCAATTTTCCCGGCAAAGACGGTACCGTAACTATTGAAGATCTGTTCCGTTACAATGCAGATGTACTCATTCAAGCCGCGGGACGGTAATGGGGATTTTGAGGGATGGTTCAGCCGCTTATCAGTTCCCGGGATCTATACGCTGGGTATGGCAAAAAAATGGTTTTGAAAAAATGCTCCCTCACGGTTGAAGCAGGGAGCCTTACTGGTTTTTGCGGTCCCAATGGTGCAGGAAAATCTACCTTTCTCAAACTTTGCCTGGGGATGCTCAAGCCCCAGGGAGGATCCATTACGGTTAAGGGTGCAAGCCCGGGACAACCGGGCTTCCGGGAAATTCTTCTGCGTATTGGGTATGTGCCCCAGAATACCCAGGGAGGCACCCTCCCGACCACAGTCCAGGAAGCAGTTGCCATGGGCCGGTACGGAAAAGTAGGATTGGGCCGGCGGCTTTCTCCTCAAGATAAAGCCCTAGTGGAGGCTTCCATGGAGGCGGTGGGGATTAGGACGCTGGCAAAGCAGCAGGTACAGAAACTCTCTGGAGGACAAACCCAGCGGGTCGCCATTGCCCGGGCCCTGGCTATGGAGCCGGAAATCCTCATCCTAGATGAACCGACTTCAAATCTTGATGAGGAAAGCCGTATGGAATTGCTACGGATCATCAAGTCCCAGCAAGCATACCAGGGGCTTACCACGGTGATTGTCTCCCACCATCAGGAAACCCTGGCAGTATGCGGCGCGATCTACCGTTTTACCCAGGGGACTGCGGAAAAACTCACCGGATACCAGGAGGGTCTTGATGATTGAGCTTTTTGCCATGCCCTTTTTCTCCCGGGCCCTCATAGCGTTGCTTGCCACAGGCGCAGCCTTTCCGGTGCTGGGGACCTTTATCCTCAATCTGGAACTCATCCCGGCCCGGTTTGCGGTTATGCATGCCGCCCTTCTCGGTGCTGCCTGTGGGCTTATCCTACACCTGAACCCCAGTGTAACCGCTATGATCGCAAGTATTCTGGCAGGGATCATCATCACCCTTATAAGCTGGCGGGGTAGTGTTTCTGCAGGCGGTTCCTTGGGTCTTATCATGACGGTAAGCCTGGGACTTTCCTTTATCATCTTTTATAAAGCGAATGTCCATGCCATTGAAGCCTTTAACCTGTTTTGGGGAAGTATCCTCACCCTCACTGCAGGGGATACGATCCTGGCCCTGGGTATTGCCGGGGTGCTGCTGCTCTTTATAAGCCTGGCGTATAAGGAAATTCAGATCGTCCTGTATGATCGTGAATTGGCCTGGGCAGTGGGAGTACCGGCGAAGTTCATCTATGGCGCTATCCTGCTCTCGGTATGCTTGGGAATCGCCGTGGCCATGCGGGTTACCGGGGCGCTACTCATTGATGCGGTTACTATCCTCCCGGCCCTGGCAGCGGGCCAGATCGGGAAAACTTTCAAGGGGCTCATCATCTGGGGATCGGTCATCGGTATCGCCATGAACCTGAGCGGCTTTGCCCTTTCATTTATCTTTGATCTACCGGTAAGTCCCGGGATCATCGTTATCGGTGCAGGACTCATACTGCTCATACGGGGCATTAAAGGGCTACCCTTATACCGAGGGTCCCCGGAGAAGCAGGATAACCCTTAATCGGGTTTGAAACGGTTCCTACCCATACAGCCCGGCAGGTACCCTTTATTGGGTAGGAGGCCTGTTTATCCTGCCACTGCATCTTCCTTGATATACAACACATCCATAGGGCAGGCTTTGACGCATATACCGCAGGCAATACACT
>JAITJS010000018.1 GCA_031278815.1 Treponema sp.
CATAACGTTTCGGCTGTATGCGACGGTTTGGCGGCCCGGATAAGGGCTTTGCGAAGCAAAGACCAGGGCCGACAAACTGTGCCGGAACAACAATGCCGTGGGAATGGAGCGTAGCGGAATGACCTAGCCATTGTGGACGCTTCGGGGCCTTTAGGCCCCCCCGAAGCGTATACCGATACGGATATTTTACACCTCACAGGAGCGAAACTTCCCCGGTTTTATCCAAATCGACACCGTCGGACTAAAGTCCGCCACCACTGCGGTCAAACTACTTGCGGTCAATATATCCTCACACTCACCGCCGTAGACCTTACCTCAGACTGGATTTGCCTGTATTCCCTCCTCACCAAGGCCCATTTTTAAGGCCCTTAAGGATATTCACCGCAGCCTTCCCTTCCCCCTTAAAGAGTTTCACCGCTATACCGGCAGTGCATTTATCAACCATCTGGTCTCCGACTGGCAGCGTAACCCGTCCTGCCCGGTCCCTTGCACCCGTTCACGAGACCACCCAAAAAACGATACTTGTTGTGTGGAGCAGAAAAACGGATCCGTTGTCCGTGAGTATATCGGGTACGACCGCCTTGAGGGAAATGCTGCGGGAGCGCCTTGTCGCCGTATACCGCGACCTTGTCCCGCTGCTTACTTTTTTCATGCCGACGGCGAAGCTTGAAAGCAAAATAAAAACCGGTTGAAAAGAGATCAAAAAATATGACAGACCGCAGCCCCTATCAGTTTGAAATGAGGAATTTCAGTTGTTTTCTTACGAATACTTACTTTCTTTACTAGAGGGCAAAGAGCGCGGGGCCGCCGCCGGTATGCACAAAGACCACGTTTTCACCCGGGGCAAAATAGCCCTTCGAGAACAGGTCCAGGAAACCGGCGAAGGTCTTGCCGGTGTATACCGGGTCAAGGAAGATACCTTCCTTTTCTGCCATAAACCGGATGGCAGCGGCCCCTTCTTCCGAAGGCTGAGCGTAACCGGGGCCTATGTATGCTTTCAGGACCACGTCGTCTAAAACCAGATCCGTTTCGATTCCCGCCAGTTTTGCCGTTTCCAGGGCAAGATTATATATTTCCGCCTGAAAGTCCTCTTCCACGGAAACTACGATACCCGTTACCCTGGCCCCCAGCTTTTTCGTCCCCAGGATAAGGCCCGCATGGGTGCCGCCGGAACCTGAACAGCAGACAATGTGGTGTATGGAAAAACCCGCTTCCTCGGCTTGGGCCGCGATTTCTTCAGCCGCATCAAGGTAGCCGAGGGCGCCTAGGGGTATTGAGCCTCCTACAGGAATGAGCCAGGGATGCTTGCCCTCAGCCCTCATGGCTTCCATGATGGTTTCCGCTTCGGCGTACACGTCGGCGTAACGGTCGGTATCAATGAACCGCACCGGTATATTCATAAGCTGAGCGAGCAAGAGATTTCCCCTGGTTTCGGTTACCCCCCGCTTTTTCAGGAGGAGCAGTACGTCCAGCCCAAGTTTCCTGCAGCATGCGGCAGTCAGAACCGCATGGTTACTCTGAGCGCCACCCGCGGTCAGAATGGTATCGAAACCATGAGCCTTGGCATGGGCAAGCAAATACTCCAGTTTCCGTACCTTGTTTCCGCCGAAAACAAGGCCACAAAGATCATCCCTCTTTATGTAGAAATTGATTCCCGTTTCCCTGCTGATATTTTCCAATCGGGTCAACGGGGTCGGATAATACCCCAGGTGTATTTTTTCTATGCCCCGGCATATCCTTTTTTGCTGCATGATCACGCTCCCGCTTATATATCGTCGTCGAGGATCTCGCCTCGGGCGATGACGTTTGTGTCTCCGGTAAGAAAAAGATCGTACTTGTCGCCTTCTTTCCGGACTACTTCAACCACCAAAAGACCCCCGGGGGCGAAAAGGGAGACCCTGTCCCCGCTTAGTACTCCCCGGCGTTTCAAAACAAGCGCAACAGACCCGGCTCCGGTTCCGCAGGCAAGGGTAAAATCTTCCACTCCCCGCTCATAAGTTAACAGGTCCACACCCTCATCTTCACGAAGTCGGCAAAAATTTACGTTTGTCCCTTTGGGAAAGTCAGGGTGAAAGCGCAGGCTTTTTGCAAGCCCCCGCAGTCCCTCAGGTGAGAAATCTTCACTCCTTCCCGAAACATCCGACTTCCCACCGTTTCGCGGCGTCTCATCAAGAACAATATGGGGAATACCCGGGTTCCCCAGTTCAACATACGTATACGATAATGTCCTGCTTTGAACCCGTACCAAACGGCCTTCCTCCAGTACCGAAGGGCTTTGCAGCCGTATTTTGAAACGGCCTTTGGAAAGCCGCCGGCTGTCAATATCCCCGGCCATAGTTTCTATGACTATGCCGTCCCCTGTCCCTTTTGGCACCAAGCCCTCCTCAAAAGCGTACCGGGAGACGCAACGCATACCGTTTCCGCACATCTCCGATTCGCTACCGTCGGCATTGAATACCCTTACGGCAATATTACCGCCATGCCGCGCCGTCTCGACCAAGAGGAGGCCATCCGCTCCCAAAGACAACTTTCTGGTACAGATACGTTTGGCTATACCGGGAATTTTTTCCTCAGGCAGCTTTTCCTTGATATTATTGATAATGATAAAATCATTTCCCGCTCCCTGGACCTTATAGAAGTTCATATTACATAGTCCTCCGGCACCATGGCGGTAATAAAATCACTTACCCGCTTCGGCATGGCCTTGCCGAAAACTTCCCTCGGCGTACCGTAGGCGACCACTTCGCCGCCGTCAAGAAAGGCGATAAAGTCGGCGACTTCCCGGGCAAACAGCAGATTATGGGTTACGATTATCATGGTGTTGTTTTCCTCTACTAGGGTTCGTATAACCTTAAGGACTTCCCGTTCTAGTTCCGGATCAAGGGCACTGGTGGGTTCATCAAAGAGCAGCACATCCGGCTTCATGCCCAGGGCCCGGGCTATGGCCACCCGTTGCTGCTGGCCCCCTGAAAGGGTAGAAGGGTAGCTGTCCTTTTTGTCAGACATTTCAACTTTTTCAAGGAGGGCAAGAGCCAATGCCTGAGCCTCCTTGGGTTCCTCTTTTTTTACCAGTACCGGCCCTTCCATGATGTTTTCCAGAACCGTTTTATGGGGGAAAAGCTGGAAGTTCTGGAATACCATGCCCGTATGCCGCCTCATATCCAGAATCTCCCTTTGTCGGGCAAAATAGGATTTACTCAGCGGCGCAGGGGTTTCGTTTTTTTCAAAACGGATTTCTTTACCGGCCACCTGGAGTAATCCTTCATCGGGGATCTCCAGCAGATTAATGCAGCGCAGCATCGTGGATTTTCCCGCACCGGAGGGGCCGATAAGCACGGTGGTCTTTCCTCGGGGAGCGTGGAAATTGATGTTCCCCAGTACCTGCAAGACCTTGTGCGGTCCCTGCTTAAAACTCTTCTTTACCGCCTTGAGATAGACCATATTAACGACCTTTGGACAGGGCTTTTTCCATCTTTCCCTGCAGAACCGTAAGAACAGTAGAAAAAGCAAGGTAAATAAGCGCCGCCAAACAGTAGAGGAGCATGGGCTCGTAAGTACGGGCGGCGATGCGCTGGGTTGTCTGGAACATTTCCGCAATGGTGATATTCGCCGCCAATGATGTGTCCTTGACGAGGCTGATAAAAGTATTGCTTAAAGGGGGCAGGGCTATGGCAAAACTCTGCGGCGCAATGATACGCCGCAGGGCCTGCCATTTGGTCATGCTCAGGGAATAAGCCGCTTCCCACTGGCCCTTCTGTATTGCCATGATGGAGGCCCGTATTGATTCGGAACAGTAGGCTCCGACATTGAGGGAAAAAGCCGCTATTGCCGAGGCAATGGCCCCCAGTCTAATACCTATGCTGGGGAGTCCGAAAAACACAATGTAGAGCTGCACCAAAAGAGGCGTTCCCCGGAATACCCAGACATAACAAGCGGCGATTTTCTGTAGTACCTTTACTGTGGAAAGGCGCATAAACGCGGTGATGGACGCGATTACCAGGCCCACACCAAAAGAAGCCACCGTCATAGGCATGGTAAGCAACAGCCCTGCCTTGAGCATGGGCAAAAAGGATTCGCCTATTATCCTTAAGGGCCGCGACCAGTCAGGCATCTAGGTTTGCTTACCCTTTGGACACATCAAGGTTGAGATATTTCAGCGATAACCTGGTCAGTGTCCCATCCGCAGAAAGTTCTGCCAGGGCCTTGTTGATAGCCTCAAGCAGTTCGTTCTGGTTTTTCGCGAGGATCACCGCGCTTTCGGTTACATCCGTGGAAGTGGCTACAATCTTGGTGGGGCTTTCAGGATGTTCTTTACGGTAGTCGGCATAGGTTACGTCGTCGTTGATGGTTGTATCGGCCCGCTGGTCAATGACCAACTGTACCGACTCGTTAAACCCGTCGGTCCCGATTATCTTCGCGCCGTACCGTTCAGCAAGCTGGGCCCAGTTGCTCGTCATAGTCTGGGCCGAGGACTTGCCGTTTAAATCCTCAAAAGACGTAATGTTGTCATTATCGTTTCTGACAATCACCACCCCGTGGGTATAGGTGTAGGGAACGCTGAAATCATACTTTTCCTTCCGCGCTTCGGTAACCCCCACCTGGTTAATCACCGTGTCCCAAAGGCCGGAATCAAGCCCGATAATAAGAGAGTCCCACTTGGATTCGACAAACCGGGGTTTTACTCCGAGTTTCGCGGCAATGGCTTCAGCGACTTCCACATCGTAGCCGATAAGCTGGTTAGTTGCCCCGTCATGGTAGGTATAGGGCGGGTAGGTTCCCTCGATACCGATAACCAGTTCTCCCGCAGCCTTGATTCGTTCAAGCGAATTGACCGTACTTTCTTTTTTCGCCCCGGCAAAAGCGGACGCCGTCAGCCAAAGGGCCAGCCCCAAAACAAATAATCTTTTCATACAAAACCTCTCCTGGCGTCCCGGGATAAAAGCTTTCGCTCAAAGCTTAATCCTGGGGAAAATTTGCATCCCCATCCCGGCTTGACACCTGTATCTCCGCGGATGCCGATCAACGATCAGCGGTCTATCCGCGTAATTCCGCTATCCGTTACGCCGCTTCCAGTGCCTTTTCCAAATCCAGAAGCAGATCTTCCACATCCTCAATTCCGATGGAAAGACGCAGAAGGCCCTCTTCTATGCCCGCCTTTTTTCGTAACTCAAGGGAAAAAGATGCGTGGGTCTGGCTTGCCGGATGGCTCACCAGGGATTCAACGCTGCCCAAGCTGACGGCAAATGCAAAAAGTGAAAGCCCCTGGATAAAGCGTGCAGGGTCGCACTGGTCCTGCAAAACAAAAGACAGTACCGCACCGAATCCGCGGCTCTGGGATTCCTGAATACGGCGGTTTTCTTTACCTATTGAAGGGTAGAAAACCTTTTTAACTTTTGGATGGGCACAGAGTAGATCCACCACCGCAGCGGCGTTGGCGCACTGCCGGTCAATCCTAAGCGCGAGGGTTTTTATGCTCCTTTCCAGTTGATATGCATCCAAGGGGTTGAGCGGATTTCCCAAAGTATTTTGCAGTAACTTCACCTGTTCGGCCTTTTCCGCATCGTTAAGAACAAGCGCCCCGGCCAGAACATCCGAATGCCCCCCGTAGTACTTGGTCGCTGAATACACCACCATATCGGCCCCCAGACTAAGGGGCTTTTGCAGATAGGCCGACATAAAGGTATTGTCTACAATCAGCGTAATATTTGCGGCATGGGTCTTCTCCGCCAGGCGCCGTATATCCGTAACCCGGAGCAGCGGATTTGAGGGACTTTCCAGAAAAATACCCCTGACATCTCCGGGAAGGCCCTCAAAATTCAGGGTATTAAAATCTTCCACCAAATCATAGAAAAGCCCCATGTTTCCGAACAGTTTCGAGGCATAGCGAAAAGTCCCGCCGTATACATTGTCGTTCAATAGAATCCTGTCTCCCTTCTTGAACAGGTGAAACGCCGTACTGATTGCTGCCATGCCGGAACTAAAGACAAAGGCATATCGGGCCTCTTCCAGAAGGGCAAGCCGTTTTTCCAAGGCAAGCCGTGTCGGATTGGTTCCCCTGGTGTAGACCTGTTCTTGAAATTCACCCAGTCTTGGCTGCCTATAGGTCGTTGCCAGATGAAGGGCCGGGATGACATCCCCGGTATGTTCCCTCGTTTTTTCATCACCATGAACTGCCAGGGTGGTAAATTGCATAGTACATCCTTTATGAATAATTCCTATCGTTTTAATACGATATATACATAAAAAAAATTTGTCAATAGAGCCTTTCCAAAAACCTAGGATAAACGCATAGAAAATCACCCTGTTTTGAGGAGCAGAAGGGCTTGAATAGCCGGACCTACCCGTTTCATCCTTTGTAAGTTCCCCGCCCCATGCTTTTCCATTAGGAGCGTAATCCACCTTATCGGCTTCCGAGAAATTGCTATACGTTTATCCTAGTGGCTGCAAAAATTATTATTGACATTTTACATACCGATTGAGTATACTAATACCATCGTTCTTGAAGAACGGTATCTTTGTTCAATGAATGGTACAAGCCCTTTGCTAGGGTCCGAGTAATTGAAAATTCCGGTAAAAGCTCATTTTTTTCTCATAAAGGAATAGATAATGGAAAATCTATCAAGAAAATGGGAGTGGTCCCATTTGTCTAGGGGGGTCGCGGCCGCGTGCTTTGCCCTGCTTCTCTTTGGTATTGCCGGGTGCGATACAGGGGGGGGGGGGGGGGGTAACTCTCAACCTCAGATACACGAGCCCTCAGATGTAACGGCGTTCAAAAAAGTCCTTCAAGAGGCTACGACAGGCATAAGCGCCGACAGTGAGCTTGTTTATTTTAAGCTCAACTGGCAATTAACTCCAGCTAACTGGAATGGTATTATAGAGGCCCTCGGAACTGAGGGACGTTATGTATCATTAGACCTTTCCGGCTGTACAAAAGGAACCCATACCGACGGAACCGGGCTTCGCTGGGACGGAACTTTCGCGTCTAACGCCTTGCCGGATGCTGGCTGGGGTGATGCATCCGATGCCAGTCCGGGCAAGACGATGATTGTCGAACTGGTTCTGCCCGACCAGGCTACCGCGATAGCGCCAGGAGAGGGCAACGGCGGTGCTTTTCTTAATTTCTTAAGCCTTACCAAGATAAGCGGCAAAAATATCAGTGGCATAGGGAACTATGCGTTCTACTGGCTGGGCACCCCGAACCTTACCGAAGCGAATTTCCCCAAGGTTACAACCCTTGGTAACTATGCCTTTAGTTATTGTTACAGCATGACCACCATGTCGTTTCCGGAGGCCGTAACTATTGGTAATAGCGCCTTTGCTAATTCCACCACGTTAACCAGTATTTCCCTGCCCAAAGCCCAGACCATTGGGAACACGGCCTTTTCTGGCTGTGGTAAACTTACGACCATTGATCTGCCGGAGGCCACGGGGATTGGTCAACGCGCTTTTCAGCTCTGCGAGAAACTTACCACCATCAATTTGCCCAAAGTAACAACTATTTCCGGTGGTACCTACAATCCCAATACCGGCGTCCCCGCCGGTGGGGTTTTTACCGGGTGTACCTCCCTGGTAACCTTGAATATTCCCCAGATTACGGATCTTGGAGGCCAGGCGTTTACCCTGTGCGAAAATTCCAAGGCCCTGGTCATTACTATGGGCGCTACCGCGCCTAAGGTGGGAGAGAATCTCTTCCTCAATGTTGATAGCCCCCGAACGGTTACGGTTAAAAGACCCGCAACCACCCCAACCGGTTACACCGAGGAGTGGCAGACCAATTTTAAGGGGAAGGGCTGGGACGGTACGAGGGTTATCACCGTTGATAATAATGTTACCACCCCCGATAACAATACCCAGATTACCCTCTCGGTAATCGATCTGTAAGGAGGAACGAGCATGCAGCGATTAACCTTTTGTTTGTTGATCATTTTTGGGCTTGTCTTTGGAGGGTGTGAGAATAACACCGAAGATACTAATACCCCAGGAAGCGGCGGTCCCTATACCGTTACCTTTGCCACCTTCACCTCCGGCACCATCCCAAGTCAGACAGTAACCAAGGGAGGGAAGGTAAGTACCGTCAATCCCCCCACTGCTACCAACGCTACGTTTGGGGGCTGGTACAAGAACGGGGGAATTGATACATGGGATTTTAGTACGGATGTGGTAACGGGAAATATCACCCTTTGCGCGGGCTGGGAGTTTACCAGTATAGACGGGGTAACAACCTTTTTGGGTAGCGCCACGGCCGCAGAGGAGCCATCGGCGGCAAGGCACACAACCCAGGGTGTAGACCCCAATCCCGGCAAACTCCCCATTCCGGTGGGGGTAAACATTCAGCTTACCCGCCAAAATTGGGCTAACCTGGTAAAGGGAATCGAATCCAAAAACAAAAAGGTGAGCCTTGACCTTACCAACTC
>JAITJS010000021.1 GCA_031278815.1 Treponema sp.
CTGCGGTATAGTGGCGGAAGAGGGGTTCCCGATTGTTGATACGGGTACGGATTTCGTACCACACTCCCGGTTGGAGTAATCGTAATGGTCTCATCGAGAGATAGAAGGGATTGACCAGCTATTTAACTTTAATCAGTTTGCAGGAAACAGAAAGGAACCGGCATGGATACTCCCTTAGGGGGAATGTTCGGCTGAGGCTGACAGGGGTTTCATGGGGTATCATTTTTGTGGGTCAAGTTTAGCGCAGAGCGACGGGGTATTGAAGATTTTTCCTTGAAAGCGTATCGTATGCGGGGGAATAAATCCCCCGCGCCCTCAGTTTTACGCCCCACGGGGCGGGGTAGAACCCCACGGTAAGGGCGCTGTCGCGCTTCATATAAGCGTGTGGATTGAAAACAAAAAATAGGTAAGAAGGAACTATGCAATCCTATGCTATGGCCCAGATACGCGGCTATCTGGGGTATCCCTACGCTGAAAGGGAGACAAAAAAATAAAAAATGCAGAAAAATCCTGATAATACAGGCATAAGCCGAAAAAGCAGCAGGAGCCCTATGGAGAAACTACTGATCCTGGATTTTGGGAGCCAAACCACCCAACTGATAGGCCGCAGGATCCGGGACCTGGGGGTCTATACGGAAATCATCCCAGGGGATGAGGTGCTCACCGATACCCTGCTTGCCGGGGTCCGGGGCATCATCCTCTCCGGTTCCCCGGAATCGGTGTATACCCCGGAAGCTCCGACGCCGGATCCCCGGATCTACACCTGCGGCCTCCCCCTCTTGGGTATCTGCTACGGACTCCAACGGATGACTGCGGATCTCGGGGGTCTGGTGGAACCCCTTTCCCGGCGGGAATACGGGGGTGTGGAGGTACAGATAGGGCTACCTGGAATGGGTGAAGGGCTTACCGGCCAGGCATGGCGGTTTCTTGCGGGTTTTGACCGGGCCCTCCCCCTTTCCCAGCTCATTACCGGAAGGGTTGTTCCTTCCTTTACCAAGCCCCTGAGCTTTACTGTCTGGATGAGCCACGGCGATACCCTCACCAGGCTTGCTCCGGGGTTCCGTGAATACGGGAGGAGCAGTACTGGTTTCCCCGCGGTGGTGATCCACCAGGACCAGGAAAACAAACCTTGGTTCGGTCT
Organism: Treponema sp.; assembly: GCA_031278815.1. Taxonomy (GTDB): domain Bacteria; phylum Spirochaetota; class Spirochaetia; order Treponematales; family Breznakiellaceae; genus JAIRLU01. The sequence continues at coordinate 1,142 of JAITJS010000021.1, forward strand.
CCAGTTCCACCCGGAACTAAGCCACAGCGAGCGGGGCCAGGAGATCCTTGCGGCTTTTGTATTTGGGGTATGTGCCTGCGCCGCGTCTTGGACCATGGAGCAGTACCTGGAACAGCTTAACGCCTCCCTCGCTGAACAGGTAGGTCCCAGTCCGGTGTTGCTGCTCATTTCCGGTGGGGTTGACTCCACCGTGGTTGGCGCTTTGCTGCTCAAGGCCCTGGATCCTGAGCAAGTGCACCTCATGTATATTGATACGGGGCTTATGCGGAAAGATGAAACCAAAACCGTGGAAACCGCCCTGAAACAGCTTGGGGCCCGGCATCTGCATATAGTCCATGGTGAAACCGCGTTTCTCTCGGCCCTCAAAGGGGTGGAGGATCCTGAGGCGAAACGGAAAACGATCGGGGATATGTTCATCGCCCTCCAGGAACAGGAAGTGGCCCGGCTGGGACTGCCGGATTCCTGCTTTCTCGCCCAGGGTACCCTCTACACGGACCTCATCGAGAGCGGTACGGGGGTCGGCAACAAGGCCCATCTCATCAAGAGCCATCACAATGTGGGAAGCCCCCTGGTGAAGGCCAAACGGAACACGGGCCGGATCATCGAACCCCTGGATAAGCTCTACAAGGACGAGGTCCGCAGGCTGGGCCGCCTTCTTTCCTTGGATGAGGAAATTGTCTGTCGCCACCCTTTTCCCGGTCCGGGCCTAGCGGTTCGTATCCTGGGAGAAGTTACCCAGGAAAAATGCCATATCCTGCGGGAGGCCGATGCCCTCTATATAGCAGAGCTCAAAAAGCGGCGTTCCCCTTCGGGAGGGCGGCTTTACGATGAGATATGGCAGGCCTTTGGGGTACTCCTGCCTATCCGTTCCGTGGGGGTTGCGGGGGATGTCCGCAAATACGGGTGGGTTCTTTCCCTCCGGGCAGTGGTCAGTACCGACGGCATGAGCGCGGAGGTGTATCCCTTTCCCATGAAGGACCTGCTGGAGATTTCCACCTTGATCACCAATACGGTCAAAGACATAGGCCGGGTTACCTACGATGTATCCTCCAAGCCCCCGGCGACGATTGAGTGGGAGTGACTTTTCTTCTGGTTTTAGGGAATACTGAAACCGGAGGGTATCTATGAAGTATGGGATTATATCGGGGACCCCCAAGCGGGATGGCCTTTGTCATGTCATGACCGAAGCGGTGTTCCAGGGAGCCAAGGCAGGTGGGGCAGAGCCGGAAATCCTGAACGCAAGGATAGGCGGCTAAAAACACCCCACAGTTCCTGGGGTCCTATCTCGGCACCACCTACGGCAGTTTGTTTTGACTCTCTCCAGTTTGATGGTATTATATGGTTATTTTTGTTTTAGTTATGTATAGGTATAAAAATTGCTTGTATGGCATGGTTTATACCTGGTAATGGGTAATCTCCTATTGCTTTGTTTGTTTTTGTTGTGCTATAGTGGAGCCTATGAACCAGGAAAAAGAAGCAGCCTACTGGACCCTGTATGACGAACTCATCCAAGGGATCCCGCCGGATTACCCGGTGGACGAGGTTATTCAGGGGAAGTACTGGACCATGGTCCGTTCCGGGGAGCAGGTGGGCCTTGCCATGACCCTGGCTATGGAGACCCGTCCGGCTCAGTTGCAAGGCTCCTGTGTGGGAATGGCCTTGAGCGAATTGGCTGAAGCGGCGAAATCCTGGAATTTTGCCGAAGCGAGCCTAGGCGTCGCGGCGATTAACGCGTACTGGAGCGCCCCGGAACATGCTCCGGTGGCCGTGTCCATGCAAGGAAGCGGCGATGATGCTTTCACGGTTTACCGAACTCAGGTGGTCGGAAAAAAAGTCGCGGTCATCGGTCATTTTTACCATCTGGAACAGACCTTAGGGGGGATCTGCCAGCTTTCCATCCTGGAGAAACGGCCGATTCCTGGGGATTATCCTGATTCTGCCTGTGAATTCCTTCTACCCCTCCAAGACTATGTCTTTGCCACAGGGGTAACCCTCACCAACAAGACGCTGCCCCGGCTCTTGGAACTTTCCCGGCATACGGGGATTATCCTGGCAGGCCCCAGCGTGCCCCTGGCTCCCTCCCTCTTTCACTGGGGCGTACGGGACCTCCAAGGCTTTGTGGTTACGGATCCGGATTTGTGCAGAGCCATTGTAACCGGAGAAAATCAAAGGGCTTTTATCTTTGAAACCGGTAAACGCGTGGGCCTTACCCCAGACATGCTCGTCTATTCCTTTTAATTGATTATGAGAAAACCTATAGAGGTGCAGTATGGAACCTCACAATAAGCGATGCAGCGATGGCTGAGAAGGCCCAGGAATTTGATCGAGTAGCCGAAGAGGTCTTTGCCCTATGTATCCGGTGATCGCTTCCCGGCTTTTGGATCTGGCCGGAATACACCGGGGACGGTGTCTGGACAGTGGCTGTGGTTTTCCGGTTTGGGACTGGGGAACATAAAAATCTGGACAAGCAGCCTGAGCCGCTTAATATATGGGCCTCCGGTTCATACTGATTCTCCTGTCAGCAATCGCAGCGATTACGTTTTCATCATGAGAAACAAAGATGATACCGGTATGATATATTTCCCGAATTCGGCAAAAGAGCCGCACAATTTGTTCTTCATTCTTTTTATCCAGCGCCGTAGTCGGCTCGTCGGCAATGAGCAGCGCAGGCTTATGCGCCAGGGCCAGGGCAATCATCACCCGCTGGCACATACCACCGGACAGCTCAAAGGGATAGCGCTGCATGATCCTGTGGGGGTCTTTCAGCATTGCCCCGGCAAGCATGGACCGGGCGGTTTCCGTACGTTCCCGCCGGGAAGTAGCGGGACCATGGGCGGCTACCGCCTCAATAAATTGCGCGCCTATCGTCCGGGAATGGTTGAGGGCTTGGAAGGGATTCTGAAAAATCATGGAAATTTCCTTGCCCCGAATATGCCGCCACTTTTTTTCGTCTAATGAAGTCAAATCCAGATGTCCTGAGCCTTTTTCTTTCGCGCGTTCCGTTTCACTGGGAACATACCGGATGCTTCCGCTTTTTATATACCCCGGCGGCTCAACCATGCCAAGCAGACTGGTACAAAAGACCGTTTTCCCGCACCCCGACGGGCCTGTAAGCCCCAGGATTTCGCCCCGTTTCATGGCAAGGCTGAAATCGCGTACCGGCGTAATGACGCCGCCGGGGACGGGAAAACAAATGGTTAATCCTGATACGGTAAGCATCATAAGAACCATGTCTCCGTGATTTTACCGTCTTCCATACTATGAACGCGGTCGCTCATGCGCCGGGTCAAGACCGGATCATGGGATATAAAAAGGCAACCCATGCCGGTCTCTTTCTGCAAGGAGGTGAGCAGTTTTACTATTCCGTTCCGGCTTTCCCCGTCGAGACTGGATACGGGTTCATCACAGATAAGATATTCAGGGTCCGCCGCCAAAGAACGGGCAATTACCACTCGCTGCCGCTGCCCGCCTGAAAGTTCATGGGGGTACCTGCGGGCTTTTTCCGTATCAAGCCCTACCCATTCGAGCAGTTCCGCAATACGGCGGTGTTTTTCCTTTCGGGAAGCGCGTCTATAGACAAGGCAGAAATTTTCCAGAGGTTCCGCAATGACCTGCCGCACGGTCAACCGGGGATCGAGGGAACCGTTTGAATCTTGAAAGATGATTTGTACCTTTTTGCGGAATTCCTTGAGGGGAGGGGCCTTCCCCAATTGAAACCGAGGCTCATTATAGACCCCGCCGTCAAGTTCAACCCTGCCCTTGTCGCACCGTTCAAGGCAGCAGAGCATACGCGCCAGCGTTGATTTTCCACAACCGGATTCCCCTAAAAGTCCTACCGTCATACCCTTTTCTATGGTTATGCTCACCCCGCGTACCGCATGACGGATGTTTTCGTATGTTTTTTGTACATTTATTGCCGCCAGCAAAAAAGCCCCCTCAGGATAATGCGTTTTTTTTTCAAAATCCGGTGTTTTGAAAAAGCCTCCGGTAAATGACTCTTCCGGGGATTCATGGCGTCCCGCAGGGCCTCCCCCAAAAACTGAAAACAGGCCGCCGACAGCATGATACATCCAATCGCCGGGAGAATCATGAACGGATTTTCCCGCATATAAGCCCGGCCTTCCGAAAGAAGGGCGCCCCATTCCGGCGCGGGAGGCTTTACGCCGAGACCGATAAAGGACATGGAGGAAACGCCAATAATGATCGAAGATAGGTCAAGGGTTCCGTAAATCAGCATATTCGGAAAGACATGGGGCGCTATATGCCGCCGGATAATTTTAAAAGCGCCGCTCCCCGATGCGCGGGCAGAGAGAATAAAATCCTTTTCCCGTACCGAACGGGAAATGTTCCGGGCTATCCGGGCGGGTTCCACCCAATAGACAGACACAAAGGCTATCACCAGGTTGGTAAGGCCCGCGCCTAAAAATCCCGCAATCACCAGCGCAAGGATAATGCTTGGGAATGCAAGCAATACATCAATGAGGATGAGCAGAACTTTGTCTAGGATACCCCCAAAATATCCGGCGGACGTACCGGCCAGAATCCCAATGGCCAAAACAAAGGCTTCCACAATCAACGCCGTACCGAGGGTAAACCGGGACCCCGTAACAAGCCGGGAAAAGATGCACCGCCCCAGATTATCGGTTCCCAGAGGATAGTCCTCGCCCGGCGGGGCGAGAACATGCCATATATCCGTTTTCAGGGGATCCTGGGGAACAAACTGTCCGCCGGCCACTACAAGAATCAGAAAAAACAAGGCGAGAAAGCCTCCCGGGACAAACAGGGGATTGGCCAACAGTCTTTCCATAATCCTGTTCCGTTCTTTCCGCGCCGCGCACTTCATTCCCCGCCCCTCGCGCTGTTCCGCACCACTTTTCCGACCTTTGGATCCAGAATGATACAGCCTATATCGGTTACCAGATTAATACCGGTAAAAATGACTGCGTAGAGCAGTACGCATCCCTGAACAACAGGATAATCCCGGTTAAGAACAGCATCGATAAGGCAGGAACCTATGCCAGGCCAGCTAAACACTTTTTCTACCACCGCAGAACCTCCCAGCATGAGTGCGAGGCTCATCCCCAGGGAGGTAAGGATAGGGACAAGGGCATTTTTTATACAGTGGCAAATAAGAATGGTCCAGGCGTCTATTCCCCGTGCTTTCGCGGCCCTGACATATTCCTTGGAAAGCTCCTCCAGAAGGGTTGCACGTATGAACCGGGTATGGCGGGGGGCGGAGGCAATAAAGATAACAAGGCCGGGCATGATGAGGTGGGCGGGAGTTCCCGCGCCAAAGGACGGAAGCCACTGTAAATTGGCCGAAAAAACCAAAATAAAGACAAGGCCCAGGCAAAACGAAGGGACTGACATCATCACGATGGCGAAGATACGGGTGATCCGGTCCCATAGTCTTCCCTGGTACAAAGCCGCAAGCAATCCCAGCGGAAAGGCGGCGACCAGTACCAGCGCCATAGCGGGAAGGGTGAGGCGCAAGGTGAGACCAAAACGGCGCCTTAATTCCCCGATAACTGGTTCACCTGAAACAATAGAATTACCCAGGTCCAGACGGAATAGCGCTCCCAGCCAGCGTCCATACTGCACCCACCCAGGCATATCAAGCCCCAGTTCTGTCCGGGCTGCCGCGAGGTTTTCTTCGGATAAATCCATCCCCCTGTCCTGTATCCTGATAGAGGCCGCGTCTCCCGGAGCAAGGCGCAGGAGAAAAAACACCAGGGCGGTTACACCAAAAAACACGGGGATAACGTGTAACAGCCTTTTTATGATATACGCCACTTTTTTAGCTCCAATTTTTCGTCCCAGGCGCCCTCCATGGCGCCTGAAATTATTTGATGACGGTTATAGCCCCCTCTTGACAAAAATTTTGAAAAATGTTACTCTTTTTAAACTTATGAATAGGACACAATTTAGACCAAGTACCAAGTACCAAGTACCAAGTACCAAGTACCAAGTACCAAGTGATTATCTAGCCTCTTTTCTCTTTGTCAAGTACCTTTCCGAGGCGCTTCTTTCCAAACAACCACACGTTTACTCACCATACACGCCAGAATTCCCCTCATGGAAGGGACCGGCTCATTTTTTCACCAATAACAAGCGATTAACGCTTTTAATGGAACAAGAGAGTATCTCTTGTTAATACTCGCACCCATAAAATGGGTAGTCATTTATAAGGAGAAAAAAATGACAAACAAAAAACTTTTGGCGGGAATACTCGGCATACTGCTGGTA
>JAITJS010000036.1 GCA_031278815.1 Treponema sp.
GACAGCGTTTCCAGCCCCTGGAGGAACAGGAAAGCGTTGAAGGGCGACAGGGCCGCGCCGGTATCGCGGAGCAGGGTGGTACGGGCCTTGATGATATAGGCGAGATTCCCCACCGCGTCGGTGAACACGAGGTCGTGATAGCTGGGATTTGGCCTGGAAAGGCCGGGGAACTTGTCGTTCTGCGCCCAATCGAACTTGCCGCCGTCCACGATGACGCCGCCTATGGAGGTACCGTGCCCGCCTATGAACTTAGTCGCGCTGTGCACCACGATGTCAACGCCGTAGTCTATGGGCTTTAACAGGTAGGGTGTGGCAAAGGTGTTGTCTACAATGACCGGGATTCCGTGTCCGTGGGCGATGGAAACGACCGCTTCTATGTCAACAATACTGGCGTTGGGGTTGCCGATGGTCTCGAAGAACAGCGCCTTGGTGTTGGGCTTTATCGCATTGAGGAAATTCTTGGGATCGTGGCCGTCAACAAAGGTGGTCTCTATGCCGAAGTCCTTAAAGGTGTTGGCGAAGAGGTTGTAGGTACCGCCGTAAATCTGGTTGTCCGAGACAATGTGATCTCCTGAACGGGCGATGTTCTGAACCGAATATGCCATGGCCGCCGCACCCGAAGCGGTTGCCAAAGCCGCCACCCCCTTTTCGAGGGCCGCTATACGCCGCTCAAAGACATCCCAGGTGGGATTCATGATCCGGGTATAGATGTTGCCGGTTTCGGTGAGGGCAAAGCGGTCTGCTCCGGACTTTGCGGTGGGGAAAACGTACGATGTCGTCTGATAGATGGGAACCGCACGCGCGTCTGTTGCCGGATCAGGCCGTTCCTGCCCGGCGTGTACTTGTAGGGTTTCAAATTTGAAATTCCTGTTTGCCATAATATATCTCCTTCTGGCTTTATAAAATTCTGTTGCGTTTCGCTCTTTTGATCCGAAGTTCTGAATGTGATAAAAGCCCTCTTCGGAAATGGCTTTTACTCCATAACGTTTTTTGTCTGCCCCAACGGGGCAGACAGCGGTACAGACGCCGCAAGGATAGCGTAGCTCCTCCCGCAGGAACTGGTGGTACTGGGCGCACTTGTACTTCTCCATATCCGCAATATGCGAGTCCGGGCGCTCCGTAAACGCGCCGATAGGACAGCTCTTGCGGCACAGGCCGCAGCCAGTACAGAGTTCATGCTCCTGCAAAGGATCGCCGGGCAGCTCTGCATCGGTGATGATGGAGACCAAGCGGACACGGGGGCCGTACTGCTTGGTAAGCAGGCAGTGCTGGGCCCCTATGGTTCCAAGCCCCGCGTACTTCCCGGCCATAACCTGGGAAAAGGCCGCTTCCGGCCTTTTAACTAGCGCCGAAATCTCACCGTAGCCATCGCGGGGAAAGAAGTGGGCCCGAAAACCCAGCAAAAACAGCATAGTCGCGATACGGTAAGCCCCTTCGTCCAGTAGCCGGTTCGTGGTGTTGTAAAGCTCGGAATAGAGATTGGACGGCGTGGTTTCGAGCATCGGGAGGAAGATGGGAAGCCCCCCTACAATGACGGTCTTTGCCCAAGGCCAGATAGTGGAGGGAAAAGATGCGCGCTTCTGATTGCCCGTCTCAGACCAACGTTCGACAAGGGCAAAACCCGTGAGGGTAAACCCCAAGGTCTGGGCTTGCGCGGTGATTTTCTGTTTCAGTTCATAGGAGTCCAGCATTTAGTCTTCCTTACTACGCCATAAGCTGCCGCGCCTCGCCGCGGTGGTCGTTTCCCATTGGACGGCCCTAGTCAGAATTGCCGTCACTTCCCGAAGGGCTTCGGGGTGTTTTCTTAACAATTCGCCGCTCACCGAGTAGGGACACATACCACTAATGCGCCACCATCAACGTTCCAATCGCTACAGAGCAGTAAAACCATACCGCCATTTTTCTCACCATAATATCCTATAAAACACCTGATATTTATATGCTTTTAATATGATACCAAGATGTAAACACTTGGTCAAGAGGAGGCTGGCCTCATTGAAAAGCTTACCCATAGTACCATCTCAGGCAAACCGCATTCAGATGCAAGAGCATGGTTAGCAGAGGCTCTGTTGGAGCCTGTTTCAGCATCGTCGCCTGCAATAACCGCTACAAACCTAGGCTCCACCCTATCTAAGGCGCCCACCCGAACCAGGATCTGGGTTCCGGTACCTCCTGTTTGGTCTAGTGCAGAAGCATCAAAAGAATCACCAAAAACCGCATCCCTTTACGGTATGGCTCAAGGCCCATGAGGTCTACGGTAAGGATGCGATCCTGGATGCAACGAATGAGCGCCCTTGGGAACGCCGCCATCGGCTGCTTCACACGAGAGCTGATGCGGTCATCGACCTCCACGGACTTAACCGGGATGAAGCGTGGCATGCCCTGGAGTCGTTTTTTGAACAGTAAACGACAGGGTTTTGAAAAGCTCCTCCTTGTTCACGGAAAATGAAACCATTCCGGGAGTACTTCGGTGTTGAAGCATCTAGTAAAAACCTTTATAGAAACCTGTCCCTTTGCCGGTGAAAGCGGTCATAGCAATGCCGTGGCAGGAGGGACCGGCGTTACCTGGGTACTGCTCAAGGAACAGAGAAATCCATAAGCAGTATATCATGAGTTATATGTCATTTTTTAAGCCCAAATTTATCGTCCCAGGCGCCATCTTTGGCGCCTGAAATTTACCCCCAATAATTTCAAAAAAATAAAGCATAAGGGCTTGTCCATAAATAATAAGTACTTTGCGGAAAGCGATGAAGGCGTACGCGAGCATAAGCAATCAAAGATATGAGCTCTCCAGTTTCTCAAAACGAACTAGTATCGTGTGAAAACGGTTCATCCACGAGTGAGTGGATTCCACTATCCCTCGGCGCACCTTACATTCAGGACAGTACTGCTTTTCTATAGCTTTCCACTATTCAGTGCTATCTTTACGGCAATTTATTTGAAGGTATTGAATAAGGAGAATCGGCAGTCATGAAGCATAAATTTACCGGAAAGATTTTTGTTGTCTTATTGGTAATATTTTTTTGCATTTTTGCCGTATTTCCTTTTATGTGGATGATTTCATCGTCGTTTAAGCCCTCACTCGAGATTTATACGCTTACGCCGGTTTATCCTGCAAAATCCCACGCTGACCGGTTATACGGATATGCTTTTCAGCAAGTCCAAAAATTTTAATATGCGGACCTGGATTAAGAACAGTCTTATTGTATCTGCCGCGACAACATTGTTTGCGTTGAGCATTGCCATCCTTGTCGGTTGGAATGTCGCGTTTTCCGTTTTTGGGGCAGGACTTCACTTGGATATATCATATTGATGACACAGGTACTTCCCGGTTCGTTGTTGATCATTCCGCTTTATGTGGTGTTGCTTTCGGGAGGGAATTCCTATATTCCGAATTGCAAGACAAAAAATATATCCTTGACTATGAAAAATATCTGTGTTATCCTGAAGGATACAGCATAATTACCGTATCTTTGGAGGTGAAGTATGGAGATCGATGCAACCGCATTAAAGAGTAAAGGTTTTTTTCAACAGGTGCAAAAGGATAAATTCTCGTTACGGCTTTGTACATCAGGAGGGACCATAAGTACCGACTATCTAAAAAAAGCGATGGAAATTGCTGATACCTACGGTGTGGGACAAATTCATTTTACAACCCGTCAACAGATAGAAATCCCCTATATCCCCGCAGGAAAGGTGGATGCGGTTCAACAATTATTGTCAGCTGCCAAGATCAAAGCGTTCATTGGTGGCCCACGGGTCAGAACAGTAGTGGCATGCCTGGGCGCTGGGGTTTGCAAATTCGGTCAGATAGAAACGGGTGATCTAGCACAAGCAATTCACGATACCTATTTTGGTCGCGAGCTTCCTGCAAAATTAAAAATTGCCATCACAGGGTGTAAAAATAATTGCGCTAAAGTAGAGGCCAATGACCTCGGTATCAGGGGAGTAGACCACGGATACTTGCTGTATTTTGGAGGCTGTTTTGGGCATGAAACACGAGTGGGTAAGCCTTTTTTGCCTGTTCTTAAAGAAAAAGATAAGGTGTTAAAAGTAATTGAGTATACGGTGAATTTTTTTGTGAGCAATGCCACAAAAGGGGAACGCCTTGGGAAACTGATTGACCGTATGGGCATGGATGCATTTAAAGAGGCCATAGAAGGGGTCGTGTAATCATAAAAGACTCAGGAAGGGTCCCCTCAGTATCAATACGAAGATGAAAAAATAAGAGTTCCAGCGAAATAGGTGGGATTACACCTATTGACAAAATAAGGGGATATATTTAAATTAATAACATATAAATTCAGTAGGATTTCTAAATATTAAGGAGGGTTTTATGAAAAAGGTTATATTACCAGCGTTGTTGCTGGTGATAAACGCGGTATTGTTTGCAAGCCCGGCTAAAGATCAGGGCCCCCAGGAAACAGTGGTAAAAATTGGCGTGGTCGGCGAGTACAATGACCAGTGGAATCCGGTAATAGAGGCCCTGGCAAAGGAGGGGGTCCGCGTTGAACTGGTCCGTTTTTCT
>JAITJS010000134.1 GCA_031278815.1 Treponema sp.
CCGGTACGGCCGAACCGCGAAGTGCCAAGGAAAGAAAACTTGAAAAAGCCGCATTTTCATCACAACCACAAATCAAACTGTTGAGAGAGGGTTGCGCTTAACTTGTTGACAGTGGGAGAAATCCCCCGGTATATTTTTTCAATATCTGTTCATCCATGGTGTATCTCATCTCACCCCAGGTGGGTGCGTGGATTGAAACTACACTGATTTTCTTTCTACATTGTTTTTTAATCCCTGCTCTATCGCTTCGGATATTCTTTTTCCAATATTCCGAATAGTTGCTTCTGTTGAATGAAGGTAATGTTTAGTGGTTTTGAGGTCAGAATGTCCTAATAATTCCTGAATGTAACGGATAGAAACACCTCTTTCTTCCAATAGTGAAGCTAAGGAATGTCGTGAACTGTGCGGTACAATATCCCTTCCTTTTAGTTCAATTTTTGCCCGTTCCAGCCATTTGGTAAAACGGGTGCGTATCCAGTTGGGTCCTGGGAAAGTTCCATCTTTGAAACAGAAAACAAATTCATGCTTCCCATTTTTCCCCCAAAGTTTCTTGATAGCTTCCTGTAGGACAGGATCGAAAGGGGCATTACGTTCCCTTTTCCCCTTCGGTGGCCCTAACACCCGGCATTTTTCATCGAATTTTTACCATGCATTTTTGATTGTAATTTTAGGGGTATACCAGTCTAGGCACTCTGGCTTAAGTGCGAATATCTTCCCCCTTCGCATTCCAGAAAAGAACATAGCCGCACACACTCCCAATTCCATAGTATCCTTAAGACACCCGGGCCGAAGAATTTAAGAACTTCGTCCTCAGATAAAGCGTCATGACTCCCATTAATTATTTTTGGCGGGTCAAGATTCTGGAAAGGATTGAACCAACGAGCATGGCTTTTCTGATATTCCTTGAACGTCATCCTTACAAAAATAATTACACCGGCAAATGTTCGGGAACCTCCCATCGGCTGGCCACGGTTTAATTTTTTCAGAGACAGCCGATTGATAAACTCAATCGCGTCCATTTCTTCCGTCTCGGTCATTTTCAATTCGGTAAAAGGGTACCCCTTAATATGGGCATCATAGTAGCTTTTATAAGTATCCAGCGTATCCGGAGAATAAGGACGGTTTCTCGCTGCATTTCTGCCTGTCCGAGGGCTGGTTACCATGGTTGTGAATTTCTCAACCCATGCACCTACGGACATATCATTTGAACGGACACGCCGACCGATTCCCTCCGTTAGGTCTGCCTTGAGGAACTGAATAAGCGCAAAGGCCCCGGCTTCCGCTACGGCTTTGGTTTTTGGGTTCCTGTATTGGGCCAGGGCATCGGGCAGATCCTGGAAGCTCTTTCTGCACCAATCCCGACATATTTTAGCCGGAAGACCGGATGATGGATTTATGGTTAATTGGAAAGTCTTAGAATCCCCGCGTCGAGGGGTGGTAAACGGCTTTTGTGGTTTAGACATGACATCACCTCAGCAAAAAATAAATGCACGATAAGTACACGATGCCAGGCAATCCACGATAGTTAGAAAATGACCGTTTTGTAATTCCTTATACTATAAGGGATTTGAAATGCCGGCGGAGAGACTTGAACTCTCACGAGGTTGCCCTCAGTAGATTTTGAGTCTACCGTGTCTGCCATTTCACCACGCCGGCGAATGAGGGAGTATATCCTGGATTTTCTAGCATAAATCCTTAATGATATACGATGTGTTTTAGTATAGCAAAAAAGGCTGGTTGATGCAAGTCAAAAAAGCCTCCGACATTCAAAATAAAAACGTTTTTCGATAGCTTTTCCCATAGAGAAACTCTTCCGCGGAAGAGGTCCCCGGCGAGCAACGGTTTTAAAAAGGCCGCTTTTTTTAACCGGCGGGAGGAGGATTCCGACTGAACTCTTGCTTGAAGGGTGGGCACCCTTGCATAGATCTGCTTCCTCATGGATATAATCAATGGAAGTACCTGGGGTATGCTTAATAAAGGCATCCACCAGAGGCTGGAGATAATCCGTAGCAAGCCCTGATGCCTCGACTTCTACCAGGACGAACTCGGTACCGGTAATAAGGCCAAGCCGGCTTTGCAAGGCTCCTTCGTCTCCCACCAGAGCGGACAGTTCCCCACGCTCTGCCACCGGACGGCTGGTAAAGCCCGGCAAATCAGAGAGGAGATGGAGCACCGCCTCCAGATCCGTCCCAAAAATAAGGCGATGAATGGGCTCAAACCCTATGCCCGGATCATAGAGATTTTCTACCTCTACCAGGGCCCACCGTGTAGGATGAGCCATGAGTCCCGGCTCCCCTACATGGGCGCTCTTGTATTCTTCCCAGATTGCCTTGGCACTTGCCAAGGAATGGTTTCCATCCCCTACGGCATAGAGGAAAGGGGCTCCCTCTGAGTTACCGTAACTACCGTGCCCTTTCTGGACCAGCCCCTGCAGGCCCTCAGCAAGATATGCCCAAGCGGTTTCCTGATCCAGTAACCAACCGGAAATAGCCCCCCCTTGCAGCGAGGTATGATACAGAGACGGGCCGGCCTTTTTTGCCTGTGCTCCCAAACCAGGAAGCAGCACATCGGCTTCATCATCAATGAGGAGGATCACATGGGGGCTCTCTAAAGCCGCTCCTCGACGGACCGCCATCCGAGGAGGCAGCCGTTCTGCTATGGTTCCTTCGGTTGCCCTGATGAGGGAACGAGTATGGGCTTTCCAGTCGTACTGTTCCAGATCCACGGTAAGCATGAGTCCCCGTCTGCACTGGTGATAGGGAGTGCTCCGTTCTAGGTAAACCAAGCCTTTTTTCGGTGGTGAGAAGATGCCCCTTGCTAGGTAGGAGTCCATGGCCTTATGTATATTCCGAATCCGTTCTGCTTGTCCCGGATCTTCAATATAAATTTCCGGAAAAATCAGGTGCAGCGTAGAAGGAGCCGGTCCAACCCTATCCGCTACCTGGGCCCAGTATACCCTATCCTGGGTAAATTGATCGCAGGCGATGACCGCCCATTTCTCTAAATCCATATCTGGCCGGGGAAGTAGGAGCTCAGGGATGGCAATGCCTAAGTCCGCAAGCTGCTGTTGTAGGTTTTGCATAAAACTCCTCGTATTGTAAGAGTGTATCATACCTTGAAGTGGGGTGTCTCTACAAGAGAAGCATAAGGGCGCAGGTATGGCCCGCTCCCTGTAAGCCCAGGAATATGTACTTCAAAGTACCACCTTTTTTATATTTTTCCTTGCCGAAAGTATCTAAATATATTATATATTAATAATAACAATTATTATTAATATTGTTATTTTGGTGTATGAGCATGAATGGTATAGAAAGAAAACACAGCAAAAAACGAGAAGCGATCCTCCAGATTATCCGTTCTACCCAATCCCATCCCAGTGCTCGGTGGGTATACGAACAATTACGACCTCATATCCCTGATCTTTCCTTGGGTACTGTATACCGTAATATCAACCTGTTCCTGGAGGAAGGTTCTGTGATGTCCTTAGGGGTCGTGGGTGGAGAGGAACGGTTTGATGGTTGTGTTACGCCTCACCCGCATCTTATCTGTACCTCTTGCGGCGTGGTGTTTGATCTGCCTGATGATTTTCCCATAGATTTTTCTTTGGTTTCAATCAAACTGCCCAATCTTGAAGCACCGGAGAGTCCTCCTCTCACGGGTAACCAGGAACAGCCTAGCGCTGGATTTCTTATTAATTACCAGAAGACCCTGTTTTATGGGATCTGTTCCCGGTGTATGTATACCTTAAAACTACAGCATCATGCTGTTAGTATATAAAAGCTTACTTTATTATGGAGAGTATAAGTATGAAAAAATTTGTGTGTACCGTCTGTGGTTACGTTCATGAAGGAGACAAGGCTCCTGAGTTCTGTCCTACTTGCAAAGCCCCAGCATCCAAGTTCAAGGAGCAGATTACCGGAAGTGCCTATGCTGCGGAACATGTGGTTGGAGTAGCAAAAGGTGTAGAGGAAGATATCCTCATGGATCTGCGGGCCAACTTCAACGGAGAATGTTCCGAAGTCGGCATGTACCTCGCCATGAGCCGGGTGGCAGATCGGGAAGGGTATCCTGAAATTGCCGAAGCCTATAAGCGCTACGCCTTCGAAGAAGCGGAACATGCGGCCAAATTTGCGGAACTCTTGGGTGAAGTCCTCACCGCCAACACCAAACGCAACCTGGAACTCAGGATAGAAGCGGAACATGGCGCTTGTGCAGGTAAAACTGACCTGGCAAAACGGGCCAAAGACCGGGGTTACGATGCTATCCATGACACAGTACACGAAATGGCCCGGGACGAAGCCCGGCATGGTTCGGGATTCAAGGGTCTCTTGAAGCGGTACTTCTAAAGGGGGTTGGGGTTGGGTGTTCAGCCTCAACACCCTATGCCTGCAGTACATGGGGGGAACGGGAGTCCCGATTCCCCCATGTTTCCTACATTCGGTTTTGGACACACCCATCACCTGAGTCTGGTGCCCGGGGTGTTTATCTTCTTCATTTAAAAATAAATAATCCCTGAGATACCGTCGTGGGAGTACGCACCCGTCCCTTCTGGGGAAGACTTTACATTACTGGGTCTTATACCGTATACTGAACTTCTCTATAAAACCTATAGCTAGTAGGATGGGTGGAGCAATAGAACGGCGGTGAATATACCCTTTTTGATGCGTATTTTAGAGAATAGCTTGTATACCCTCGGGGTTTTTACCAAAATAATACGCAGCACCGGTTATTTTATCATCCGTGGGCATGTGGCCTTTAAGATCCTGATCATGCAGATCCTGTTTACCTGTGTAGAGGCCCTGGGAATAACCAGCCTTCTCGCAGTGGGTATCGGTGTGGCGCTTATTGGTTTGGGTATGCCCTTTCTCGCCGGTTTTTCTCAAGAACGGCTCATATATTCCCTGCTTATTACCGTCATTACTCGGGAATTGGGGCCCCTCTTAGGGGCGTTCATCATCGCTGCTCGGTCGGCTACTGCCATTGCCACTGAAATGGCGGGTATGGTCATTTCCCATGAAGTGGAAGCCTATATTTCCGTGGGGGTAGACCCAATCGAATACCTGGCAGTTCCCCGTTTCCTGGGGGTAACCATCTCCATGTTTTTGCTCAACTGCTACTTTTCCCTTTTTGGTCTGGGAGGGTCTTTCCTGGTAACCCAACTGTTTAAGCCTATGCCTGCATCGGTATATTTCAACAACCTGCTGCAGATATTAACCCTGTCGGATCTGTTCATTTCCCTGCTTAAAAGCATTATCTTTGGGATGATCATATCCACGGTGGCAATCATTGAAGGCTTTGCCGTGGAACGGGCAAGTACGGAGATTCCTGTGGCAGGATTGCGGGCGGTAAGTTCTGCCTTTACCGGGTGTATTGTGATGGATATTCTCCTATCCGCGCTGTATTATTCATTCTAGGACCCTAGTATCCTGATTTATCTAAAAATATAATAAGCATTTGCATAGGGTATTATAGGTACATCCTAGTATGTGTAAGGAGCGGGACGATGGAGCCCATCATCGAATTACAAGGGGTATCGTTTTCAACATCCCATGAAGCGATCATTCGGGACATATCGTATCAATTTGCAGAAGGAGAAACTACTGCCCTGGTGGGGCCCTCAGGAGAGGGCAAAAGTACGGTCCTCAAACTCGCCGCAGGACTCCTGATTCCCCGTGTCGGAACCGTGCACTTTCGCGGTAAGGATATAGCCAGGATGAATCGGGAACAGATCATGGAGTTTCGCCGGTATAGTGCCGTGGTCTTTCAGGATTCCGCGCTTTGGGCAAACCAGACCTTGTATCAGAATTTAGAACTGCCCCTGCGCCTCCATTTTCCCCAGAACTCCAAGAAGGATCGGGAAAAACGAATGCAAGAGGTCCTCGCTGAAGTGGGCTATAAAAAGGACCTGATGATACGGCCCGCGCAACTTTCCATGGGGGAACAGAAACTTATCGCCTTTGCCCGGGCTATGCTCTGCTATCCTGGGCTGCTGTTTTTGGATGAATGGACCGAATCCCTGGATAGGACCGCTGCCCAGCGGCTTATTGATACGGTGAAATACCATAAGGGACAAGGGACTACCATTATTTTGATAACTCACGATATAGACATTATTAAAACCCTGGCGGATACGGTTATGCTGATCCTAGGAGGACAGATTTCTCTCACCCTTACCGGAGCAGCGATCGCTGCCAATGCTTATCTTGCCCAGCATATTGAATCGGGAATCGTCTTATGAAATTCAGGATCCGTTTTGCCGACCAAATCGTGGGGGTCCTCACGATAGTGGCCTTTTTCTCCCTGACCTTTGTCCTTTTCATGCTCGGCAGGAGCCAACGGTGGTTTGCCAAGGATTATTATTATAAAACCTATTTTGACACTGCCGCAGGGGTAAGCGATAATATGCCGGTTCAGTACAAGGGATTTACCATTGGCAATGTAAGGTCCCACCGCCTTACCAAAGATGACCGAGTGGAGGTGGTGTTCTTTATCTATGAGGCGTATATCGACCGGGTCCGGACCGGGTCTTTGGTGGATATCAGCGTAAGCCCTCTCGGATTTGGGAGCCAATTTCGGTTTCATGCTGGATTGGGACAGGAACGGCTTACCGAAGGAGAAGTGGTCCCCAGTGTCCATTCCCCTGAAGGAAAGCACCTTATCCAACAGGGACTTGCGGCTATGCCGCCTCAGGAGGATAGTATCACCCTCCTTATCAATCGGGTCACTGTGCTTTTGGAAGATGTGGATAGGCTCATTCTTATTGTGGGAGATGCCTTGGAGGGTACGGATACCACCACCCTGGGCAGGGTCTTTAAAGAGATAGAAGCCGCCGTCGCCCAAGTGCAGGGTTTATCCAGCACCATTAACCTAGACCTGGGAGAGGTCTTGGCTGAGATACATCGGCTCTTGGAGGAATTACATCCCATAATCGCCAATGTAGATACCCTTTCCCATAAGGTAGTCGAACCGGACGGGCTCGTTTCCCGGGTCCTTGATACTGAGGGTAAGGATTCGGTCTACGCAAACCTTACATCTTCCCTTAGGTCGGTTTCCGGCATCCTGAGCAATCTAGATAAGACCTCGGATCTCTTACCACGGGAAACCGCAGGACTGCTTATGGAAGTACGGACAACCCTTAAGACCTTGGAGGATGTGCTGGTGGCCCTGACGAATAACCCACTTTTGAAGAAGGGGATTCCTACCCCGGTTAAGACCCAATCCCCGGGTACGAATCCCCGGGATATTGCTTTCTGAAGCGCTTTTTCCCCCGAGGAGCCCGATCTTGGAGAGCATACCCTATCAGTAAAATATCCTGATATGCTCTACCAGGTTACGGTGCCGCATCTTAAGCAGTAGGGTCTGTTCCGATGCCGAGTAAGACCAGCCAGAGGAATTATACCGCTCAAAGTCCGGAGCGGTTCGATAATCCATATCGTAGATCTGGACCCTGCTGGGCCGGGAAATGCCACGGATCAGCATGTAATGGGTTTCCTCTACCGGAAAGGTCACGGAAATGTCCAGCACCGAATTGCCTTGGCTTACTGAGATAGCAGAAGCCCCGGTCCACGCCCAAACCGCATTGGTCCCAGTGCTAAGGTTGACTGCCCGGGGATAGTTTTCACCGGGAGCCAAGAGGCGATAGAGATGAGCAGAACTGAGCCGTGGGGACGTGGTATCTTCGCTGATGGTCCCGTCTTCTGCGATGAGGAGTCCTGCGGGAGCGGTTCCTCCGTCATTCACCAGGGAGAGGGCCGATAGGGTGAGGGAACGCCCTATAGCCACCCAATCCATGATGCCGGCGTTTTCCGCGTATACCATGAGGGCTTTACCCAGATGCAGGTTGAATTCCGTATCCGCCATACCCTCATAAAACACAAAGACCCCTTGGGGGGACCTAGTAAGGCCCTGGGAAATGATGAAGTACATCTGATTAATAAACCGTATAAAGGGGTTTTCTTGAAGTCCGATCCTTTCCGTGATGGAACGGTATCGCATCCAATCCATATACCCGTCGAAGATGGCGGGGACCAGATCCGCAGAAACCGTAACCGGATCCAGAGAACTGAGGACCGCAACTCCCTCCTCCAGTAAGCTAAGATACCCGCGGACCGCCAAGTATTCAAAGACATGGGGTTCTTTTAAGAAGTCTAGGGTTCCTTCGGTGATCATCCGGGAAAGACGATTGAATTTATCCCGTTCAAAGGTAGCAAGAGAACGGAGCCCTTGATCCAATTGACCGAGAAACACCGTGGACTCGTAGGTCCTCCGGTTTCCGTTGAGAAAGACCGCAGGAACCGCTGCAATGGCCTCTCTATAGGTTCCCCGACCGACCGCTTCTCCCCCATAGGCAAGCACTAAATCTTCATTATTACTGCTGGAAATGCTTCGACTCCAGAAATTAAAATTCTGCTCCCGCCAGCGACGTATGAGCTCTTGATAGGACGCTTCATCCTGAGCATCGGTCAGGATGAAGTCTTGAAGGGTAAAGGTCTGGCCTTCTAGGACAGGCCGGTAGGAAATAAAGGAAGCTTCTTGGTGGAGGACTAAAACCTGATGTTCTGAATCCAACAAGGTTCTGCTGAACCCGTAGGTTATCCCCGTATCCGCGACCACCTCGAATTGGCCGTCCCCCCTATCATAGGTTCTGGAGGTTTTAAGGGGTTTATAGGGAAGCTCCAGTCCAAGGATACCTTCCCCTAAGACCGCATGTATCAGGAGCTCTGTTTTTTCCCCCGTATCCTGAAGGGCAAAAATGAGTTCGGTCCCGCCGGGCAGTTGGATCCTCATGGTTTCCTCGGAGATAGTCATAGCCACAGGTAACATATCCTCTTTGGTTCCGTCGGTCTTTATTAAGCTGAATCCATCATTCCCACCGGTAATACTGAATCGCATGCCCCCAAAGGAAATCAGCAGATCTCCTGCTAGAGGGTAGTGATTGGTACCTGCCGGGAGTTTGTCATACTCAAGGGAACGGTACCGCCCGCTTACCACTAGATTCCCCACCTGCCGGGTAAAGGTCCCTTTGTGGGCAAACTGTAACGTTCCTAGTAACACCAAAATCACCCCATAGAGGAAGAAGAGGGCTATCATCCGCAAAAACATAGACTTTTTCATTTTTTCTGAGTTTATCATATACTAATGTATCCCCATTATCAACTTGCCGATATACTAAAAAATCTATATAGTATCCGAGGAGTTGAGATGTGTAAAAGAAACAAGAGAAAAGAGCGCGAAACCACAGGCTGCTTTCAGCGGGCCAAGACAGACCGTACGTTCCTTCAAGGTGCTCTACGCAAGGTGAAACTTTTGAAAAAGCCTCTTATGCTTATTATGTGCATCGGCTTGGGTATGCTGGGAAATAAGGGCTTTGAGGTCTGGGCAGATGAATGGTCCGCTACCGAAGCGGTCCTCACCAGGGTTAGCGATCGCCTCATGGTTGAGGATTACACCGGGGCCCTTGTCCTGTTTGAGGAACTTCCTTCATCTCAACGAGCATCTTCAGAGATCCAACTCTTACAAGCCTCAATTCTGAATTCCGCAGGCAGGACTGCCGAAGCCCGGGTCATCGTGGAAAAGATACTTGCCGCAGAAAAGGCCGATACCGAAGCCCTTTTCGTCCTTTCTACCATTGAAAACGCTGCAGGCAGGGAACGGGAACAACGAAACCTCTTGGACCGGCTCCTTAAGATCGATCCTAAGCATGTACAAGCCCTCATAGCCCTGGGAACCATAAACCTACGGGTCCAGTCCTGGCGGACCGCGGCCTCCTATTTCGACCGGGCCTTGGCAGTGGAACCGGAAAACGGCGATGCCCTGGTGGGGAGAGCCCAGGTTTTCCGCTATACCCAGGATCTCCAAAGCGCCGAAGCCCTCCTTAACAAGGCCATAGCCCGCTTTCCTGATTGGCTTAGTCCGAGGATTGAGCGGGCCCGGCTGTACCGGAGTGCCCGTTTTTTTGCCCGGGCCTTGGCGGATCTGGATGTGGCCAAAGGCATTGATGGAACCGATTACTGGGTAGCCGTGGACCGAGGCGCTGTCCTCATGGATCTGGACAAAAAAGCCGAAGCCCTGGAAGAATATGAACGGGCCGTCAAACTGGATCCGAACAATTTTCTGGCCTATGTGTACAGCGCGGGGCTTAAAGATGATCTTAAGGATTATGAAGGGGCAGAACAGGCGTATAGGGCCATTATACGGCTCAAGCCGGATTACTACTTTGCCTTTGAAGGGCTGGGGCTCCTCTCCATGAGAAAGGGTCAATGGGCGGCGGCCCGGGATGCCTTTCTTGAAGCGTATCAACGGGCCCCGAAAGAAGCAAACTACGCCCTCCTTGCGGCTATGAACTGGATACGGGCAGGGAAACTTACGGATCCGGAACTGAAACAATTCTTGCTCAAGGCCATGCGGGGGACCTCCCGGGATGCTGCCCCATGGACCATGCTTCGCTTGTACCACGATCTCTCCGGGGACGGGGATGTGGTGAACCGGCTGGACAAGGAAAAAGACGAGGATACCAAGGCCCGGATGTGCTACTATCTGGCTAACTACTATGATATCCGGGGCAGTAAAACCCTGGCAGATACCTATTTTATACAAGTTAAAAAACTGAATCGCCTCAAGAACATTGAATGGCGTTTGAATGAATGGGCCTTCGAACAGCGAAACCTTACTATGCCCGATAAGCCCTAAGATCCCGTATCCAAAAAGGAAAAAAGATGAACGATACCCGTATGACCCTGAAGCTCCAGGATAGAGCAATCATCCTTATTGGGACCGCCCATGTTTCACGGGAGAGCATTGAAGAAGTAAGCCGGATAATCCGGGAAGTGCAGCCTGATATGGTCTGTGTTGAACTGGATGCAGGAAGGTACCAATCCATGAGCGAAAAGGAAAGCTGGGAACAATTGGATGTGGTCAAGGTTTTTAAGGAAGGCAAGGGGTTTCTCCTCATCGCGAACCTGGTTCTATCCAGTTTTCAGCGCCGTATGGGTGCGGAACTGGGGGTGAAACCTGGGGAGGAGATGAAGACTGCGGTAGAAACCGCCATGGCTTTGGGTATCCCATACGCCTTATGCGACCGGGAAGTGCAGTTGACCCTGCGCCGAGCCTGGGCCCGGTGCGGCCTTTGGAACAAATGCAAACTCTTGGCCTCCCTCTTATCCAGCGCCTTTTCCACCGAGCAATTAAGCGCGGTAGAGATTGAAAACCTTAAAAACCGCAGTGAGCTTGACGATATGATGGCTGCCCTGGCCGATTACCTGCCCCCGGTCAAGGAGACCCTCATTGATGAACGGGATCGCTACTTAGCAGCCCGTATATGGGCCAGCGGCAAGGGAGGGGTCGTAGGGAAACAGGTGGCAGTAGTAGGAGCGGGGCACCTGCAGGGAATCAAGGCCCATCTGGAAAAGATAGCTGCCAGTGAAGCCGGGGAGGATGTGTCGGACTTGGAGCGGGTTCCTAAGCCGAAGGTGTTCTCCAGGATTGCTGGCTGGATCATACCGGCCCTGCTGGTGGCCCTCATTGGCCTGGGTTTCTTCAGGGTCGGCGCAGAGGTGAGCCTGGTCATGATCCTGCGCTGGGCCATCCTCAACGGTTCCCTGGCCGCGTTAGGAACCCTCCTCGCCCTGGGGCATCCCCTGTCTATGGCGGTGTCTTTTTTTGGCGCCCCCATTGCTACCATCAACCCCTTCATCGGGGTGGGGCTCTTCTCAGGGATTACCGAAGTTACCCTGCGTAAACCCCGGGTTTCCGATACCCAGCGGCTTTCCGAAGATGTTACCACGCTCAAAGGCATCTACCGCAACCGCATCACTCGGGCGCTCTTGGTCTTCTTTCTCTCCTCTTTAGGGGGTGCCTTGGGGAACTTCATCTCCATTCCCTCTTTGGCCAGTTTACTGGTACAATAAGGGGCAGCCGTGGGAATGGAAAAAATATGCGACTGTATGGTAATCAAGAAGGAGGCTTTGGAAAAATTATGACGCTGAGAGAATCGCTAAAAACTGAAATTGATGCGCTGCCTGATGAGGCGCTTGGTGCAGTACGGGATTTTCTGCTGTTCCAAAAATACCGGGGTATTTTGGAAACAAACGATGCGGAGTATTTAAACAGTATTCCCGGTATGGCGGATTCAATCAAAGAAGGCATTGAAACGCCGGTCTCGGAGTGCATCCCGCTTTCCAGCGTGTGGCCTGATGTATAAGGTGATACTTACCCGGCAGGTGCTAAAAGATGCGGAAAACATGGAACGGGTGGGCTTAAAACGCAAAGCCGTCGGTATTATCAGCATTATACGGCAAAATCCTTTTCAAAACCCTCCGTCTTATGAAAAATTACAGAGATATAAAAACACCTATTCCCGCAGGATAAATATTCAACACAGGCTTATATATCAAGTTTTTCCCAATGAGCATAACGCGGTAAACAGCGGAGGCATTGCCTATCAAGGAATAATAAAAGTTATCCGTATGTGGACGCATTATGAATAAAATACATAAAAAGAAAGAGAAGGTGCTATGCACAAGGCGTTTATTCCGGCGTTGCTGACGCTGGTTCTTGCGGGGGCAGCGGCCAAGGATAATCTGGCGATCCTGCCTTTTACGGGAGGAGAAGGAGAGGAGGGAGAGACCATCGCGGAACTCTTCTCCTTTGAACCGGAATTACATGCGGTGTTTAATCCCGTACCGAGAACGAGCATCAACCGGGTCATAGATCGGGAGTACCGTTTCCAGATGGGGTCAGGCCTGACCGACCAGGATACGGTGGCGTCCCTGGGCCGGCAGGTGGGTGCCCGGTACGTGGTCTCCGGGACCATCACTGCCCTGGGAAACCAGAAAGTCCTCATCATAGGGATCCACAAAATAGAGGACCTGCGCCAGATAGCTGGGGACATACAAACCTACACCCATATCGAAGGGATCCAAGAGCGGATCCCCAGCATGGCCCGGAACATCGTTGCCGCTGCCCGTCAAGACGCTTCCAAACTCCCGCGGCTCGCGGTAACGCCGGTTGAGTTGCGTGGCGGCACAGACCCCCAGGCAGCGGACGCCCTGGCACGGGTACTGACCGGGCATATCATCAGGAACGGGACCTATACCTTGTACCCTCGGACCGCGAGCCTTGAACAGGTTCTGGCGGGGTTTGACAACCAGGCCAGCGGAGACACTGCGGATGAACACCTGTTGCTCTGGGCCGGGGAGACAACCCTGAGCTGGTGCTCTCGGTAAGGGGCCGGCGCTTGGGGACCCGGAACATGTTCAACGCGGCGATCATCAACCTGGTAACCTGGGTGCAGGAGGCAGGGGCCTCAGCGAACTATCAGAGTCTTGAGGACGGTATTTTTGCCATTGAAAAGCTTGAGGCTGCCTTGAGCGGGAAGGGATGGGAGCGCAGTGTTTCCAGTGCAGCGGACTTTAACCAGGCAATCGCCGCAATTAACGCGGATATCGGTGGCGGGGATTACACCATCACCCTGAAGGCTGATCGCGGGGCCACTGCTATTACCTTTACCGGCACTGTGGCGAAACGGATAATCCTGAAAGGGGTT
>JAITJS010000137.1 GCA_031278815.1 Treponema sp.
TTTTGTTCGATAATGCTTGTATACGGAATCGTATAAATGATCCGCTTTTTTCCGTACTTTTCCGCATGCCCCAGCGCAAAGGCCATGCTTGAAAGGGTCTTACCCCCGCCGGTGGGCACGGTCAGCGAAAAGAAACCCGGGCTCGTCTCCGCCGCCGCCCGGCAATCAGCCAAAACCTGCTGCCGGGCCTGATATACCCCGGAATCCGCTGTTTCGGGACTCTTTTTTGTTTTTTCGGTCATATATGAATTGAACCGTGTATGTAATTCTGCTATGGGAAGATACCCGCCCCGTATTTTATTTTTTTCCGGATCCATATATTTTTCGGTATTGAGACGATCCGCATCAATCAGGCAGGAAAAAAGCATGCGAATCCACAAGGATACATCAAGTCCTTCGGGGTTCAATTTCCACGGAGATGTTTTAGGCCGTAATCCGGAAAGCGCGGTTTTAAATTCGTCGGCTATGTCGTTTGTCCCTGCCCGTTGCAACCGGAATTCCAAAGCCGCCGGGGTTCCGATACTGTCGGGCAGGCCCGCATGATGCCCCGCAATACAATATGAAAGAAAGCGGCCCGCGCCTTTACCAAAGATCTCTTCGGCCAGTTTCGCGCCTGAACCGGAATGCTCAATTTTTCCCGGAATGGTTTCGGAAGCAGCTTCATCATCATACCCGCTTTTATCCCGAATATATTCTTGCCATTCCCGGGTAGCCTTTCCGCTGTCATGGATCATACCAAGGGCATAAGCCCATTCGGAAGAATCAAAATCCGCGGCGAATTTTGCCGCCAATTCCGCGGTCTCCCGCAAATGCATTTCCAATGGCTGGGGATCAGCCCAGTCTCCGTTATCCAGTTTTCGGACATGCGCAACATAGTCCATAATACGCTCCTCCGTGAATTAGTGATTTCTTAGTATGTTTTTGTACACGCCTCATACTTGCAAAATGCTCCGCATTTTGCTGCTTTTAAGCGGTTGTTGCCCGGAAACCAGGGTTTCCGAACAACGCTAATACAAAATCAGAAACCGCCTTTATTAACCCCTAGCTCCGCCCGAATTTACCCTGCTTAATCCGGAAAATTAACGTAATTCCTTATATTACTCGACTTTACAAAAGAACAACGGCAGTATATAATAATGCAATTAAATTGTCTATATACCGCGATGCCTCATTGAAACGTACTTCCTTATGTTTGCAGGGGAACGCATTACCGGTGGCGGAGTGGCTGCTCGTCTGGATTGCTTCGTCCCTTCGCTCCTCCCTTTTGACACGGGCTGCGTCAAGGCATCGATGACGTCATTGCGAGGGTAGCGAAGCAATCTAGTGAATCGGCCTTTCCCACTTCCCCAGGGGAATCCGTATGCCTAGGCTGAACCGGGGCATTTCAAGATACCCGGCATAGCCCAGGGCAACCGAAAAGAGATTGGCCCTATCCGCTGAGACAGAGTCCTCTAGCAAGGAGAACCCAAGCCCTAACTCGACGAACACTTTGAATCCTCCAGGGATTTCCCAATCATACCCCAGGCTCAACAGGGCGCTTCCTAAGTACCAACCCAAGAGTCTGGTAGCATACAATCTCCCCATCAAGGTTACCGCGACAAACAACTGCGGCATGGAGGAGTATCCAGGAATAGGCAGCCGGTATGCCACATCCACTCCAGGAAACCAGAGAAAAAGGCTATCAATTTCCGGAGTATCCCGAAAACTCAGATAGCCTATCCCTAGGGCCTGCTGCCGTAAACCAAGCCGCAGCCGCCACCCATGATACTTCGGCTGCCAAGAAAACCAGAGCTCCGGGGAACGACCCTGGACCAATCCGAAGTCCAGGGAGAACGGATAAAACCGCCGCTGCTTCAGTTCCAGCACCGGCTGTTCCTGACGTGTGAGAAATACGCCCCCTACCGGTACGTAACGTTTATGGATGGCTTCCCAGCTAAAAGTACCGGGCATAGGGGCTACCAGGAACAGGGAACCGGAATCCGGGATCTCCAGGGGGGACGGGGTAAAACCAGACACCACGGTACCTTTTTGGCCTCGAATTTCCACCAGGGGCTTTAAGGCCCTCAGGGCAAAGGCATTCAGTTCCTCCGCAAGGGACAACCAGAAATAGGCGAAAAGATCCTCCTGCCGCGGAATGGGATGGGTAAACTGCCGGTGGATTATGCCGCTTTCGGTAAAGGTTTCCCTGATCTGGTAGGCTATGGAAACCTCAGCCCGTTCAATAGAACCGCCGACCTGGATTTCAAGCACCAAGGGCGCCCCTATATCCGCTCCTACCTGAATGGGATCCGCACCAGGAGCCATCCGAAGGGCTTGGGCAATACGGGGCATGGTGCTCAAGGTTGCCTCCAGGGAAAGATACCACCCTTCCTGAGCCCCGATAGGACCCGAGTCATTCCAGAGATAGGGTCCTGCGGCTTGGGCAATAAAATAAAAATTTTCATCAAAGGTGATACGATACAACACATTCACCCTATTGGGCAGGGTCCCCTCCTCTGCAGCAAGAGAAGCCAGCAGAAAAAAACCAAGCGCCAGGCCTTGGAAGGGCCGCTGTAGCGCCGTACCCAAGAATTGTCTTACCATTTGAGTAATACCCCCAGTAAGCCATAGGAACTAAAGCCCGTGGTATCCGGTTCATATATATCCCGCCTATACCCCAGGATCTCTGGGAGACGGAATTCCAGTTTCAATGCCCAATGAGGGAAATGGTATTCCACTCCCAGCCATAGGGGATCCGCCAAGGTGATTACCGCCCCTGAAGCAGTAACCAGGGATAGGCCGGTCCCCCCATATAGCCGAAAAGCCGCATCATTGCCCGGTTGCACATACACCCCCAGGCCAAAACGGTACTCTTGGTGCTGGGCTCCCACTCCCTGGGATAATTGGGTAGTATCCTTCCAGATGCCCCATTCAGCCTTGAGAAACAGTCGGTCTGGTAGGATATGAAACCGGTATTCCACATCAAGACAGGCAAAGAGGTCTCCCCGGAATTCATAGCCCACGCCTATACTATGGCGAACCTTGCGCTGTAAACGGGGAAGGGCCACGATCGTATTGGTAATGCCTTGGGGTAACACAAAGGACCGGGGCCAATACCGGTCCTTGACCAGCGTTCCGTACAGGGGAAGTCCTTCGGTAAAGGGATAAAAAGTCGAAGTAAGTACACCATCCGTTACCGTACCCCCTTCCAGAAAACGGTCTTGGGAACCAAACAGAACCTGTACCCCATCCTGGGTACCGATAAACCGCTGTCCCTGGGTAACCGCTAATTTCCCGTTAAAGCCCCGGCTGGACAGGGAATCATGCCAATTCCGGACGAGCTTTTGGGCGGAACGGTCTATGACCGGGGCTGAAAAAACACCTGGCCGCACATGGACAGAAAAGAAATCATAGCCACGGAAAAAATGCTGCTCCCCATCATAAATGGCGAAATGCCAGGAAAACAGATCCCCCTTCAAGGCGGTCATGACGATGATTCCCCAGCGGACCCCTTCTGCCAAGCACAACGCTTCAATCCTTTCAAAGGTAAGGTCCACAGAGACCGCTATGGTCTTGCGGTTTTCTATAGCAAACCGGGCAAAGGCTTTTTCCAGGGCGGTTCGGGCATAGGCTGGATAGTCCTGTTCCAAAACCAGGGCCTCCTCTATCGTCTCTGGGGCTTGATGCCCGACTAAGCAGATCCCCGCAGAACTATCCAAGGGGGCCCTCGCCTGGTCCGGTCCTTCGGTCCAACCAGGAAGGACCCAACCCAGGGCGCTTCCAAGAAACCATAACCCGAAAAAAAACAGCTTATGGGAGTTCATCGATTGCTACCATTTCAAAGACGGATCCCTCCACGCAGGCCAACACCAAACATAAAAGGATACCCTCCCCGGACATAGGGTTCCACATAATAATCCTGGTACTTGAAGGCATAGCGGAACCCTAGGGATATTCCCCCTAGAAAGGCTGGTGTAATCTGAAAGTCATCTGAGGCAAGCCGTATCCCCATATCTTCCTGAAGAAAAAGACCCCCTCCCGGGATCCCCATATCAAGGAAATACCAACGGCCAAAAACTTCTGGCTCCATGCTGTTGAAGGTATGGAAATCACTGCTGATGGTGAGCATGAAACCCAGCCCAAAATGGGTAAAAAGTTGTTTATCATAGCATAGAGCGTGTCCAAAGATCATCCTCTTTCCGGTATTTATATTGCCCTCTACCCCAAGACCCAAATGCGCCTGTTTCTTAAGCTCCGGCTCTGTCTGGGCTCCGCTCTCCGCAAGAGCCGCAAAACAAACCATCCACAGGACAAGCCCCCGGCTTATCCTGCGGCTTCTTTTTCTCAGACTCATAGAAACCATAGCCCCTCCGTATCACAAGCTCAAGTGAAAAGAAACCCCCTGGCCCTACCGGTTCTTCCTACAGCTTATATCCTATTCTTTATAAATAAACGACTCGAAACCCTCTATTGCTCCCCATTTTCTGCCGGGTCTGGAAAAATAAGACTGATGCATGATGTACTTTATTAACCGTGGAACAGATACTTGATCCTTAAGGTCCAGGATGGTCGTAACCCATACTGCATACCTATTCTCTTTATCTTTATAAAAGATACTACCTCAGGTTGTCAAGTGGTGATGTCCCTGCTAAACTACCGAATATGACGGTTGACAGGGGATAAGGAAACTAAGTATAGTAATTTTATTATACAAGAAACCAACAGGAGGTTTTTATGGAAAAGAAAAAAGCAATGAAAAGATTCATGGGACTGCTTATCTGTGGGGCGTTTATTATGCTTATATCCGGGTGTAGTTCTAACCCCAAGGTAAGCCGCGTTGATGCCGGTACTCAGACCGATCTCAGCGGCTATTGGAATGATACGGATGTCAGGATAGTTTGCGATAGCCTCATCAAAGCCTGTCTTGATTCTCCCCGGGTGGTCCAAGCCACGGCCCAGCTCGGCAGACTCCCCAGAGTCTTAGTGGGCTCCTTCAAAAATGACAGCGATGAACATATTGATACCTCTATCATCGCCAGCACCATGGAAGTCGCCATATTTAACAGCGGCAAAGCCGACTTTGTCGCCGGTGGGGATACCCGCAGTGAGCTTCGTGCTGAACGACAGGATCAGCAGGGTAATGCCAGCGAAGACTCCGCTGCGGCCTTGGGTAATGAAACCGGAGCAGATTTCCTGCTCACCGGTTCGGTTAAGACCATCATCGATGGCGCAGGTAATACCGCCACGAGAACCTATTTTGTGAGCGCGGAAATGACCAACATCGAGACCAACAGCCGCTTATGGATGGATCAGAACAGTGAAATCAAGAAGGTTATCCAAAGACCGAAAGCCAAGCTCTAGGCAAAGGTTTTGTTGATTCGCCTATAATTTTATAAGGGGGGGCCATGCAGTTAAAAGGATCCCTAAAAACCATACCGGATTTTTTTCTTTTTTCTATTTTCTTTATAGGGATGGGGGTCTGCCTTTCCTGCGCCACGGGAAACCCCTACCTTAAAGTTGACACCGCAGTGGAGCAGGGGGATCATCACCGCGGTATAGCCATCCTGGAAGAAGACAAGAAGGACCTCTACCGGGATAAAGATGCCATCCTCTATTACCTGGATAAAGGGATGCTCACCCATTACGCGCAGCAATACGATGATTCCACGAAGCTGCTTCAGGAAGGGGAACGGGCCATAGAAGCGGCTTTTACGAAAAGTATCACCATGGAGATTGGCTCCTACTTGCTGAACGATAAAACTAAGGAATACGACGGAGAAGATTACGAGGATATTTATATCAATGTCTTTAACGCCCTCAACTACTACCATGAGGATAAGCTGGAAGATGCCTTGGTGGAAATCCGGCGGATGAACAATAAATTGCGTTTCTTAGCCTCAAAATACGGGGAACTCAAGACCAATCTCCAACAAAAGGCCCTGGCAGAAGGGGGCTCGGTTCCGCCGAATCCTGAAGCGCCGACCCAATTTTCAGACTCTGCCCTGGCTCGGTATCTGGGGATGCTCTTTTACCGGGCCATAGGTAACTATGACGATGCTCGGATTGACGGAGACTCCCTCAAGGTGGCCTTTGCCAATGCCCCGTCTGTCTATACCTATCCCCTGCCTCCGTCCCTGGACGAGGAACTGGGGATTCCTTCGGGAAAAGCCCGGCTTAATGTGATCGGGTTTAGCGGTCTCTCTCCTATCAAAATCGAAGAGGCCTTGCGTATCCCCCTTCCGGATCTGCACTATATCAAGATTGCCCTGCCGGTTATGGAAAGCCGTCCCTCCCAAGTGCAGCGGATTGAAGTGGTTTTTGAGGACGGGACCCGCTTTAACCTGGCCTTGCTGGAAGACATGGAGGCGGTGGCCAGGGAAACCTTCAAAGAAAAGGTCAACCTGATTTACCTTAAATCCGTGATCCGGGCTACCGTTAAAGGGATAACGTCCTCTGCCCTGGGCGCCGCTGCCGACGAGACCGAAGGGGGGACGAGCTTACTGTTCAGCGCCCTTAGCTTGGGGGCCCAAGTGTTCGCAGAGACCAGTGAACAGGCGGACCTGCGGATATCCCGCTACTTCCCTGCCAAAGCCTATGTGGGGGGCATTACCCTGGATCCGGGCACCTATTCCTTTACCATCCACTATTATGGAGCAAATGGCGGACGCCTCGCTTCTTTTGATAATACCGTGACGGTCCAGGAGGGCCGGCTTAATTTAGTGGAGGTTGTATGTTTAAAATAAGATATGCTGCGCTTTTGGTGCTTGTATCGCTTATAGGTTGTGCAAGCAGTCCTGAGCGCTCCCGGGAGGATGATGCGGTTGCGGCGGCCCAGGCTGCGGTTACCGCGATGGAGGGTGGAACCTCTACCCAAGGGGGAACCCCTGCCGGTCGTCCCACTGCCTCCTCCCCCGTAACGGTCAGTAAGGGTAAAGAACCGGCCTGGGTTTCCATGCCTGATGGGGTGTATGACAGGAACGTCTTTGTTACTGCGGTAGGGTATGGCGCTGACCGCAATCACGCGGAGAAAGATGCCCTGGGACGGCTGGTGGCGGTGTTTGGGCAATCCGTTCAGGCGGACTTAAAGACCATCACCCACTATTCAGAGGCAGTGTCCAAGGGAGCGGTCCAGGTCTCCGAGAATACGGTGGTCCAAAACGCCATCAAGACCTCCGCTGAAATGGATAGCCTTATCGGGGCAGAAATCGAAGATGTATGGTTTGATAGCAAAACCACCTATTATGCCGTAGCGGTCTTAGAAAAGGCAAAAGCTTCCCGGCTCTATACGGATTTGATCCGGTCCAATGAACGGATCATTGATGATTTAATCGCGCTGTCCCCTGAAGAGAAGCAGAGCCTGGATGGATACTCCCGGTATCAGCTTGCCGCGACCATTGCGGATGTAAACCGGGTGTATGCCAATGTTTTGACCATAGTGGGGGGCTCAACCGTAGTGGTGGGGGATCTTAAGAAAGGGGATACCTATCGCCTGGAAGCGGCGAACATTACCAAGAGTATCCCCATTGAGGTGAGGGTTGCGGATGCCCGTTTCAATCGTATCAAAGATGCCTTTGCCTCCGCCCTTACCAAGCAGGGATTCAGGAGTGGTGGTACTAACTCCCGGTATGTGCTGCAAGTACGGGTTGACTTTTCCCCGGTGGAGCTTCCCAACCAACAAAATAAATTTACCCGCTATGGGATCGAAGCCAACCTTGTGGATACGCAAGATGCCAGTGTGCTCTTGCCCTTTAATATCAGCGGACGGGAAGGACATCTCTCCCTTGGGGAAGCGGAAAATCGGGCGATAGTAGCCGCAGAAAAGAAGATCAATGACACCTATGGCACGGTTTTATCAAACTACTTGGTAACCTTACTGCCGAATCATAAATAGCCTCAAGTTCGACGAATCACGCTTTTAGGGAGCCTGGGGTGGACCGGAACAGGTCTCCCCTCCCCAAAGGTTCATCAACGCGCCATATTGACCTTACCTATTGGATTTATTACTCTGGATCTCATATTATTACTGATACATGATTAGGGTACTACATGAGGGGAGTTCCTTCCTTGCTTATCAAGAAAGGAAATAGATGATTAATCATGAGAGAAGAACAAAAGATTACCGCTTCTGCATATCGGCAGATCGCCATTGATATTGCCCAAGATATTGTCAAGGGTAAATACGTGAAGGGGCAAAAACTATTCGGCCGTTCCGTACTTGCTTCTTACTATCATGTCTCCTCTGAAACGATCCGTAAAGCCGTATTTATTCTAAAGGATGTGGGTATCCTGGATACGGAAAAAGGAAGCGGTATTGAGGTCCGATCCTTGGAGAAAGCCCGGGACTTTATTGACCGTTATAATGAAGTAGAAAAAATTACCTCGGCTAAACAGGAAATTATGCAGTGGGCCGAACGGCAGGCCCAGGAGACCGAAGAACTCATTGAAAAGATACAATTGGTTATCCATACGGCGGAACGGCTGAAAACCATACATCCCTTTACCCCTTATGAGATTACCATTACCGAAGACTCTATAGCCATAGGCAAGACCGCACATGAGTTGCGGTTTTGGCAGAACACCGGGGCAACCATTATCGCCATACGCCGGGGTGAGGCCGTGATTCTCTCTCCGGGACCCTATGCTACCTTCTGTAAAGACGATGTTTTCTACATAATTGGGACTGACCGGTCCTATGTGGCTTCACTTAAGTTATTATTCGGATAAGTTTTTCTTAAAATTCTCAAAAAATCATCAAAAAACTTCCAAAAAACTTGACAGAAGGGTTTGTCTTTTTGTATCATATATCTAACAACTTGTAATTATATCTGAGGTTGTTGCTTTTGAGGAGCCGGTACATGATACGATTTGAAGGGATTACCAAAAAATACGATGGCAAGCCTGTAGTCTCGGACATTACTTTTGAAGTTACCAAAGGGGATTTGGTAGTTTTGATAGGGCCCAGCGGCTGCGGCAAGACAACCCTGCTCAAAATTATCAACCGCCTGATAAAACCAAGTGAAGGCCTGGTGTTTATAAACGGTGAAAACATCTTTGATAAGGATGTTATAGAACTCAGGCGGAATATCGGTTATGTCATACAGCAAACCGGCCTTTTTCCCCACATGACCGTGCGGGAAAATATCGAAGTGGTGCCGCGGTTGCAGAAAAAAAACAAGGCGGTGATTGCCGAGAAAAGCATAGCTTTAATGCAGATGGTTGGACTTGATCCGAACCAGTATCTTGATCGGTATCCTTCCCAGCTATCCGGTGGGCAGCAGCAACGCATTGGGGTGGCTCGGGCTTTTGCCTGCGATCCGGATATTATTCTCATGGATGAGCCTTTTTCCGCTCTGGATCCAATCTCCAGAAACCAACTGCAAGATGAACTGGCGGACTTGCAGGTACGGGTACGGAAAACGATCGTGTTTGTTACCCATGATATGGATGAAGCGGTGAAAATAGCGGATAAGATCTGCATAATCCATAAAGGCAGGATAGCCCAATACGACAAGGTTGAAGAGATTATGAAGAATCCAGCCGATGCATTTGTCGCGGAATTCATCGGAAGGAACCGGATTTGGTCATCTCCTGAATTTATCCGTGCTAAAGATATCATGATTTCTGATCCGGTCTGTACCCAGGCGGATACACCGGTCCTTCGCTGTATTGAAAAGATGCGCATTCAGAAAGTAGATAGTCTTTTGGTTACGGATAAGCATGGCGGCTTAGTGGGAATTATTTCTGCGAAGATGGCCCAGGCTCAACCGGATAAGGGTATACCGGTCTCGCGGGTTATGTACACCGAGTTTGACACTGTGAGCCCGGAACACAACATTGTTGAAATAGTACAGATGATCAACAATCATAAGGTGGCTTCTACAGCCGCTATACCGGTTATTAATGAAGATAAGGTGTTACAGGGATTGATTACCAAAAGCAGCCTCTTAACAACCCTCAGTCAACAGTATCTGGATACCAAAAATCTGCTATGAGGAGGTTCATGGATGAATTTTGTTGCCTATATGGCTCAGAACGGTATGGTTATTCTTTTGAGCACCCTTGAGCACATGCAGTTGACCTTTTTTTCGATCATCATTGCGGTTCTTATCGGGGTGCCCCTGGGTATTCTGATTAGTTACCTCTCAGGACTACAGAAGCCGGTTTTGGGCTGCGCGAATGTGGTGCAGGCGGTTCCCAGTATTGCCCTCCTCGGTTTTTTGGTCCCTTTTTTAGGGATCGGTGAAAAGCCTGCGGTGTTTATGGTAGTGGTGTATTCCCTACTGCCCATTATCAAAAATACCGCCATCGGTCTTGCCCATATTAATCCCCAGACCGTAGAAGCGGCAAAAGGCATTGGCATGACCCGGTTTCAGATATTAACTAAGGTTAAACTGCCCTTAGCCTTGCCGGTTATTATGGCGGGTATACGGATATCCGCAGTTACTTCGGTGGGCCTGGTAACCTTGGCGGCATTTATAGGGGCTGCGGGATTAGGGTATCTGATTTATTCAGGGATCCGTACGGTCAATACCTATCAGATCCTATCAGGAGCCATACCCGCGTGTTTGTTGGCCCTGATCGTGGATTTTTCCGCTGCCCTTGTGGAAAAGGCCGTAACCCCGGTCTGCTATAGGGAACCGGTAAAGGATAAAAAAGCGCGTAGAGCCCTCATTGCGTAGAGCTCTCCATTGGAAGCATAGCAATAAAACAAGGAAGGTTTATTATGAAAAGAAGCGTAGTCGTATTCGCGGCGGTTCTGGGTATGGCGTTTTTCGCTGGAAGCTGTAAAGGGGCGAAAACATCCATTGTGATAGGGGCAAAAGATTTTACCGAACAGGATATCCTGGGTAACATGCTGTACTTGCTGGTGGAGGCGCATACGGATATAAAAGTGGAGTACAAGCACGAGATGAGTTCCAATGTGGTCTTTGCCGCGATAAAAAGTGGTGATATTGACCTGTATATTGATTATACCGGTACGGTGTATGGGAACTATTTAGGGTATTCGGAGATGCGAAGCGCAGAAGAAGTATACGCCATTGCAGTAAAGGAACTGAAAGACCAGTACAATCTACTCATGCTGGAGTCTCTGGGATTTAACAATACCTATACCTTATCGGTACGGAAGGATACCGCTGAAAAATACGGTCTTAAAACCTACAGTGATTTGGCAAAGGTATCCCAGGATCTTATATTAGGGGCCACCTTTGAAGTGCTGAATAGAAACGACGGCATTCCAAACCTCAAAAAAACCTACGGCATGTCCTTCAAGGATGAAAAAGCGATTGATGGAACCCTGCGGTATACGGCTATGGCCAAGGACGAGATTCAGGTTACCGATGCGTTTTCCACCGACGGCATGCTCCTGGAATACGATCTCTTGGTCCTGGAAGATGATCAGCACTTTTTTCCGCCCTATTATGCGGCGCCGGTTATTCGGGCACAAACTATGGAAAAATACCCAGAGCTGCAGAATCTGTTGTTGAAACTAAACCGTATCCTGGATGATGAGGCCATGAGGGAATTGAATTACCGGGTGGATGTGTTGAAGGAAAACCCCACTGAAACAGCCCGGAATTTCCTTAAAGCACGGGGTCTTATCTAACTCAAAGGCTACTGGTTGATGGCAGGCAGAAGCCCTACTAGGCCCTTTACTTCCCGGTCAGCAAAGCGCAAGCCCCCGCCTACAAAGAAATCCCGTTTCTCATAGAGGGCGTTATTGATACCGCCCTCTATATAGAGCCAGTTCCAGGGTTTATTTGCCTGAGGGTCAAAAAAAGGATAGAGGGTCAAAGTCCCCCGCAGATTAGGGACAGCTCCGGTTTTGAAGTCAAAAAGCTCCCCGGAAAGACTCAGCCAGCGCAGGGCTTGGAAATCGACGCCGAAGCCTGGGGTGTTTTCCAACAGGCCTCCCCGGATGGTAAGAAAACCAAAGCGGCGGGCCAACTCTACATCCACCGCAAAGGAAAACCGGGTTTCGCTGCTATCTTCCGAGGTGATGCTGCCGTTCTGGTCGATAGTGGTCTTAATGGTTCGGGATGTAAGGCCGTCCGGGGCGTTATGTACGCCTATACGGTACCAGCGATCCCCTGAAGCCGGTTCTAAGCGGAGGGACGCGCCTGCCCGGAACCGCTCCGCCAGCATGTCATACCGGGCTTGAGTATCTATCTGAATACCCAATCCTGCAGCCCGGTCCACGATTTCTCCTGCCTGGTCAAGCACCCCATGAGCCGTAAGGGACAGGTCCCTGACCGTATCCAAGGTCATCCCCAACTTTAAGGCAGTATCTTCGGTTCTTACGGCGGTAGCCAGGAGCGCGTCATAGAGGCGATCATCGTAAATCACCTGTCCCAGGGTTCCCGTACCACTGCGGATTTCTCCGGTGATGGCCCTGATATTTTCCAAGGCTCGGCGGATCTCCTCGGCAGAAGCCGGGATATCTCCTTCCCGCTCGTCTAGTAGTTGTTCGGTATGGGCGGCAATCAGGACCGCGGATTCAAGGATCCGGGATATCTGATCCAGTTTTCCATCGACCCGCTGATCCAGTTTCTGCGCGAGGGCATTAAAGGTCTCAAAAGAAACCTGAAGCAGCGCCAGGTGATTGGCCTGTACTTCCTGTAGGATATTGGAGAGCTGGCCGCCTATGTCTTGAACCGTACCCATAAGGGCCTGCATATCTCCTGAGTTCTGGTTGGCCTTGAGTTGTCCTCCGGGAGGGAGTACCGGGGCTTGTTCGGTTCCTGGTTCCAAGGTAAGGATGGAAGTGCCGAGGATAGAAGAGGCTTTCCGGGCAATCGTGGCATTACTGCGGATTGCCACTTCTTTAAGAAAAGCAACCTGGAGGTGGGCTTCATTGCCGACCAGGGTAATGGCGTGGATCTTCCCCACTGCAACTCCTGCCAGGTATACCTTGGATCTGGTCGAAAGCCCGGTGGCATCCGGGAGGGTAAGCTCATACAGGGTGGTATTAAACCCATTGAGGCCATCGGAAGACAAGATAATATAGGTTCCTCCACCGGTTCCTAAGAGGATGAAAAAGAGGGCTACTTTAACATACTGGGAACGCTTCATAAACCTAACTCCTGAGGAGCAGGGGTAGACGCGGCGGTTCTCTCTACAAAGGAAATACGGATAAAAGCTTGCACCAAAGAATGGTCCGAACGGGCCACCTCCGCAGGGCTTCCTTCGGCAATAATGGAACCCTGATCCAGAAAGGCAATTTTATCCGCGATGCGGAAGGCCGCAGGTATATCATGGGTTATAAGGACGCAGGTAATGCCCAGTTCCCGACGGACCCGGACCACTAGGTTATTGATGGTTTCAGATAACACCGGATCCAAGCCGGTGGTGGGTTCATCAAAGAACAGCACCTCCGGGCGCAGGATCAAGGCCCGGGCGACTCCTACCCGTTTTCGCATACCTCCAGACAAGGTATCGGGCCGTCTCGATCCGATACCAGGCAGTTCAATCCAGGCAAGCAGTTCGGTTACCCGTTGGTGGATTGCTTCCCGGTCTTTAAGGCGGAGCACCTCTTTGAGGGGAAAGGCCAGATTTTCTTCCACCGTCATGGAGTCGAACAATGCGGCATTTTGAAAGGCATAGCCGAAAGATTTTCGCATGGCCATCAACGCATCAGGAGAGAGGGCGCTTAATTCCGTATCTCTAAACCAGACCTTTCCCCCATCAGGGAGGAGCATACCCATAATCGTCTTAAAGAGGACGCTTTTCCCGGTCCCGCTTTGACCGATGATGGCGTAGATCGAAGTTTCCGGTATTTCCAGGTTTACCGCTTTTAACACCTCATGAGAACCAAAGGATTTATGCAGCTTCCACGTTCGGATAATGGGCTTACGGGGCATATCCGACGTCATGCGTATATAAACCGCAACATGATGGTGGTGAGCAGATAATCCGCCACCAGGATAGCCGTGGAAGAAGCCACCACTGCATTCGTGGCGCTGTCTCCCACCCCTTTTGCCCCAGGAGCAGCATGGAGGCCGTAAAAGCAGCATAGGGTTGCCACGATAAAGCCCATCACCCAAGCCTTGATAAGCCCCACAAAAACATCCCGGGGGCTCAAGAAGTTGAACATATAATCCATATAACTAGCCCCGTCAATATCAAACAAATAAATCGAAACCATATAGGCTCCTAGGACACCCACCAGATTGGCTAAGAGGGTCAAGAGGGGAAAGACCAAGAAAGAGGCGATAACCTTGGGGACTACCAGGTACTGAACCGGGCTTATAGCCATGGATTCGAGGGCATCGATCTGTTCGGTAACCCGCATGGTTCCCAATTCCGCAGCCATGGCTGAACCATTTTTCGCAATAAGCATGAGGGTGGTGATCACCGGGGCCATTTCCCTGGATAAGGCCACAGCCACGGCTGCACCGGTTCCTATTTCTGCCTGAAAGGGCTGCAGGAGAGCCACCATTTGTAGGGCAAAGATCATCCCAATGGCCCCCCCTGAAAGCAGAATAATCAGTACCGAATTAACCCCTAAATGCTCTATTTCAGCAAGACATCGGGAAAAACGAACCGGCCCTTTCAGGGAACAACGGCCGATAGTCCCCAAGAATACAAAGTAACGACCACCCTCCTCCAGTTTGTTACGGATGCGCTGCCACAGGAGGTTCTCGGTTCCTTTCATGCTTTTAATGTAGTATACCTTCCATAACAGCATCAAGAAGCACGCTCCACCTAAAGTACTGGTGCACCGGCTGCGGAAGATTGGGTTACGATGCTGGAGAGCCCCTTGCTGGTAGCGGACATCTGAGTAAGCTGGATAGTACGGTTGTAGTCCATAGCTTTGTGGTTGTCCCATGTGAGGAACAATGCCTGCTGGACGGCGCCGATTTCATCCCTTCTTATTCCCCAAAATACCCAGGGTTTGTCCCTGCTTAACAATTAGGAAGGGTCCATAGTGTTGATTCGCTTGACCGTCCAGACGTATCGCCAGCGCCCCATACTGGACTTGGGGATAGAACCGTTTGGGAGGTCTTCCGGGGGGAATGTGAACGCCAGAAACCCAAGCTATTAGAGATTACCCGTTCTCCTGTTTCTCCAGGGGTATACACCGCTCCTATAAGGGGTTATTTTTATCATTATGGATACTAAACAAGCTGCTCAGGACCTTATGAGGAATACCCATCTGGTGTGGAACGAAGAAGCTCGCCGGGAGGTTTTCACTTGCCCTATCTTTTCGATCCAGGAAAGGACCTGCCGTTCCCCAGATAAGGGACTGCGCAACTTTACCGTCCTAGAGGCCCCGGATTGGGCCATCGTAGTGCCGGTGCTCATCACCCCCCAGGGTAACGCATTTGTCATGGTCCGGCAATGGCGTCATGGGGCCCAAGAATTGAGCTTGGAATTTCCTGGTGGGGTTTTTGAAAGAGGAGAGGATGCCCAGGCCGCCGCAGCCCGGGAATTGCGGGAAGAAACCGCCTATGAAGCAGGAACCATCAGAAGCCTGGGCGTATGCAGTCCCAATCCGGCGATTATGGCAAATCGGGTTCACTTCTTTCTTGCTGAAGACCTGAAACCTTTGGAAGCTCAGGATCTGGACGAAGATGAATATGTGGAGGTGGAAGTAGTTCCTATCCACGAGGTGTTTCAAAGCATGGGGCAGCCTCCCTATATCCATGCCCTCATGGGATCAGCCCTTGCATTGTTCAGCCAGGTGCGTCCCCTGTCCTCGCTATGAAGCCTTGCTTGGAAGGAGGGGAGGTACCTCCATCCTATAACAGGGGGACTCGTATCTTGACCATTAACCCTCAGCGTGAAGCGAGAAAAGAATGGCAATTTAAGGGTTGTGCTGGTATACTATATCTGAAGAGAGGCATGTATATGGGCAGATGTAATACAAAAGGTAGCTCCCCCCATACTTCCAAGCCCGACAGGGTCTCAGGCATCCTCTATGGTATTCTTTTCCTCTGTATATGCTGTCTTGCTGCATGTAGTGGAGGCATGGATATGGTGCTTCCGAGTGATGGGACTTACCAGGTGAACGCCTATATCAACGACTATTCCCTGGATGAATGTTCGATCATACGAAGTAATGATACGATTCGTCCGTATTTTGTTAATTCCGTGGTGAATGATCCGGATATTCGGGGACTGGTGGTTTTTTTGCAGAACTCCTCAGGGCAAGCCGCAGGGAAGAAAATCTGGTATACCCTCACTGCAGGACTTACGAGTCTCCCAGAGAGTTTAGAGCAGCCAGTGATCCCTGAACCTGTCCCCCTTGCTCCAAGCCCAGAAACAAGCCCCGCCTCTCCGGTGATACCTACATCGGAAGTACCGGTGGAACAAGAAGAAATCCCGGTAGTAATCGAATCTCCAGTGCTAGTTGAGACTCCGGTGATTGTCGAACCGGAAGTAGTTCAGGAACCGGTTGAGCCTCCCGTGCAAGCGGAACCAGTTGAGCCAAAAGCAGTCCCAGACCCTCCCGTACTCATTGAGCTGGAAACAGCAGCTGAGGAAACCGAGGAAAAACGTGAAATCCCGGTGATAATCGAAGCGAAACTCATACCCGCGGTACCAGGGGACTTGGAAATTCCCGCCGGATTTTCGAGCTATCCCTCTATATCTGAACCTGTGGTAAATCCTGAGATTCCTGAAATCTATATAACGGAGCCATCCGAAAGCAGAAACTATGCCCTGAGCCCCGGGAAAACCGACCAGGTGATTTCGGTAGCTCGTTTGGATCAGGCGCTTCCGGCATATACAATCACCGAATCTTTAGAACTTGGCCAATATACGCTCATGTTCCAGGTCATTGGGGAAAAAACCGTACTGGCCGCTATTGAACAGCCGGTTTATTTCCTCGGCACTGCTACCTTAACCTTCGATGATATTCAGCGGTACCTCCCTGGTTTTTCTAAGGCTGCCCATTTCGTACCGCCTGGGACCGATGTACTGATCGAAGCTCAGGTTATTTCCGATACCCGCCTGGATCCCTATATAGTCTGGTATAGTGGGAAAAAACGTATCGCCGAAGGGAAGCTATCCGAAGACGCCCGGTATCTGTTCTGGAAAGCTCCGGAACGGACGGGATTCTATACCATAAAAGCGGTGCTTTTCCCCTTCAAACCCCCTGAGAATACTCTCCTTTACGGAAAATCCAAGGAATTATCCCTGCCCGTATCGGGTAAGAGTGAAATACCAGGGTATTTTTCTGACCGGGCGGATCAGTTCATCCACTGGTATCAGTTCCAGAACAACCTCCTGGATGCAAAAGATCTGAAGGATCCGAAAAGAAGTCTCCATGCCAAGACCCGGCAGCAACCCCGCTGGCTACCCCATGGGAGTATTTATGGACTCTCCATAGGGCCTGAGGATATATATCTGCTGCCAAGCGCTTCTTTTCTCCTAGCCGATAATGAACAAGGGTCAGGGCAGATCTTTTTCCGGGGTTTACTCTTTGCTCAAGGAACCATCTTTAAGACCGCCTTTATCAGTGATGATACTTCTGCCGAACCCCTGGATGTCAACCTTTCCTTTAATGGAGAAACCCTGATCCTCCGCGTCTCAGCAGGAGCAGTATCCTACGAAGAAGCACTCCTTTCTCCTGTTGAGAAGGATGAATCCCCTGTTATGCCCGCTCCGCTCCTGCAAACCGGGGATTTTGTTACCTTTAGTATGACCTTCACGATCCAGAACGCCCAGTTTACTGCCCAGGTATACCTGGAAGATAGGGATATGCAATCAAAGCCCTGTACCATCACCCTGGCCGCCCCCATAAGCGGGGAAGGGACCTTTCAATTTGGCTCGGAAACAGCCCTGCCCAGGATTATACCGGAGGCCAAGAAGCCTTCTTTGGTGGCATTGTTGGATGAAGTGGGCATCAGCTTTACCAAGATACAACTTTCACTTATACCCTTCCAACAAAACGAAGCCCTTCCTGAGATGCTCTAGACCAATGAATACTCCCCTACCCCAAAAACTGGTAATGATGAGCATGATAAGCGGAGTAATCCTTGCAACCTGTGTCGGGGAGCCTCCAGAAATACCCGTCCCCTGGATCCAACCCCAGCCTGCAGAAGTAATCCAGTTATACCAAATCATAGACTACAAAACCAAAGCCGGAGGAGAGGATATCCCCGAATGGGTAAACCAGTATGAGAGCGCGGGGATTCCCGGGATAGAAGGGCTCCCGCAATACGATGCTGCCTATGTTTTCATAAGCGAGATTGAGGGGCCCAACTTCCAAGCCTTACAGCAATGGGCCTCTGGCTTTATTATTTCCAAGGACTTTTCCCGAATGGTGGCTTCTCGAATCCAGTCCCGTATGGCCAAAACCGTAACCTCCTACCCTGAGGGTGAATACGGCCGC
Source organism: Treponema sp. (assembly GCA_031278815.1). Classification (GTDB taxonomy): domain Bacteria; phylum Spirochaetota; class Spirochaetia; order Treponematales; family Breznakiellaceae; genus JAIRLU01. The sequence goes on from JAITJS010000137.1 coordinate 18,317, forward strand.
TTTTTCGAGGCCCTGATAAAGGCCGCTTCCAATGCGGTGTATACCGGTGGGTTTCGAGTAGATGATTTCTGGGTCTTAAAACAATATTTTCAAGAAGACGGCGTGAGCCCTGACCGGGAAGTATATAATTTTCTTATATTGGTCAGCATCAATCAAACTACCCTCCAACTCCAGATCAAGGAGATCCTTAATACCCTAGGATCCATTCCCCTCACCAAAGCGCAGGCGCTCTCGGTAAGCCGCCTCAAAGAAAGCTTCTTCGATCTTTTCTAATTTTTTTCTAAGGTGTTCTTGCGGTGAACCCGGTTCGGGCGCGGTCGTTATACGATCGGTCTGCCAGCGGCTTATCTTCTTGAGCGTTCTAGCCCTGTCCGGGCTTCCTGATAACCAGGGTTTAGTCTGACGGCTTGTTCATAGGCTTGAATTGCCGCGGTAAAGTCCTCCAGTGCTTCCCGGACCGTACCAAGACGGTACCACCACAGGGAGATATTGGGTTCTAACTGGACCGCGGTGGTGTAAGCAATATCCGCATGAAGGAATTTCCCTTGCAGCCTGAATATCTCTCCAATGAAGAAATAGGCTACTGAAGTCCGGTCTCCTTGAGGCAGGGAATTGACGTACCGCTGCATAAACACCAGGGAACGATCATACTGGTTAAGATAAAAATAGGCTTCTCCCATGGTTTCGATGATACGGTAATCAGTAGGGTACAACTGAAGGGCCCGTTCACCCCAGGTAATCACATCGGTATAGCGCTTTTGACGCTGCAAGGTCCAGGTGAACACTACATAGGTGTCTCTGGTCACGGTATTCCGGGAGATCTCGTCTAAACAAATCTGTACCGCCTGGTTGTAATACCGCATAGCCTCATCCATACGGTTTCTCCCTTCCATATCCCGGCCCATACGGTAACTTTGTAAACCGCTCATTCGGGAACCATCAGGATTCGGCACATTGGTTTGAGCAAAAACAGCTTGAAACAAGATGAACATACTAAAAAAAAACAGCAGGTATACTCTCATGAAGTTACCTGGGTGCAGGTGTCGGAACATGATTTTCTTTCTCCTCATTTTAATACAGACGCTCATAGGCAACAATCCCCAACAGGATACGTATTTTTACCGAAATTATCAAACTGGTTTTTGCTTTGCTTCCGTACTTCATCGAGATCTTTACTATACCACAGAAAAACCGGGAATGTCAGTACCAAGACATAAGGGGGAATTTAGATTATACTAAGTCAAGCGGTCTTTTGCCGCATCCTATGAAAAAGCGGAGTATCCCTATGAACATTAATGCATTGGAAAAGATCGCCCTCAGTGTAAGGGCCCTTTCCATGGACGCCATTCAAAAGGCCACCTCAGGGCACCCTGGGCTTCCCCTGGGGGCTGCAGAGCTTGGGGCCTTCCTCTACGGAGATTTGCTTCGACAGGATCCTCAGGATCCCTCCTGGCCGGATCGGGACCGTTTTGTGCTATCCGCAGGTCACGGTTCCATGTTCCTCTATTCCCTGTTGTATCTTGCGGGGTACCAGGATATTACCCTGGAGGATATCAAAGGCTTCCGTCAACTCGGCTCCCATGCTGCAGGGCATCCCGAATATGGGCTTGTCCAGGGGATTGAAACCACCACAGGCCCCTTGGGACAGGGTATCGCCACCGCAGTGGGTATGGCCGTGGCTGAAACCATGCTGGCCGCCCGGTTCAACACCAAGACCAGGACTATCGTGGACCATTACACCTATGTTTTGGTAGGAGACGGCTGTCTTCAGGAAGGGGTTTCTGCAGAAGCTAGTTCTCTAGCAGGCCACCTGAAACTGGGTAAGCTTATCGTGTTTTACGATTCCAATCGAATCACCATTGACGGCAGTACGGATCTGGCCTTTACCGAAGCGGTGGCCCAACGCTACGAGGCTTACGGCTGGCAGGTGCTGAAGGGTTCCATGTATGATTTTGAGGCCCTTGCCCGGCTCACCGCAGAGGCCAAAGCAGAAACCACCAAACCCAGCCTCATCATCTTGAATTCGGTTATCGGCAAAGGGGCTCCCCATAAAGAAAACACCCCGGATGTTCACGGCGCGCCCCTGGGGGCAGAGGAAGTGGCCGCTACCAAAGCCGCGCTGGGTATTCCTGAAGATTTTTATGTCGCCCCTGAGGCTGCAGCCTATTTCACCGTCAAACAGGCCGAATGGAAAGAGCTCCACGCAGCCTGGCAGGAGGAATTCAATGCCTGGTCACAAGAAAACCCGGATAAGCGATCTGAATGGAACCGCTTCTATGCAGGCACGGCTGCCCCTGGAGTGCTCCCCCGATTTGCTCCTGGGGATAGCCTGGCTACTCGTTCTGCCGGAAACAAAGCCCTGGTTGCCCTTGCTGCGGCCAATACCAACCTAGTAGGCGGTTCTGCAGACCTGAAAGGCCCCAATGCGGTGGGCCTTCCTGACGCGGCGGGAGTGTACAGCCCGACCAATCGAGGGGGCCGGTACATTCATTTTGGAATCCGAGAGTTTGCCATGGCCGCAATCGCTAACGGTATCAGTCTCCACGGCGGACTGCGGGCTTTCTGTGCCACCTTCATGGTGTTTTCCGATTACCTAAGACCGGCGCTCCGGCTTTCCGCGTTAATGAAGCAGCCGATTATCTATGTGTTTACCCACGATTCGATTTTTGTTGGTGAAGACGGTCCAACCCATCAGCCCATAGAGCATCTGGCTTCTTTCCGCATCATTCCGGGACTTCTCACCTTGCGTCCTGCAGATGCAGAGGAAACCGCGGAGGCCTGGGCCTGGGCCCTGGAACGGCAAGATGGTCCTACGATCCTGGCCCTTTCACGGCAAAACCTCAAGGTCTTTCCCAAGGAGGACCCGGATTGGAAAAATACCCTCCGTACCGGTGCCTATGTGGTGAGAAAGGGAGCTGAATCGCCGGATCTGGTCCTTATCGCCACTGGTTCTGAACTTACCCTAGCCCTGGAAGCAGCCGACCAGGTTCCGGGGAAGGTCCGGGTGGTGTCTATGATAAGCCGGGAGCGTTTCGAGGCCCAGCCCAAGGCCGTGCAGGAGACCATCCTACCCGCGGGAGTCCGGGTGATCTGCTGCGAGGCAGGGGTTAAGACCGGCTGGGAACGCTGGGCCAAACCGGAGGATATCTTTTCTATCGACCGCTTCGGTGAATCCGGGCCGGCGAACCAGGTAGCACAATCCCTGGGCTTTACCGCCCATGCCTTAGCGGCACTGATGAAGGCAAAGCTCCCTTCCGGGTGAACTCCTTTGAGGAGATTGAGCGGCCCCGAGGATACCCCAGTCCATGGGGATGAGCGGATTAACGCTGATGTATACCGATGAGCATAAAGATAAACCAGAATCACGATTAATCCGCTCATCATGTTACTAGCCTCTGCTCTATTCCTTGAAATAGTCGAGGCAGACCTTTTTCCGTCCCGCAGCAGCTTCACAGTCAACGGATTTGAAAATCCGCGCTATTTCCGGCGATTCATCGGAAGTTTCCCTGAACGTGAATAATTCGTCCACTGGAGCATCAAGCACATACTGTTGCAATGCGTCCCGCTCCATGCCTTTGTTCCGTGTTTTGGCATAGAAACGCATCGCTTTTCCGTCTTTCCGCCGGATAAACGTAAAGGCGTTTTTCCCCGTGCCTTTGTATATCAGGTTGCCTTTACCTATTGTACAACTGAGAATGGCCTGTACCGCGTCAACACCGCAGGCATCGGTTTCGGTGTTGCATACAAGTTCCTCGTCGCCTGACGGTTCCAGCCCCATCTTTTCGATGGTGACTTCACATACCCGTACACCCTTGGCAAGCCCCAGACTCTCATGCCCGTGGATTTTTTTGCCGCCTCCCCAAAAAAGCGCCTTCTTTCTGTGTTTTCCCGCATACTGTTCTCCAAACTCCTTCGTTCTGCCCAGCCTCCCCCTACAGCCGGTAACAGGCGGCATGATGGCCGTTTCCAATGTTGCGTAATGGCGGACAGGCGCTTTTGCAACGTTCATCCACTTTACCGCAACGTCCCGCGTAGGGGCAGCCCTCGTAACCTTCCTTTTGTACCTCCATATCGATAGCGATTGCCTCCGTTTCAAGCGTTCCGGCCTCCTGCCAGTTTCTGTAAAGGCTGGTAGAGGAAAGCAGGCGGCGGGTGTAAGGGTGGCGCATACGGTCAAAATCCTCAATGCGGTCTATCCGCTCCATCACCCTGCCGCCGTACATCACCACGACCGTGTCCGAAAGGTAGTAAACCGCTTCGGGATCATGGGAAATCAGGATATAGGTAAGATGCAGTCGGTCTTTGAGGTCTTGCAGCAGGTTGAGAATCTGCGCCTGTACTGAAACGTCAAGGCTGCTTAAAGGCTCGTCCAGCACCAGAAGTTCAGGATTCGACGCTAGGGCGCGGGCAATACATATACGCTGAAGCTGTCCGCCTGAGAATTCGTGGGGAAATTTTTCCGCATCGGAAGGCCGAAGCCCCACCTGAGAAAGTAATTCTTCCACCCGTTTTGCTATTTCACGTTTACTCATCGGGGAAAAATTAACGAGCGGCTCTGCAATAATTGTCAGAGCGGAATGGCGCGGATTCACCGCGTCCAGACTGTCCTGAAAAATCATTTGAACCTTTTGATGAAACGCGGCGCCCTCGGACGCCCAGCCTTGCCTGCCGTGAACGGGCTTCCCTTCCAAACGTATTTCTCCGGCGCTTGGGCTTTCGAGTCCGGTGATAAGCCGGGCCAGCGTACTCTTGCCACAGCCGCTTTCTCCCACAAGTCCAACGCAAACGCCTTTTTCAACGGTAAAACTCATGTCACGCACGGCAAAAAGCTGATAGGCGTTTACCCTCCGTCTGGCCTTGTAGACCTTGCTTATTCCATTTACCTCCAAAAGCGTCATTGTCCGTCTCCAATATGCCCAACTGAAGATGGAGCCGTGCGGGAACACCATGTTTCGTGTTCCTTTCCGCCTGAAAAGGCGGAAACCGCCGAAGGACGGCTCGTCATGCAGGAATCCTCCCGGCTTTTACAGCGCGGGTAAAACGCGCAGCCCCTTCTTTCGGAAAAGAGGCGCGGCGGTTGGCCTTCCATGATAGGGAGACGTTCTTTTGAAAACTTTGGGCGGGAAGCAAAAAGCCCTTGTGTGTATGGATGGGCCGGACACTCAAGAAGTGCCTCAGCCTTTCCTTTTTCAACGAATTCTCCTGCATATATCACGGCGATGGTGGAGGCAAGATGGGCAATCACCCCCAAATCATGGGAAATGAGGAGGATGGCGGTTCCCTGTTTTTCCTGCATTTCTTGAAGTATCGTAATGATCTCATGCTGCACCGTTAGATCCAGCGCGGTTGTAGGTTCATCGGCAATCAGAATATCCGGCTTCATCACCAGGGCGAGGGCTATCATGATGCGCTGGAGCATACCGCCGCTCAACTGAAAAGCGTAACTGTCCAGCACCGCGTCAGGGTCGCGGATGCGCATACGGGCAAGGATTTCCCGGGCCTGATGCCGCACCTGTTCCATATTCTGCGGCGGAACATTCGGGACGTTCAGCGTCTCGTAAAAGTGCGCCGCAATAGGGATCATCTGGTTGAACGCGCTCAAGGGATTTTGTATGATAAGCGCAAGATGCCTGCCGCGATATGGCCGCATTGCGCGGTTGTCGTTGTAGGGCAGCGGGTTTTCTCCAAAACGGATATCACCATAAACCCGCCATTTATCCCTGGCCAAAAGCCCTAGAATTCCCATGCAGGAGATGCTCTTGCCGCTGCCGCTTTCCCCGATAATTCCCAGCGTCTCGCCGCGATTTAAGGCAAAAGATATGCCGTTTACCACGGAAAAGTCTTTTTTCCCGCCGATAAACCGTATCTGTAAATCTTCAACTTTTAATATTTCTGTCATAGCCGTATATTTTCCGTATCAAGGGTATCCCGCATATTATCGCCTAAAATATTCATGCAGACCACCGTCAAAAGTATCATCATTCCCGGCCAGAACATCATAAAGGGCGCGCTGTTAATGTACCGCCTGCCTTCATTTATCATCGCCCCCCATTCAGGCGACGGCGGCTGAACCCCCAGCCCAAGGAAGGAGTAGCCTGAAATCGACAGAATCGTGTGTCCAAAGTCCACCGTGATTATCGCCAACATCTGGGGGATAATGTTGGGAAGCAGGTGGGTAAAAATGATTTTGAAAGGCGAGGAGCCGCATAGTACGGCGGCGGCTATGTAAGTGCGCTTGCGTTCACTCTGCGCTAGGTTGCGGGTAACCCGGGCGTACCACAGCCATTGCAAAAGCAGTTGGGCGATAACCACGTTGAATATGCCCGGACCCAAAAAACTGATGATGACCAGGGTTAGCACGAGGCTGGGAAAACCGTACAATACATCGCAAATCCGCATAATCACCGCATCCAATGCCCCGCCCACATACCCGGCTATCATGCCCAGTGTAATGCCGAGCGCGGCGGCGGCAACGGTACAGACAACGGCGTAACCCAGAGTGGCGCGGGCGGCATAAAGAATGCGGGAAAAAATACACCTGCCCATGTGGTCGGTTCCCATGATGTACTCCGGCGAAGGGGGCTGTAATTTTTTGGTTAAATCCATGTCGTAGGGATTGTGGGCGGCTACAAGCGGCGCGAAAATGCCGCCTGCGGCAACGACCATGAGTATTAGCATACATAATAATGACAATTTCCGGTTGAGCAAGACTGAAAACAAACTTTTAAATATCATTTATCCATCCATCCTGATTCTGGGATCCAACGAGGCGCAGATGATGTCCGTAACAAGGTTGATGGTGAGAAACAGCATGGACATCAGGATGATATAGCCCTGTATCACCGGAAAATCCCTGCCCATTATGGAGTTGACGATGAGCCGCCCTATACCGGGCCATGAAAAAACCACCTCGACAATGACCGTGCCGCCCAGCATGTGTCCCATCGTTACCCCCAGAGTGGTAATCACGGGAACAAGGGAGGTACGGAACACATGTCCGCCTATAATTCGCTTTTCACTAAGCCCTCTGGCGCGGCTGTACAGCACGAAGCGCTTCCCCATGTTTTCCAGCATACTGTTCCGCAGCACCCTGGAATAAATCGCTATGTAGAGAACAGCCAAACTGATCGCGGGCAGTATGTAATACCGGAATCCCCCTATGCCCGAAACAGGCAGCAGCTTCAGCTTAAGGCTGAAAAGCTGCACCAATAGCAGCCCCAGCCAAAAAGAAGGCATGGAACTGCCGGTAAAGGCAAAAATCCGTCCAAATGCATCTATCACGCCGTTTGGTTTGAGGGCGGAAAAATACCCCAGCACCCCGCTCAAGGTCAGCATGATCACGAGGGCAAAACCGGCCAACGATACCGTGTTTTGAAAGGCGCTCCATATTTTAGGCCCCACCGGTCTGTGGTCGTGGAAAGAATCACCGAAATCAAAACGCAACACATCCCCTATCCAGTCCAAGTACTGAACCGGAAGGGGGCGGTCTAATCCGAATTGTCTGGTTATCGCGGCTACCGCCTCATCCGAGGGTTGAACCCCCGCTGATAAGAGATAGGCGGTCGCCGCGTCTCCGGGCATAGCACGAACAAGCAGAAACGCGAGTATAGACACCCCGAACATGACGGGGAACACCATTAACAGCCGTTTTAACACATATTTACGCACTTTTCCCCTTCCAGTTCCTTTACCCTTATTTACTCTTGGCAGATACGATACGAAATTCCTCCAGGGGGACATCAGCTCTAGTATTAAATCTAACCCCCTGTATCTCCACCGGAAATGCCATTTGCCGGGTGGGATACGTCAGAGGCACATAAACTGCCTGTTCATGGAGGGTTCGTATTACGTAGGTATAGTTGGCTTGTGTTTCCTCCTCGTCGGTTGAATTCAAGGCCGTGGAAATCGCCTTGTCTATCTGCGGCTTCATGGACAGTCCCAACTGGGCGGCATAATCGCTATGGGAAGGATGTCTAAACGATGAAAAATAAGAATGGGGGTCGAAGGGGTCTCCCCAACTTGCCGTCAACATCATCTCGAATAACCCTTCCTCCTGAGAGGCATAATAACTCTGATCATCCTGGGCTATTAATTCGATATTCGCTCCGATTTTTCCGTACTGATTCTGCAATACCTGCCCTATAATTTTAGCAGCCTCGTTATCCCCCAAATAAGAGAATTTGATCCTGAGTTCCTGACCGTTCTTGCGCCGGTATTGAGACCCCTGTTCCATGAGCCATCCGGCATTCTCCAGAAACTCTACCGCCTTTTCTGGGTCGTAGTTGTATGGAGTAAGCGGCACATTACAGTACGGAGTAGAAACAGGCATCAGTGTATCTGCGGGGGTTTCCAAACCATAGAAAACATTATCCGCTATGCTCTTCTTGTCGATAGCATATTCTAGGGCATACCGTACCGCCAATTCCCGGGTAGCGCCTCTGGCAGTATTCAGCGCCAGAATAGTGGTATAAACAGGGTTGGAAATAACTGTTTCCAACCCGCTGTTTTTCAGGTCGTTAAAAATATCTCCGGTCATCTGACCTTCTATATCATAGAGCAGGTTTATTTCCCCGGCTTTCAACGCATTGGCCGCGGTATTAATATCGGGTATGATCCGGACTTCCAAATAGCGGAACGAGGGTTTTTGCCCCCAATATTTTTCATTCCGTTCAAAAATAATATATTGCTCCGGGACATATTCTTTTAGCATCCACATACCACCACCCAGGGGTTTTAGAATTCCATCGGCAGCGGTATCGCCGCTTTCAGGAAATAGAGCCTCCGCGCCTATCCGTAGCGGTCGTGATAGGGCAAGCTCTTGAAGCGTGGCGGAAAAAGGCGCCCTCAGTATCAGCTTTACCGTGTTATCGTCCACTATAACTACTTCCTGTAGTTGATTTACCGACTCCATCCAATTATGCTCGTCCTTGTGTTTAAGAACCGCGTCAAAATTTTTCTTGACGATTGCCGCATTAACCGGAGTACCGTCACTAAAGACATTCCCTTTCCGTAAATGAAAGGTGTATTCTTTGCCGTCAGGAGATACATCCCAACTTTCCGCTATGGCAGGAATCACCTTCCCGTCCTTGAACCTGGTAAGTCCTTCGTAAACCAGCGCCTGTATCCACTGAGGGCTGCTATATGTATGGGGATTCAACATTCCCGGGTCCGAAGGATAAGACATAATCAGGGTTTCACCGGCCGTTTCCGCCCCTTTTGGCGCTGTTTTTGACTTATTACAGGAAACAAGCCCTGCGCTTACCAAGATACTCAATAATAAAAAGTGTATTACCAGTTTTTTCATACTGTGATCCTCCTAACGGGTAACGATACGAAATTCCTCGATGGGAGCATCCCCTCGTGTATTAAATCTAACTCCCTGTATTCCCGTCGGAAAAACCGCTTGCCGGGTAGTATATGTCAGGGGTATATAAACCGCATGGTCGTGCAAGGTCCGTATTACATAGTCATAGTTGGCTTGTATTTCTTCCTCGTTTGTCGAATTGAGTGCGGTGGAAATCGCCCTGTCTATCTGCGGCTTCATGGACAATCCCAATTGGGCGGCATAATCACCGTGTCCGGGAGTTCTGAAAGAAGAAAAATAGGAGTGAGGATCGGAGGGATCTCCCCATGATGTTGTTAACATCATCTCAAACAAGCCTTCTTCCTGAGCGGCATAATAACTTTGACCATCCTGCGCTACCAATTCAATATTGATGCCGATTTTTCCGTATTGGTTCTGCAATACCTGCCCGATAATTTTAGAAGCGTCATTGTCCCCCGGATAAAAGAACCTTATCCTGAGTTCCTGACCGTTCTTGCGCCGGTATTGAGACCCCTGTTCCATGAGCCATCCGGCATTCTCCAGAATCTCCGCCGCCTTGTCCGGATCGTAGTTGTATGGGGTTAGGGAGACATTGCAGTAGGGAGTGGAGAGGGGCAGCATGGTATTCGCAGGGATTTGCAAACCATAGAAAACATTATCCGCTATGCTCTTCTTGTCGATGGCATATTCCAGCGCCTGCCGCACCGCCAATTCTCGGGTAACGCCTCTGGCGGTATTCAGCGCCAGATTATTGGTGTTAATGGGGTTGGAAACAACTGTTTGTAACCCTGAATTCTTCAAATCGTTAAATACATCTCCGGTTATTTGCCCTTCTATGTCGTAGAGCAGGTTTATCTCACCGGCTTTTAAAGCGTTGGCCGCAGTATTGATATCAGGTATAACCCGTACTTCCAAATACTTGAAATGCGGTTTCTGTCCCCAGTATTTTTCATTTCGCTCAAATTTAAGGTATTGATCGTCTTTATACTCCTTCTGAATCCATCTGCCACTGCCAATGGGTTTGGCAATGCCATCGGTGGTATCGCCGCCGGGTGGGAATATAGCCTCCGCGCCAATTCGTAAGGGACGCGACATAGCAAGCTCTTGCAGTATGGCGGAAAACGGCGCATTCAGGATGAGCTTTACCGTAGTGTCATTCACCACCACGACTTCCCGCAGTTGGTTTACCGTCTCCAGCCATTCATGCTCGTCTTTGTGCTTGAGAACCGCGTCAAAGTTCTTCTTGACTATTGCGGCGTTAACCGGCGTACCATCACTGAATACATTTCCTTTTCGCAGGTAGAATGTGTATTCCTTGCCATCGGGAGAAGTCTCCCATCGTTCCGCAAGGGCGGGAATCACCTTCCCGTCCATGAATCTGGTAAGTCCCTCATAGACCAGAGCCTGCATCCATTGAGGGCTGCTATATGTATGGGGATTTATCAATCCTCTTTCTCTGGGATAAGACATAATCAGGGTTTCACCGGCTGTTTTCACATCTTTCTTCGCGCACCCTGAAACCAACAAGCCCACAAGAATCAGAGAAACCGCGTACACACACGATTTTCTACACATATTTGTCTCCTTAATTTTAAGCCGAAATCGCTTTCATTGCCGTCAGTTTCGGCTTAACTAGTATTTTATTAAAATTTGTATACAAATGATAAATACAGAGAATTATCAAATGTTGTATCCGCTTCGTCGGGCATCCTGATGTTTATCAAATCGCCGCACTCTACCGATATATTGTCGGTCGCATTGTATTTAAGCGAAGGTCGAAATCCGATAAATTTATCATCGGGATTGTAGGTAACTCCCTCATAATAGTATTCCCAGTAGTACATTTTACCGCCAACGCCGCCTATGCCTAAGTA
>JAITJS010000107.1 GCA_031278815.1 Treponema sp.
TCATCAATAAGCAGTACTATGAGGTACACCTCAGGGTGGTTCTTGGTGATGGCATTGGCGATCTTTTGCATCATGATGGTCTTCCCGGTTCGGGGAGGGGCCACGATGATAGCCCGCTGCCCTTTCCCTATGGGGCAAAAGAGATTGATGATCCGAGTGGACACATCTTCGGTAACCGTTTCCAGGTTGAGTTTTTGATTGGGATACAAGGGGGTAAGGTTATCAAAGGGAATCCGGTTCTGGGCCACTGAAGGGTCGTCATAGTTCACCGTCTCCACCCGGAGCATGGCAAAGAAACGCTCCTGCTCTTTGGGGCTGCGGATCTGGCCATAGACCGTATCCCCGGTTTTAAGTGCAAAAAGCCGGATTTGGCTGGGGCTGATATAAATATCATCCGGCCCAGGGAGGTAGGAATTCTGGGGACTCCGCAGAAACCCGTAACTATCCGGGAGTATTTCCAGAGATCCATAGGCATAGATGATGCCTCCCCGTTCCGTATGGGCCTTGAGGATGGCAAAGACGATCTCCTGTTTTTTCAGGGACATCATATCTTCATGGGAAATACTGTAACAAACCGCCAGTTCCCGCAGATCTATCATGTTGAGCCTAATAAGTTCATTGATACAGAGCCGGGGCTTGCCGTTATCCTGATCCACGCGCGGTTCGGGTTTGCCGTAAATGTCCGGCATGGAAGGCAGGTTCTTAGGCAAGGCCGGCAGGGGCGGTACTGGAGCAGCATCAGCAGGGCAAGAAACAGGAGCAGCAGTGCCAGAGTTTCCTGTAGCGGTGCTACGGTTATACATACTCCTACCCCGGGTTTTGACGGAAACCGAAACCGTATCTGCCGTAGGAGCTTCTTCTAGGCTTCCCCCTTCAGGAGGCGTCCCCGGTTCCGAACGGGCCCGGTAACTCCGCTTCGGCTTGGCCCGTACTACGAGCCGGCCGTTTGGACGCTCCCCATTGTCTTCTTCCAGGCACTCATCGTCCCGTAATTCCTCCGAGACCAGGGGAGCTTCCCAATCCCGAGTTTCCGGAACTTCTGGTTCAAGCGCCCCCCTCCCCTCGAAAGACCGGACTGCGGACTCCGTCTTTTCCGGACCATTCCCGCTGAGCAAAGAAGGCTCCCGATCAAAAGTCACGGTTTCTTTGTGTTCCGTTGTTTCAAATTTTCGATTTTTCCGTACTGTTGCCATTGATGCAAACCCCTATATTTGATTGTTTTCCTGTAGCATTCAATTTTTAACCTATTGCGAGGATGCTCCGCCATGTGACATTTTTGAAACACCCTTTTTCTTTCCTCTATTTCATTCCTGGGGGAACAAAACGAGAAGAGTCCACTGTATGTAATATACCCCGAGATTGCAGCCCTATTCGTTTCCTGTAAGATTAGTATTTTTCATTTGAAGAAGTATAACTATATAGTAAGGATAATACAAACCTGTTCGCTCTTTTCTTACCCTATACTTTTACTATAGTTGTGCTCCTTTTCTTTGTCAACCCACCTACCATGAACGAACGGTATGTATTACCCTTTCACCTAAAGCGAAAGTCGACAGATGAGTTCCTGTATAACCGCCCTTGCAGCAGCGCTACGAACCTCCTGCCTGGAACCGGTATAGTGAAAAACCTTAGCCTGCTCTTCCCTTCCCCGCAAAACCGTCGCTATCCATAGGGTTCCCACCGGTACAGGCGTACCATCCCCTTCTGGTCCTGCCAGGCCGGTTACCGCAACGGCTATATCGGCGCCGCTTCGTTGAAGCGCGCCTTGAGCCATAGCACAGGCGGTTTCCCGGCTTACCGCCCCATACCGGCGGATGATCCCTTCGTCCACGCCCAGCATAGCGATTTTGGCGGCTACCGTATAGGACACATAGGCGCCCCAGAATACCTGGGAGGCGCCTGGAACCTGGGCTAAAAGATCTGCTACTAAGCCTGCGGTACAGGACTCCGCCAGCACTAGGGTTTGAGAAGCAGCAGCTAAACGGCTAATCACCGTTGCGGCATCACTCATGGATTCGCTGTAATTCCGCCTTGATCTCTTGAGTCGGCCTTGAAAATATCTCTACCTCTTCTTCTACTTGAGTCATCGTACATTGGCCTTCAAAGAGAACCCCATCGGCAATCCGTAACCGGGCAGCGACAAGGTCCCCCCGGACTTCCGCTCCGGGAAACATATCGATCTTATCCACCGCATGTACCGGAGCCACCACGGTTCCATACACCGTGAGAGAACTTACCGAGATATAATCCGCCTCAACCACCGCTCCTTTATCCACAATCAGGGTACCCTGGGCTTCTATGGTTCCCTTAAATCGTCCCCTGATACAAAGGGTCTCGGTAAATTTCAAATACCCCTCAAATCGGGTACCCACTCCAAATGTAACTAACCGGGAACCCTCTTTTCTTTTTCCTTCTATGTTAGACATATACTACCTTTCTTTACCACCCTTACCAGACCCTATATCGGCGGCCTCCTTTACGCGGTATCCGGTACTCCCAGATCCGCCTGATACAAGGGGCTTCGGCTCTACTTTTCCTGAAGTCCTGGGCTGCTTTTTTTTATATGCTCCCATTCTTGGATCGTTTTTTCAATACGCGCATCTAATTCGGCCACCTGTTTTTTCACCCCCTGGCTCTTGTCCCTCACCAGTTGTAACGCCTGGGAGAAGGTATCCTGCTCAGGAGGTATTTGGGCAATGGCCTCGTCTAAGGCATCAATACTGCGTATAAAATCCCTTAGATTCGTTCTTAGGTCAGCGCTTAATGTTTCTGCAAAGCTCAAACAGGATTCCCCTAGCCGGATATGGGAAAATAATTCCCGATTACGAAGCAACGCCCGGATCCGCACCAGAACCTCAGAAAAATTAAAGGGTTTAGTGATATAGTCATCCACCCCCAATTCAAACCCTTCGACCTTATCTTTAACATCATCCAAAGCAGAAAGCATAATAATAGGAATTTCCCGGAATTGAGGATCCGCCTTTAAGATTTTGGTACACTCCCAGCCAGACATCCGCGGCATGATATTATCCAGTATGATTAGATCCGGATAAAAACGCCGTACCTTTTCCAGTGCCTCCACCCCATCAGTCGCTTTTTCCACCATAAAACCAAGCTTGGTAAGCATGACTTCGAAGAACTCAAGACTTATCACCTCATCATCCACAATGAGTATCTTCTTATGAGAGTTCATATCTTCCTTCCTTTTGAATAAACCTGTGGCCTCTCATTCTCTGTATTTTCCTATGATGTTCATGCAATTGTCAATCCGCAGGAATCTCTTTTTTGCTATGTCTTAGTATACTTCCTCCTATGCCGAGTATCAACAGGATAGCTGCGGCGACAACACAGCCGCGAGGCAAAAAATCCCCATATCGGGTGTACCACGAATTCACGGTAATCACCGGAACCTGGACCGTTAACTGGGTTTCAACGAAAGGTTCCGCCATGGCTATAATGGCGCCATTAGGATCTATGGCGCAGGTTTGGCCCGAGGCAGTGGAACGGACCAGGGACCTCCGGTTTTCCACTGCTCGAAACAGGGCCATAGAAAAATGCTGCATCTGAGCAGGAAGGCTGTTCGACCAGGCATCATTGGTAAGGTTCACGATAAGTTCAGCCCCATTCCGCACAAAATCCCGGGATAGGTAGCCAAAGGTATCCTCAAAACAGATGGGGCTGGAAAATTTCAAACCATTAACGGTAAACACCGTGGCCTCATTCCCCGGTTCCCAGAAATGGGTATCCGCGTTACGGAGGGCCTCATAGATCAGGGGAAGCTGTTTCTGATACGGAAAATGCTCGGTAAAAGGGACCAGGTGCAGCTTACGGTACACCTCGGTAATGACCCCTCCCTCAAAGACCATGACCGCATTATAATCTACCCGGTGATCTCCTTGAGGGTTCTTAGCCGGGTCCTTACGGGCATCATCGTTTCCAATGACAAAGGGTACTTCCTGAGCGGATAAGTAATCCATAAGCTCCTTCACCAAACTATAGGAGGGCTGATCATCCCGATAGGTGATATGCCAGTAAATCCGGGGAACAAAGGCAGTCTCGGACCATACTACCAGATCCGGTTGAGGATCTGCTTTCAGAGCCTCATCAGAGAGCCCTTTTAAGACCTCATAGTTTCTCCGATATTCCTTAATCCCACCCAACCAGGGATCGGTATTATGCTGAATCAAGGCTATCCGGGCCATAGGAGCATCGGAATAATCTACTTGGGCGGTATATCCATACACCAGGGTCCCGATTAAAGCCCCAAGCCATAGGATCCCCGATACCCTTTCCTGCCTCCAGAACGGCTTCATTCGCTCCAGCCATGTCGCCCCTTCGGTCTTTTCCATGCGGGCTAGAGCTGCGGCTAACCACGCCGAAGGAAACACCACCAGCAGGGATACTCCCCAGACCCCGAATATATCGGCGATCTGGATAAGCGGAATAAACCGCCATTGGGAATATCCCGTGATACCATAGGGATACCCTAAAAAGCCCTGGGTACGAAGGTATTCAAAGCTCATCCATAGCAGTACTTGCAGCAAGTACCCTCGCCGAGGAAAAAGAACCACCCCCAATTTCAGGAGGGGAAAAAGGATCATAAAAAACACCAGGTAAATGATCCCTACGATTAAACCTGCTAGGGGATGAAAGCCACTTAACCAGTAGTTAAAAAGACCGTATGCACTATACCCGTACAGTGCACCCCAAAAGCAGGCGCTCCCAAAGCCCACTCGATAACTAAGCCAAAATACCGGCACATAGGCAATCCATGCCAATAAGGGCAGGCCCTCTTGCCATATAAGATTAGGGAACCCACTGGCAAATAACACTGCCCCTAATAGTACCACTCCCAGAGGGATAAGCCCCTTGAATAGTATGCCCTTCCAGCCTTGAGCCCCAATCATGTAAGCCTACTTAAGGATCCTCCTAGACATCTGTATGCTTGGAATCAGATAGCTCCTCCCCCACACCTAGGCTCCATAGCTCTTGCTTTAACTTTCTTCCCGGTCTGAAGATAACTGCCCCATGAGCCTGAACCGACAAGATTGCTCCGGTTCTTGGATTTCTTGCCTTTTCCCTGCCCTTTCTCATTTTGAATTCAAAAGTCCCAAATCCCCGTAATTCAAGGGTCGCCTCTTCCATGAGGGTAGACTGTATTGTATTCAAAAAACAGTCAATAACCATCTGTACATCTTTACGATCGATACCCGTTTTATGATACACCGAATCAATCAGATCTGCTTTGGTATACTTCCTCTTCTCTGTCATTATACCCTCATTCCATTTCCCGCTAACCACTCATACCGCCCTGGTATGCCCCTGTGTAGTCTGTGCCTACTGCGCTACTGCAGCTTGGTTAATTGTATTAAAAAACCGCTGCATCCTTGATTTTTTACGGGCTGCGGTGTTTTTCTTGATAATCCCCTTCTGGGCGGCAGTATCAATTTTCTTTATCATCTCTTTGAGTGCCGCCCCCGCTTCGCCAAGCTCTTTTTTTTGAGCTAGAACCATAAATTTCTTAGTAATGGTCCTTACGGAACTTTTTACCGCCTTATTTCTAATACGCCGTTCTTCGCTCTGGCGATGCCGCTTGAACGCGGAACTGTTTTTACCTGCCAAAGGAACATCCTCCTCCTACCAATTTCTTCTCCTTTCCTCATACCCACGTTTCTCCAAAATCAGCCTGGATTATGGGAAAATCCCCCGAAATACCCTTATCTGAAATCAGAAGGCCGCCGTTCCAAACGCTTGCATTTTTCACATTCGGCAACATTCTTGACCTTACCCTTTTCAAAGAGGGTCTTCATCTTAACTTCCCCACCGCAAGAACAAAAGAATTTTTGAGTAGCGCTGGATGTACGAGAATTCTTACTCTGAGCCATAGAAGCATCTCCTCCTTACTATATGACGTTTTTGCTTTAATCAAGTGAGTTTTTTCCCAAAGATCAGCCTTTGAAAAAGCCTCAAGTATTTATCAAAAATACTATAAAGGTGCGCTACTTGTCAATCCGCTTCTGAGCTTACAACTGGTATAGATAGGACAGGAGTGTTTCTTTCCATGCTCCTGACTTAAGGATATGGGCTTTGATTCCCAAAGCCTTCAAGCCGTACTGCTCTACTTCTGAGGTATTGGATGTAAGAACAATCACCGGAACATTAGAAGAAGTGATGATTTTTTTAATAAATTTCCAACCATTCATATCGGGAAGGACCATACCGGTAATGACCAAAGCCACATCCTTCCGGGCAATAGCTTCTAACGCTTCGGTTCCTCGGGAAAAACTTTCACCCAGAAATCCATGTTCAGTAAGAAAGCTTTTCAGTACTTTTCTGAAAAACAGGCTATTATCCACATGAATAATTGTTTTCACTAACGACTCCTTTATGAACTTTTCAAAATCTGACATTTTGAAAAAGCCGCTTATGATAAGTCAGGGCATTTCTACCACCTGCTCCACAAAGGGACTCCTTAACTGACTGCTCGCCCTACCACCCCATTCACCTGCCTCAGAAGAGCCGCTTAACAAGGTCCAGAAACGCCGAGCAGAAACCAACTTACCATCCCCATACAAAGCCGCTCCCAAATAATAGAGGATCTTATAGTATTCAGCCCCTTCCATATAATCCCCTAAAACCGACCGTTTCATGGCCACCGCCATCAAGTTGTCCAGCGTGGTAAAGGTAAAATCATACTGATTACGGATTATTTCCTCAATCATAATGGTATTCTGAATCAAAAAGGAAAACATCAGGTGTTCCACTGCCCGATTATGCCGTCCCGAGGTGTAATAATATAAGCCCAAAAGCCGATGAGCCCGCTCTACCAGGGAATGATTATACCGGTAAATCGTTAAAAAACGGCTGATTCCATCATTCTCCAGCATATTGAGCATGACGCTTTTCGTATATACATTTACTGTGCCGGACCACAAGGTATCCTGCTCCAGGATCTCCAGGAGCCGCTTTTCCATCTCCGTATAATTTTGCCTGATTTTAAAGATGTCAACGATTTTATATAAAATTTCTATGTCAAATCCAGGGTTTTCTAAAAAGGCCCGCTGTTCATGGGCCTTTTGGTACTGCCACAAGGCCACCGTTAATTCTCCCTCGACCCGATAGGTTTCTCCTATCCAATATTCCGCTTCAGGATAATACTTCAGATGCCCCAAGGTTTCCAATGCCTTGGTAGCGGACCCTTCCAAAGATGCCCGGGGCACTCGAAAATACACTTCCCGTAGCGCAGCCCCTGCATTCACCTGATACCGCTCAGCAATGTAAGGCTCTATTTGAGCCAGAGAATCCCCTAATAAACGGACTTCCGGGATAGACAGCAGATCAATGAGATCCTGTTCCATCCGAGTATACATGGCCCACCGATCCCGCCGAGCATCCTCAAAAGACAAGAGGGCATTCCCATAGTCCCCTTTTCTAAATAAGGATTTTCCCTGTTCTAGGCTAAACCAATAAGGACGCTCGGTTTGTCTTTGCCCCCATCCCAAGACCCCGCAGAGAAAAAACAGTAAGCATCCTAAGATCCGCGCTTTTTTCATTTTTTTTCACTTCCGCTCCCATGGCACAGTTCTTCCAGTTCTTCCTCAAAGGCGGCATCTGCAGTATCCGCGGCAATGGTCCTCACCACCTTCCCTTGCCGGAATAGAAATACCTTGTTTCCCAGGCCGGTGATCCCTAAATCCGCATGCCGCGCCTCTTCCGGGCCATTGACTGCACAACCCATAACCGCAATGGTAAAATCCTGGTCCATAGCATACAAGCGATTCTGCCACCGCTGGGTAAAACCGTGGGTATCGAAACTGTTTCTGCCGCACCGAGGACAAGAAACCAGGGTTACCCCCTTCCGCCTCTTTTGTTTACCAATACCCTCCCCTAGGTTCTCCAGGATCTCCTTCCCCGCAATAACCTCCTGCTCCATGGTATCCGACAGAGACACCCGAATCGTATCCCCAATCCCTTCTCTTAGGAGGGCATGAATGGCCACGGTATTCCGAACTACCCCTGGGATAAGGGGCCCCGCCTCAGTAACCCCGATATGGAGAGGCACATCGGTCCGCTTTGCCAGAAGCCGGTTGGCCTTTATAGTATCGGCAACAGAGGAGGCTTTCATCGAGACCAGAACCTGGGGAAAATCAAATTCACGAAAGAACTCCAGTTCCCGTTCCGCAGCCTCCACTAAAGCCCCTGCTTGATCAAGGCGGCCTTCCGCCACAGCACGGCGCAGTTCCTGGGGGAAACTTCCCCCGTTCACCCCTATCCGTATGGGCACCCCTTTGGAGGCGGCTTTAGCAAGCACCTGTTCAACCTTCTCACGACTGCCAATGGTACCAGGATTGATACGAATTTTAGCAATAGGAAAGTCCAGGCATCGAAGGGCAAGGGTATAATCAAAATGGATATCCGCCACCAGGGGCATGGAAGTCATGGATGCCAGATTTCCCACCACTTCCGCAGATTCTTTATCCGGTATTGCAAACCGGAGCAAACCGCACCCCATAGCCACCAAAGTCTTAATCCGGCACAGGGTTACATCCCCCGAACTTCCGGTAAGATCAGAAAAAGAAAGGCGGTCTTTCCACATGGTCTGTATAAGCACCGGAAAAATACCGCCTATCATGACCGGTTCAACCATGCCAAACCCGCCAATCTTGATTACCCGTGTAGTATGACCCATCCTGTTAAGTGCCCTAAAGCCCGATAGAGGGTATACTTCGATACCTTACAAGTTACCCGCAAGACCCAAGGAGAATACCATCACGAACAGAGCCACCGTTTCAATAAGGCCCACCACCAGGATGTAGTTACCAAAGCCCTGACCGGTTTCTCCATAGGCATCCGAAGCGCAGGCGCTGCATTTACCTTGGTATAAGGCCGAAGCACCCATGGCCAGTCCTGCAAACACCCCAATACCTAATTGCGCGCCCGGGTTATTTAAACCCGCCAGGGTATTCATCAAAATGAACCCATAGATGGTTTGCGTCAAAGGCGCGCCTGCAAAAGCTACCAGGACGAAAGGCACCGGTTTATTCTGGATAAAACATTTTTTCCATGCCCCGATGGCGGACATACCCGCAGCGCCTGCTCCCAAGGCAGAACCCAAGGCAGCAAGACCAAGACAGGCCGCAACTCCAATCAATCCAATATTCATATATACTCCTTAATTTTGCTTTGTTAAATAAATCCATTTATTTAACAAAAAATTAACCATCGGAACATCCGGATCCTCTAAACTTTTTAACCGTTGGTTTAAAAGTTTCGAATCGCCTCTCCTTTGGAACCATATCAATTTCCGAAACCGGTTTAAAGTGCGTATTAAGTCGCTTCAATCCATTATCGGATTTCACAACTCACTACCCCTTCCCTTAAACCTTAGTCCGGCCGCGCTTTATGTTTAAGCGCAAAGGGTGAATATATATAACCGGACCATTCCATACCAAGATGACCGGCATATTCCAATAAATTGAGCCGCACCCCATGAACCACCACCGAAAGGGCATTCATGGCAAGGTTAAGCCCATGACCGAACAGGAGGATGAGTCCTCCTCCAATAATGCGGACCGGACCCTCAGGAAGCCCACCTGCCATGCCGTTAAAACTGCTTGCTATGGCAGCTCCTGCAAGACCTACCGCAAAGAGTCGGATATAACTGATAATATCCGAGAAACTTGATACTGCATTCAAGAACGTGGGCAGGAAGTTTGCAAAACCCTTTCCTACATTTTTAAAGAAATTGCCTCCCTTCTGCTCTACAAAAATAAAGTAAGCCCCTAGTCCGCCGCCAATAAGATACAGGGCAAAGGGAGGAATTGGGAATTCGGTTTTGGACAACACTAGATTCAATACCAGAAAATAGAGGCCCACCACCATACAGAGCCAGCCAAGCTGGGCCAGAGCCGTAAGGGAAGGCAGGGCCTTCTTGATGTTCTTGAGATGGGCCAGTACGATTTGCCCTACCCCAACCGCAAAACAAATGTGTTTAATATTCTGCTCCGAAGCGAGGAAAGGAACCTTGAAGGCCGCTAAGAACTCAGGAATATGCTGCATAGCAAACCAGGAACCCGTAAGGGTTCCCCACAGGATAGTGGTTAAAGAAAGCAAGCCTAAAAGCAGTACCCCATCGGGAACTTTCCCCGTTTGCTTTACGGATTTTATCCCAAAAATAAGCGCCCCTATGAACAAGATAGAACCGTATCCTGCATCCCCAAAGATCATGGCAAAAAAGAAGCTGAAAAAGAGCAGATACGATAAGCTAATATCATACTCCCGATACCCCGGGGTGGTTCCCAGGAGCTTAAACAGCGGCTGAATCAGCCGGGTAAAGGCATTGCTCTTTACTAAGGTCGGGGGGGTCTCCCCTTCATCGGGATCCCGCAAGGCCAAAGCCCAGCCGTTTTCCGCTGCCGCCCGCTTTAAGGTCCCCACCGTATCATCAGGCACATACCCGGTAAGCCATGAAACCGTAAGATCCACCGGAACCGATTCTACTCGCTCCATACCGGCCCGGGCAGTCTCAAAGGCAATATGCTGACTAAGCTCCTCCAGCTCCGCTTCAACACCCGCTTTCTGCCGGGCAAGCTCCGAAAAACGGGCCTCTATAGCTTGCAGCTTCCCCTGGATCCCTTGGATGATCCCCCCCAACTCGTCAAGGGAATGTTCCGGCAGGACAAAAGATAGTTCCCCGGCAATCTCTTTACCCACACTAAGTCCATACACTCCTGCTTTATCTTCCGCAAGCCGGATAAATAGATCCTCTTTCCCCAAGGATGCGTATACCTTACCGGGGAGCTTATAGGGGATAAGCAGGACCCCGTGTGCAGCCAGGTCTTTAAACGATCCAGGGTTGAAATTGCCCCAGTTTTCAATGCGGCTTCGTTCTTTAATCGTACCAAGCAGTTGTTCCTGGAGGGCTTTACGCTCATCCCCCAGGGCCAAGATCTGATTCACCAGTTCTGCCCCATCCGATTCCTGTTTCGGCACGACCTGATCCCCTTCTTGATAGGGCCGTAACAAACCTAATGCCCTTTCCGCTTCGGCCTTCTGATCCAGCAAAGCCGCAAGAGTGTCTGAAACAACGGCCCGCTTCTCCAAGTGAACCACCCCTAGTTCCCGAAGCTTTTCCAGGGATGCTTCCCGGGTCTTATCTATAACCACCAGGGACACTTTTTTCATCGGTACGATCATTGTACAGCCCTCTCCATTCCCCGTTTAGCGATTTTCCCCCGGACCACTGCAGAGGTTTGTTGATCTCCCAGATAGACCCGGATCTTCTTGATGTTACTCTTGGTTTCGGGGATCATGATCTTCTCAAACAGATTGACCCGCTGGGTGGTTACCCGTAATTCATGATCCAACCGTTTCCGCTGCTCCTCAAGAACCTGGGCTTCCAAATCCAACAACAAGACCTGCTGCATCTTCGCCACCGCCTTATCGAGCCACAGGGGACTACGAGCCAAATCATAGGGGGCAGTGTAAAATTCCGCTCCATGAAAGAGGGGGATAGATACTCCTGCAATATTTCCCTGACTCGTAGTAATGCTCCGTATCTGAAGAAGCTCAGGAGTAAAGAACCCGGTTTCACAGAACACCCCTATCCAGGGTTTAAAGGATTCATCTACTGCTTCTTTTGTGGCTAATAATTCTTTAATGCGTAACTCCGTGGTCCTGATTTCCGCCTGAAGCTGTTGTTTCTTAAGCATCAAGGTCGGAAGATACCGCTGATACATCTTAAGGGCATCTTTCTGCTTCTTAAGCTCGTTTTTAGTCAGCTTGATCTTTGCCATGTCCTTGTTAACCCTTTTTAGGCCAGAACTTCCCAATCAGTTCAGAACGAAGCCCTGTTTCTTCTGGACTGAAACAATCCGCCAGGATCTCCCAGCCTAAATCCAGTGCCCGCTCTAAGGGAATGTTGACCGATAGATCCATCATGCCCTTTTCAAATCGCTCCCCGTACTTAAGCAGCTTATCATCCCAGGAGGTCATAATAAAGCCCATGGCCTTCTTTTCTAAGGTATCCTTATAAGCCGAGTAGAGCTTAATCATGCCGTCCATCAAGGCCCGGTGATCCGCGCGGGTTTTACCATTGACCATTTGCTTAAGCCGCGAAAGAGAACCAAAGGGCTCAATACGTCCGTTTTTGAGGTAATACTGCCCTTCGGTAATGTATCCGGTATTATCCGGGACCGGATGAGTTACGTCGTCTCCGGGCATGGTAGTAACCCCCAAGATGGTAATAGACCCTGCGGTATCGAAATCCACTGCCTTTTCATAGCGGCTTGCCAGCTGACTGTACAAATCTCCCGGATACCCGCGGTTAGAGGGTACCTGCTCCTGAATGATGGAGATTTCCTTCATGGCATCCGCAAAGTTAGTCATGTCCGTGAGCAACACCAGTACATCCTTACCTTGTAGGGCAAACTGCTCCGCCACCGCCAGGGACATATCGGGAATCATAAGGCACTCCACCGTAGGATCTGAAGCAGTATGCACGAACATCACCGTACGAGAAAGGGCTCCTCCCTCTTCCAGAGCGTCTTTAAAAAACAGGTAGTCATCGTATTTAAGCCCCATACCCCCTAAAACAATGACATCCACCTCGGCCTGCATCGCAATCCGGGCCAAGAGATCGTTATAGGGCTCCCCGGAAACCGAAAAAATCGGCAGCTTCTGAGAAACCACCAGGGTATTAAACAGATCGATCATGGGAATACCGGTCCGGATCATCCTTCGAGGAATGATCCGTTGCGCAGGATTTACCGAAGGCCCCCCAATGGGGATGAGGTTTTCATGGAGCGCCGGCCCCCGATCCCGAGGATCCCCGGAACCGGAAAAAACCCGGCCCATGAGATTTTCCGAAAAAGATACCTGCATGGGACGACCCAGGAACCGTACCGTATCCCCTGTGGAAATACCCCGGCCTCCGGCAAATACCTGGAGAGAAACCAAATTACCTTCCAGCCGGTTTACCTCTGCCAAGGAGGTGCCAAATACCGTATCAACCTCTGCCAGATCCCCATACCGGATATCTTCGGCCTTGACGGTGATAACACTCCCCGTGATGGATTCAATCTTACTATATACTTTGTTCATTGCTGATCCTCCCCTGTATCCTACGCCAGGAATTGTTCCGCCGCGGTATCTACCCCTTGGGACCGTTCAGCCACCGTAGCCTCCAGTTCCTTTTGCAGCGCCTTGAACTGCTCACTTTTCCACTCCGTACCATTGTAATCCAGGAAACGCTGTCTAAGCCGGTTGAACCAACTCCGGGCCTCATTCTTATCCGTAAAGGTAAACTTGGAAGCCAATATCTTGAGAATGATGGCGAAGATATACTGCTGCCTATCAGGAATCGCTGCACAATCTACAGGATTGAAGGAGTCCTGCTGAAAATACACCGCATCTAGAAAGTCCCCCTTGAGGTAGACCACATAGTCATCCAGACTGGTCCCTTCCTCGCCCACCACCTTCATCATCTGCTCCACCTCACTCCCTCGGAACATGAACCGGTGGGCATAAGCAACCATATCTCCAGGGATAATCCCCTTATATTTAGACCAGGACTCTAGGGGATGAATGGCAGGGTACTTACGGGCATCTGAACGTTCTCGGGAAAGCCCATGAAATGCCCCTACTACCTTAAGGGTCGCTTGGGTTACCGGCTCCTCGAAGTTACCTCCTGCAGGGCTCACGGTTCCGCCTATGGTAACCGATCCTATGGAGCCATCCCGAAGCCGTACCAAACCTGCCCGCTCATAGAAACTGGCAATGGTCGATTCCAAGTACGCGGGGAAGGCCTCTTCCCCAGGGATTTCCTCCAAGCGGCCTGACATTTCACGCATGGCTTGCGCCCACCGGCTCGTCGAGTCCGCCAGGAGCAGGATATTAAGACCCATCTGCCGATAGTATTCCGCCAGGGTTACCGCGGTATACACCGAAGCCTCCCGAGCCGCTACGGGCATGGAAGAGGTGTTACAGATGATTACCGTGCGTTCCATAAGAGAACGGCCGGTTTTCGGATCGGTGAGTTCCGGAAACTCTTTGAGGGTCTCTACGACTTCCCCTGCCCGCTCACCGCAGGCGGCAAGGACCACAATATCCACATCCGCATTACGGCTGGTGATCTGCTGGAGTACGGTCTTACCCGCCCCAAAGGGTCCGGGGATACAATAGGTTCCCCCTCGGGCTACCGGGAAGAAGGTATCGATCAGCCTGACCTTGGTAACCATAGACTCTTCCGGCTTGAGCCGTTCTTCATAACAATCCACCGGACGTTTCACCGGCCACCGGAAAGACATAGCCACGGGCAAACGGTTCCCCTTTTCGTCCTGCAATTCTGCAATGGTCTCTCGGATGGTGTAGGATCCAGCTTCCTTGATGGACACCACCGTATAGGAGCCGTACAAGTTAAAAGGCACCATGATACGATGGGTAAAGGAGCCTTCCGGCACGGTTCCCAGAGTATCGGCTCGTTCTACCCGATCCCCCACTTTGGCCACCGGGGTAAAGGCCCAAGGCACATCTAAAGGAAGGGGATCCAGATATACCCCCCGTTCCAGGAAATAACCCGCCTCTTGAGCCAGTTTAGGGAGGGGATTCTGGAGTCCGTCGAAGACCTGCCCTAAAAGGCCGGGCCCCACTTCTACGGCTAACATATCCCCGGAATATTCCACCGTATCTCCTACGGCGATCCCTTTGGTGATCTCAAACACCTGGAGTTGGGATATATCCCCCCGGATGCGGATCACCTCACTCTTGAGCCGTTTATCTCCCACCTTAACATAGCCGACTTCGTTCATGGAAACCGCGCCTTCAAAACGGACGCTCACCATATTGCCGTTAACGGCGACTACTGTTCCTTTTGTTCCGGTCATTTCGGTTCTCCCGATTCAATACTGATTTCAGACACTCCTCCGCCTTCTGACGCAAGTCCACCGGCAGCCGCCACGATAGCGGTATAAAGCCCTTTATACGCCCCAAACCCTTCCTCTGCGCTGAATGAAGCGCGCCGTTCCATGAGGAGCAGTCTCAGAAGATAGGCATAGATAGTAGTAACTCCAAAATAATCAAACCCCTGCAAGGCTTCAATGGCGTTCCACCGGGCCTGGTCAAGGAAAAGTTCCGCTTCTAAAGGTGATTCTAAGCCCAAGGCTGCCTTGGCAAGGGCCCCTACCTCCACGGGATCTTCCGGCGGATCCACCGGGGCAGCCTCTTCCCGACCCAAAGCCTGAGCCCGGTATCGGGCAAGGTTCAACCGCAAGGCCCGCTCCCAATGTCGCCACTCATTGATGAAAGGGGATGGAGTAGCCCTGGGTGCGTCCCGATACGAACCAGCCTTCCCCTCCCCCAGCGACAGGGCTTCCGGATTCGGGTCTAAGGTACACCAATCCAACAGGGCCGCATCCTGGGGACGCAGGGCGGCCCTACAGAGGGATTTGAACTGCACCGAAGACAAAGGTACCGTCTGGCTATAGATGAGATAGGGAAGCTGGGACACTAAATAATAATACGCCACCGCCTAGCTTCCTTTTACCGCTCGTTTCAGAATTTCCCCCAGTCGAGGGTTAAGATACGCGGAAAGCAGGGCCCCTACGGATTCAGCGGAGAAATCATAATAAGCAGAACCATCTTTATGGGCAATACGAAAACCTGCGGTCAGATTCCGGCTGGATTTGAGTTCAAGTCCCTGGGCCAATACAGCGGCAAGCTGGCCGTCAAAATAGGCCTCCAGACTTTTGAGCGCCTCTTCACTCAGGATAAGATCCAGCTTATCCCTTCCCTTAGCAGCCCAGGCGCTTATCAATTCAGGGAGTACCTGCTTCAGGGTATCCTCGGTATAGGATTCCTTCAACCGTTGGGCAATAATGGTATCCAAAAGCGCCTGAATTTCACCCTTAAAGGCCAAGACGAGATTCCGGGAGGCTTGCTCCAGCGCTACAACGCCCGCCTTTTCCAACCGTTCAGCATCTGCTTTTCCCTTGGTAATGACGGCAGCCGCGTCTCGCTGCGCGGCTTCGACGATACGCTTGGCTTGTTCCTCGGCCTGAGATTTCAACCGCGAAGCCTCTTCCGCAGCGGATTCGATTCCATCCTTTTTTATCTTATCAATAAGTTCCTGAAGTTGGATGTCCATAATCTCCTCTTTAAAAAATAGTTCCCTTTATTTCCCCTGATCATCCGGTGGTGCTATCGGGCAGTTCCTATCCTTACCCGCTTGAGTTCATCCCAGACCGGTTATATTGAACACTAAATTTATTTTTAATTGTACTGTACCATGACTTCTTTTGCAAGCTATATCCTGTATTTTTTTACGCTCCCCCTTACCAATCAAAGGCGAACAGGGCCTTCTCATGGTAATCCCGCTCAGGGCCGTAGAGAGCTAAGGGAAACTGGGGTTTGTTGGGAGCGTCTGGAAAGTGCTGGGTTTCAAGGCAGAAGCCACTGTGTTTGGTGTACACTGAACCGGCTTTCCCCGGAACCATGCCGATCTGGTTCCCCGTATAAAACTGTACCCCCGGCTGTGTGGTAAACACCCGCAAGGATCTGCCGGAACTCCGTTCATAGACCTCGGCGCAGGGCCGCAATTTCCCTGCTTCCCTTTGAAGCACAAAGCAATGATCATAGCCTCCGGGGACTGCATCAAAATCCTGTTTAATGGGTTTGCAGTTCCTAAAATCATAGGGACCCCCTGCAACCGGTACTAAGTCACCAGTGGGAATTAGGGATGCATCCACTTGCACATACGCATCCGCATGAATCACCGCTTCATGGGAAAGGATGTCTCCATTTCCTTCCCCGGCCAGGTTAAAATAGGCATGGTTGGTCAAATTCACCGGACAGGGGGCATCTACCCGGGCCTGGTAATCGGCAATCACCTCGTGAGACCGGGTAAGGCCGTAACTCACCACCGCCTTACAGGTCCCCGGAAAACCCTCATCCCCATCCGGACTGGTCAGTTCAAAACGGACAAAGACCCCATCCCGATCTTCATAGGCATCGGCCTTCCACAGGAGCTTATCGAATCCCCGGCGGCCCCCGTGGAGGGTATGGGCTCCACCATCATTCTGGTACAAGCTATACTCCGTACCCTGGACGGAAAACCGTCCTCCTCCGATCCGGTTAGCAAAACGGCCGATGGTAACCCCAAAATAGGGGGTATTATGGGTATAGGCTTCCAGACAGGAATATCCCAAAAGTACATCCTCCTTTCCCCGGTTCCGGGAGGGAACCAACAGGGAAGTGAGGCTTGCCCCGAAAGCGGAAAGGGACAAGGAGAGGTCCCCGGCTTTCAGGGTATAGAGATATACCTGCTTTCCTGATGAAAGAAGGCCGAAGGTTCTTTTGCTGATTTTCATAAGACTCCCAGGGTACAATAAGGCGCTATCGCCATGCCAGTACGGTTTGTTTTTAACAGGAGGTTTTCGATCACCCCATTATAGGATTATATCCATACTTATGGGGAATCAGCTAGAGGGTTGAGGAATCGACAACAACTTGGTCGGTAGTCAGCACCAGGCTAACCCGGATGTGTTCATGCCCTCGCCCTGGAGACCCTCGATCGCTTCCGTTGACTTCTTATCCGCAAATGTAGTATACCTTATAAAAATATGGTTAATAGACATTCCCGGTCTGCCTATGGTATGTATCTGCACCGGAAACAGACCTTACATACCGTTTTAGTGGCTGTTTTTGTGGTACTAACCATTGGACTCTTGTTATTATTTCTGGTACCCTGGGGTAATAAAGTAGGAAACGAAAAAAACGAATTGGTACAATTATGGGAAGCGGGATCCTATGATGAGGCCTTTAGAGTAAGTGGTGAAATGCTTCAAGATAAACCTTTAGATTATTTTCTCTTAACGCTTCACGGATTTTCCGCTTATCAGCTTGCCATCGCGCAGATTAACAATTTTGATACGCTGACCTACATAGATACCTGTATATGGTCCCTGCGGAAAGCCCTCTTATGTAAAGAAGGGGGACTGGACGGGCGGGTTCGATATGTTCTGGGGAAGGCCTATTATTATAAAGGTTTCGGTTTTGCGGATTTAGCGGTTAAATTTCTTGAGGCTGCTCGAGAGGCCTCGTATACGGCTCAGGATATCCCTGAATATTTGGGACTCTCCTATGCGGCCTTACAGGACTACCGGAGCAGTGTGGCTTCCTTTACCCTTGCCTTGGATCCGGGAGATGAAGTGCAGACTCGAGAAAGCAGAGAATCAGAGGATATCCGGTACCCTTCAGATTTATTGCTCCTCTCCATTGCCCGATCCTACCTGGCCCTGGAAGATGTAGAGACCGCCCATGCCTATCTGCAACGTTGTGTGGATATATCCAAGGATTCCAGGACCATGGTGGTTGCCCGGCTGCTCTTGGGTTCCATTCTCGGTAAAAACGGAAATCTCAAGGGAGCGGAAGCCCAGTATATGGCCATCCTCGCCGAAGGCGGTGAGAATGCGGATGCCCATTATCAATTAGGTGAACTCTATGCCGGAGGGGGCGACCCAATCCGGGCCCGGGCAGAATGGCGGAAAGCCTATAGTATCGATCCAAGTCATAAGCCGACCAGAGTACGGCTCAATATGTAATTAAGGTCTTTGGGCCTATGGAGGGAATATGTTTGGGAATAATTCTTCAGATATCGGCATTGATTTAGGGACCTGTAATACCCTTGTCTATATACACGGAAAAGGCATCGTCCTTAATGAGCCTTCGGTAGTGGCAGTGGAACGGGGTACTAAACGGGTAGTAGCGGTCGGGTCTGATGCGAAACGGATGCTCTGGAAGACGCCGGGAAATATTATTGCTATAAGGCCCATGCGGGATGGGGTCATTGCGGACCTTGAATCCACCGAAAAGATGATCCGGTTTTTCATCTCCAAGGTGCTCCCCCGTTACCGTTTTGTCAAACCCCGGATGGTTATCGGTATTCCCTCCTGTATTACTGAGGTAGAACGCCGGGCCGTGGAGGAATGCGCGTATAAAGCCGGGGCTCGGGAGGTGATTGTCATTGAAGAAAGCCTCGCGGCAGCCATTGGCGCGGATATTTCCATCTCTGAACCTATGGGGCACATGATCTGCGATATTGGGGGAGGGACCACGGAAATTTCTGTTATTTCCCTGGGAGGCATGGTGGTTACTAATGCCATACGCTTAGGGGGAGATGAATTCGATGAAGCTATTATCAAACAGGTCCGAAGCGTCCATAACCTGATCATTGGGGAACAGACCGCAGAGCGGCTTAAGATCGAGATTGGTAATGCGGCGCCGGATAAAACCATTGAAAAGGTGGAAATCAAGGGGACCGATGCCATCACCGGCCTTCCCCGAAGGCTGGAGATCGATTCCGTGGAAGTCCGGGAAGCCCTCAAAGACCCCATCACCCAGATCATTGATGAAATTAAGGCCACCCTGGGGAAGACCCCGCCGGAATTAGCCGCGGATATTGTGGAGCGGGGGATCGTGATGACCGGTGGGGGTTCCCTCCTCAAAGGATTGCCTAAGCTGGTTTCTAAAGAGACCGGGGTGCCGGTTATTGTGGCAGAGAATCCCCTGGACTGTGTTGCCCTAGGAGCAGGGAAGTACTTTGAATACGCGAAGATTTTCGATAATAGCCGTCAGATCTACGATACCTTAAACAGCTAGGACCTTGGAAATGAAGGAGGGTAAAAAGCAAAAGGGCCGTTTTCTTGCCGAAGTGTACGTGTTTGCGGTCCTTAGCCTGTTTTCTTTTCTGTTACTGTATTTCTCCAATAGTGGTTTTATTCTTGACTTTAAATATCTGGGTTTGTCCGTATTTTCCGGTATCCGTATCGGTATCTATGAAGTGAGCTCCTTCGTCTCCAGGACGATCCTTTCAGTGGGGGAATTGGCTACCTTGCGGCAGGAATACGCGGAACTCATCAGCCGCATGAGCCGGTATGAACAACTCGAACGGAGCGCTGCGGAGATCCGCCAGGAAAACCGGCGTTTACGGGAACAGTTGGGATTTTCCGAAGCCCTGGGGTATAAGCATATTCCCGCGGAGATCTCAGGCCGGGATCCGGATAACCTGTTTTCCGCTTTTGTGATCAACAAGGGAAAACAAGCGGGGGTTGTTAAGGATATGCCGGTTATTGCTTATCAAAATGGCGTCCAGGGCTTAGTGGGGCAGGTACTGCAGGCAGGCCAGTTTGAGAGCCTGGTGATGCCCCTGTATGCGGCGACTTCGTTTGTGGCCGCTCGGTTTGCGGAACTACGGTATGAAGGCATTGTGGAAGGTCAAGGAAACCCGGAACTCCCCCTGCTCATGCGGTTTATCCAGAAACGGGCCCGGAATGAAATTAGCCCAGGGGATGTGATCATCTCAAGCGGTATGGGCTTAAGCAGCGGCCGGGGCGGGGTGTATCCTCCAGGAATCACGGTGGGCCGGGTGAGCCAGGTCCTCTATCAGGAATACGAAATTTCCATGGAAGTAGCAGTAGAACCGGTCATTGATTTTTCCCGGCTTGAATATGTGTTTGTCATTGATGCCGAGACCAGAGAACCGCCCCTAGAGCAAGAAGCCCTAGAAAAAACCGATGCACTGGAGGAAGGGGATGCTTAAGCATGTGGTATGGGCCACGGTATTTGCCTTGGCAGCGGCCATGCTTCAATCCACCCTATTAGCCCGGTTGGCAGTGTACCGGGCGGTTCCGGATCTCGTGCTGGGGATCATCGTCTACATGGCCTATATGCACGGTACTATGACCGGACAATTAACCGGGTTCTTTTCAGGGCTGATCCTAGATTTTCTGTCCGCAGCCCCCCTGGGACTTAATGCCTTAATCCGAACCCTGATTGGGGCGAGTGCAGGACTCCTTAAGGGAAGTTTTTTCCTGGATTCCCTGTTTCTCCCCATGGCTTTATGTACAGGGGCCACCTTGCTTAAGGCCCTGCTCCTTGCAGGGCTGCACCTGCTCTTTACTCAAGGGGTCCCTTCCTACCCATTAAAAGAGCCCACCCTCTGGGTTGAGCTTGTGGGTAATAGCATTTCCGCTCCCTTGTTATTTGCCTTTCTGAAACTGTTCAAAAATCTGCTGGTGGACCGGAGGAAATCCTTATGACTTCCCAACAGTTTCCTTCAGGAGATCCCCGACCTGAAGGCCGGGTGAACATCATTGCCCTGATTTTTATCACTATTTTTGTCATCTATACCCTGAAGCTCTTCAGTATGCAGATTGTGCATGGCGAGGTGTACCGGCTCCGGGCGGAAAGCATTGCCCGGCGGGTTACGGTCATCCCCGCACAGCGCGGGGAGATCTTTGACCGGAACTTCACCCAGCCCCTGGTGTTTAATACCGATTCCTTTGCGGTGAGTATTACCCCTGCCGAGGTGCCGGAAGGAACCATCCCGGACTTGATTAGTAAGGTAGCCCAGATACTGGGGATAGAACGGGATCAAATCGACAAGAAAATACCGGTCCAATACCACTACCTTTATCAGCCCGTAGAAGTGGCGGTGAATGTACCCTTTAGTACGATTGCGGCCTTAGCGGAACAGGCGGATTCCCTGCCGGGAGTCTCCTGGCAATCCAAGCCCATGCGGACATACGGAGACATCGGAAGCCTCTCCCATATCCTGGGGTATGTGGGGGATATTACCCGAGATGAACTCACCATGCTGTACAACAAGGGGTATCAGTCGGGGGATAAGATCGGCAAGGACGGTATAGAACGGCAGTATGACGAGCTCCTTCGGGGTAAAGAGGGAAAAGATATCCGTACCGTGGATGTCCGGGGAAGGGGGGTGGCCTCGGAGCGTACCAGCCGAGAAGCGCCGGTAACGGGTAAGAACCTGGTGCTTTCCATTGATCAGCGGATTCAATTATTGGCAGAACAAGCCCTGGGTAAACGAATCGGCGCGGCCGTGGTACTGCGGCCCACCACCGGTGAAATTCTCGCGATGGTTTCCTATCCCTGGTATGATCCGAATATTTTTAACCAGAATGATAACGGGGCCATATACCAAGCCATGATCAACGATCCGAATAAACCCTTCATCAA
>JAITJS010000091.1 GCA_031278815.1 Treponema sp.
CGGGATACCATGTTATCGAGGAAAGACATGGAGAAGGACTTTATGGCGGAAGTTTCCATCCCAAGGAGCGGGTGTGGTATTGGACAGCGCCGGGGCTGGGAGTAGGGGCAAATGGCTCAGAACCTTAGGGCGCTTATGCGCTAGGAGGGATGGGTCCCTTCCGGTTAATCCAAAGGAGGGAAAGACCCTCCGACTGTTCCGCCGCCTCAATTTCGCCGGTCTTTGGTTACGATTGTGGCGGAAAAGCTTTTGACCGTGGCGCAGAGAAACGTATCGGCAAGAGGGACATGGAATAGCGGACCTTGAAACGGGCGGTCTCACGGGAAACGGTATCAATAATAGTTATTGGAAGGTCGTCCACGCCCCTCATAATTTCACTGGCCATTTCCATAGCGTCATCCCTGATAAGGCCGTAGTATGCCTCGGTCAGGTTGATGATACTCATGCGGATAGCTATTTCCCCCGTCCCGGCGCGGTTCAAAAGTTCTTTTACCTTAATGCCTTCCGGCTCTTTTTTGATATAGGCGAGCAGGGCGCAGGCGTCGAGAAGGTAAGTCAATCCTTGTCTCCGTCTTTGTGGAACATACGCCGGTACTTCGCTTCCTCAAGTTCTTATCCTCACGCCGCATTTCGAGTAGACGGTCGCTGGTCAAGCGGGAACCCAGCCGTTTGCCAAGCACCCGGCAATACTCGACAGCCTCCTGGGGAGTCCGGCGGCGGGGAACCGCTTCCGCTTCGCCGTCCTGCGCCAGAACAAGGACTGCCGCCCTTGCCCCGGCGGGGGAAGTCTCAAAAACAGCGGCCGCAACAGCAACTACGGCCACGCGCTATATGTTTGGAAGAACAGCAGCACCTATTACCAGCGCAACAGCACTGCAGGAGAGGGCTTGGATGGTCTGACCCCACCGTTTGGCGGCGGTCATGACCCGCCTGTGGACTGCTCCTTGCTATACACCTCGGCTTTCGCGGATAATCAAGGCCAAGAATTACCGAAAAAGGGGATGCTTATGGATGTTATGGATTATTATTATCATCAGGAGGGGCTTACGTTGAGCCAAGAGGGGGATTATGAGGGGGCCCTTGCGGTGTTTAACGCGGGCCTTGAGGAGTACCCGGATAATTTTTCTCTTCTTGAGTGCCGGGCTGCCGCCTATAATCGGAAGGGGGAAACAGAAAAGGCCCTGGCGGACTATACTCGCATGATCGCATTGGAACCTGGGAACCCGGAGGGCTGGAATAGCCGGGGAAACCTGTACCATGATCGGGGGGAGTATGATAAGGCTATCGCGGACTTTACCGTCTGTATTCCCCTTTCGCCCAAGGGGTACGGCACGTATTGGTCTAACCGGGGCATAGCTTACTTGGAGAAAGGCGATTTGGACGCGGCTCTGGCAGACTTAACCGAGTCCATTGCCCGCTGGTCCGATCCCCAATGCACGGATTGGGCGCTCTTACACCGGGGTTTGGTGTGGAAAAAGAAGGGAAACCTGGATAAGGCCCTTGAGGATTTTACCCGGGCAGCAGGCTATGAACCGAGGAACTACGACGCTTTTTATCATGCGGGCTTTATCTGGTTTATGCGGGAAGATTACCCAGAGGCAATCACCTGGTTTTCCGGGGCCCTTGCGGCCCGGGAGGATTGCGTGGATTACTGGCTGGCCCGGGGGGGTCTGCCAGTGGAACCTCTGCATCAAAAACCAGATCGGTTTTTGGGACGAAGAGGGAGCGAGCATGAACCGGGCGCTGGACGACTTTACCAAGGCCATAACATACGATCCGAGTAATCCTGAGGCGTATTTCAACCGGGGCGTGGTGCGTTGTACTCTGGCCCTGGAAAGCCATAACCTGATAAAAGCCATCATTACCCAGAAAGCCATAGATGACGTCGAGCGGGTGATCTTGTTAGCCCAGCTTGATCGGGCAGGCGGTACCGACCATATCCCCAGTTTGACGCCCTGCTGCGGGGACTGCGGGCTAACCGGGACAAAGCGGATCTGCTCATAGCAGAAAGCGCCGGCCTTATCGCGAAAGATGACGCGGAGGAAGCCATCAAAGACCTGTCCCAAACCATTGCCCTGGATCCGGATCATGCCAAAGCCTACTATTACCGGGGTCAGGTCTACGCTTTGCTGGGGCGCCATGACCAGGCCCTGGCGGACTACGAACAAACCATTGCCCTGGACCCGACCCGCACCAAAGCCGCGGAGAAACGGGACGCCCTGCGGGAAGCGGCGATCTCTTGGTACGTCCCCGGCCCATGAGTGCTTCCCTCTGCTCCGGGACATGAGCTATACTGGGAATCATGACAATCAGAGACCGTTATGCCCCTTCCCCTACGGGCTTGCAACACATAGGGGGCGTCAGAACCGCCCTGTTCAATTACCTTTTCGCCCAATCCCAAAAAGGCGCCTTTTTGCTTCGTCTGGAAGATACGGACCGGACCCGTTTTGATGCTGCCTTTGTCCAAAACCTCTATGATACCTTTACCTGGCTTGGCTTCTATTGGAGTGAAGGCCCTGATAGAGGGGGACCGGTGGGACCCTATATCCAGTCGGAACGGCTTGGGTTGTATCAAAAACACGCCCAGGCCCTGGTTGAAAAGGGCCGGGCCTATTACTGCTTCTGTTCCACGGCGCGGCTTGATGCCCTGCGAGAGGAACAGGCCAAGACCCATGCGGAGGAAACCGGTTATGACCGGCATTGCAGAGGCCTCTCACCCTCCCAAGGAGCCGCGCGCCTCGCCGCTGGGGAGGCGCCGGTGATACGCCTTAAAATCCCCTTGGGGGAAACTACCCGCTTTACCGATGCCCTCTTGGGATCAGTGGAATGGAAAAACGATGCGATTACCCCTGACCCGGTCCTCCTCAAATCCGATGGCTTCCCCACCTATCATCTGGCCAATGTGGTGGATGATCACCTCATGGGCATAAGCCATGTGCTTCGAGCCCAGGAATGGCTTCCCTCAACGCCCCTCCACGTGATCATGTACCAGCT
Organism: Treponema sp.; assembly: GCA_031278815.1. Taxonomy (GTDB): domain Bacteria; phylum Spirochaetota; class Spirochaetia; order Treponematales; family Breznakiellaceae; genus JAIRLU01. Next base: position 2,995 of record JAITJS010000091.1, read on the forward strand.
TTTCGGGTGGGATCATCCGGTGTTCTGCCATCTGCCTATGGTGATGGGGCAAGACGGAAAAAAATTAAGCAAACGCCATGGCGCCACCAGCATCGACGAATTCCGGCGTGCAGGGTATCTTCCCGAAGCCTTGATCAACTATGTGGCCCTCTTAGGGGCTTCCTACGAGGAGGGAAAGGATCTCTATACCCTGGAGGAGCTCTGTTCCCGTTTCAGCTTGGATAAACTCAGCAAGGCCCCCGCAGTGTTTGATTACAAGAAACTGGGGTGGTACAACGGTCAGTATATCAGGATGAAAACCGATGAAGCCCTCGCCGCCTTGGCCCTTCCCTATGGGGTAGAGGCAGGGCTTTTCGGCTGCCCTGGGACTGCCCCTGACGCGGCACAGCACCGTGCCTTTAGCGCAGCTATGGGCCTCATCAAAGAACGGGTCTCGGTGCTCAAGGAAATCCCGGATAAGATCCGCTATCTTTTTGCAGAGCCCCCACTGCCACCGGTATCAGAATTTATCCCCAAAAAACGGGACCTCCCTCAGACTATTGACCTGCTCAGTATATGCCGGAACCTGGTGGAACCCTTAGAGGCTTTGTCCGATACCCAAGCAGAAGCCTTCATCAAGGACCAGGCAGAAAAGGCAGGGGTAAAGGTGGGGGACCTTATGATGCCTCTGCGGGTGGCCCTCACCGGGGCCCGGGTTAGTCCGCCACTCTTTGGGACGATTCGGATCCTCGGCACAACCCGATCCCTGGAACGGATTGACCGGGCCTTGGCTGCGCTTCAGGCTTGAGGCGGGGAAAAAAGAGCTGAGGGCTTTAGCGGTTTCCTTTCAAGGTAGTGGTCCAGACCCGCAACATCTGGGAAGCCCACTGGACGATTAAAAGCCGCAACCGTTCAAAGGCCATAAGCTCATCGTTCACCACCGCTTCGGCCAAGACCACCTGGCTGATAGGCTCGGCTAAATCCTCAGGCAATTCCAGTATCCATCGGGAAAGGGGAGCCCCCTGAGATTCACGTACCAAAGCGCTCACCCCAGGCTGCAATGCCTTAGCCTGCTTATTGCTGAAGGCTAAACCTGCTCGCCTTCGCCGGAACCAGCCTCCATGAGTAGCACGGTAATATTCATAGGCCGCTTCAGCCTCGTCTAGGGCCAAGGTCGGCGCCAAGGTAGGATCCTCCAAAAAACGGATAAGCAAAGGGTAAAACTCATTTTGAATATCCAGAATACTGGCCATAGCCAGAACCACTTCGTCCCGTAGGTACGGCGGGGGATCCGCTACGCGGAGTATATCCAGCAGTACCGAAAGGGAATGGATGGACCGGTATATGCCAAAGGCCTCTACTCCCATGATCTTGAGCCGGGGGTTGGTGGTTTGCAGGATGATTTCCTCGATCTGCGGGCGGAAGGCTTCATCTTGCAATTTTGCCAGGGTAATGATGGCCTCTCCGGCCAGCATATAGTCTTGGGAATTGACCAATTCCCGTAACAGGGGGACCGCTGCAAAAACCCGATGGTTCCCCAAAATCCGGGCAGAAATATAGGCAGTGGTAAAGGGATTGTGGATGATATCGTTCATCAGGGCTTTCTCTGCTTCTTCGGTGAGCACATCCAGGGTTTCCATAGCCCGGAAGGATTCCATGCGTATGGCCAGCCGGGGAGACTTGGCTCGGTCCAGAAGGCCCTTGAGTGCAAGCTGTGAGGGAGTATCGTGGAGGGCCTCCAGGAGGGCGGCTTCTTCCTCAGAGTCCTTGGTTTTCTCAAGCCGGTCCAACAGGGTAATGGCCCGAAGATCCCGGAAGGAAAACATCACTTCCAAGGCCCCCCAAAGGGGAAGGGATCCCAGGGGAACGAGCTTCTTTTGGAGGAACAGGGCCAAGAAGGTCATAAGCACCAGGATGAGGTACAGTATCTTAAAGGAATCGGATATGGAAACCCCCCAGTCCCCCAGAAAATCGAGAAACAAGCCGGTAGCAAAGGACCCTCCTGCGCCGGCTATGCCAAACACCAAAAAATAGAGGATCCCCATATCCAGCATCAATTCCATAGGGACCAGTCCGAGAAAATAGGTCTGGGCTATCCCTTCAGAACCGAGAAAGCCGAAGTTCAAGATAAAAAAGATGAAACTCAAGAGCAGGACCAGGGTGTTGAAATTATCCGAAAGGTTCTGGGAAATAAAGACAATGGGGAGCATCCCTGCTAAGCCGATAATGACGCAGATAATAAAGATAGGTTTTGCGCCGATCCGGCCTACGAGAAATTTGATGACCAGTCCTATAAGCAGGTTTCCCAGTCCACCGAAGACCGTATACAGGGAGACCATGCCGTCACTTTGGGCAAAGACATCCCTGCTGTAGACAATGATGAAGGACCGGGACACCCCTGAGACTAAGGCCACGAGAAAAAGAATAAGGATAAATTGACGCAAGGAAGGGGTGGAAACGGCCTGTTTGATGACCCCGAACAAGGTGCTGGTTTTCGCTTGCGGTTTTACCGGGGGTTCAGGGATCTTTTGCATGAGGACCCCGCTGAAAATGCCGCAGCCAATGCCCACTACCATGATGATGCTATACAGGTACAAGGGGGGTTCCCGTCCCAAAAAGAGGGCGATAATAAAGCCCGCAAACATCCCCACCGCGCTGTTGATGATCTGGATCTGGGTCATGTAACTGCTTCGATCAGGCCCCATAGCCAGATTACTTAAAACCGGGTTATTGCCGATCATCCCCACCCCGCGGATCCCGTGGAAGCAGGCTACCCCCAGAAGAGTCAACTGCAAAGCCATAGCATGATGCTCGGCAGCCACCGCAATGGGGACGAACAAGAGGAATATCATGCTTATAGACCGGCCTATCCAGGCAAAGCTGAAGATTTTGATGATGGAGAAGCGTTTGGTCAGCACTTTCCCCAGGGGAAGAAAGAAGAATGCCACATAGAGGAGCGCGCCGATACCGCCCAGATAGGTGGAAGAGGCATCAAGCCGCATGGCAAAGAGGGTGATAATATTGCCCGTAAGAAATGACCAGGAGAGGGCATTAAAAACATTGAATAAATTGTACAGTTCACGAGCCTTACCAAGATGGTAAGGGGAAAGGGGAGCACTCATTGTTTCCTCCTGTTAAGTATGGGTCTTGAGCGGAAAGGTTTTCAAGAGACCCTATTCGGCGAATACCGGTTCCAAGGCAATGGACCTCTGGGGGAAGGACACCGGCGGGATAACTCATACCAGTGAATATACTGCCTTAAGGAGGTTTCGGATAGGCTTCCGGTGGTTTGGGGGTCTTTTCTACTATAGGAATATTACGGCCGTTGGCGGGAAAATTCTAATCTTCAGCTCTATTATGTCTTTCCCCTTAAGGATATACTCAAAGTACCTATATTAAGGAGGACATAATGGGCCTTGCTCAGAAACAACAAACCCACCCTGAACCGCGTCTCGTCGGTACGGTCATTCCAATCGGAGCCTTGCGAGGTGAACAATCTATAGGAGCCGGTGAATTCCCTGACTTGCCCGCCTTTGGTGAACTTTGCAAGAACATGGGCCTTGCGCTCATCCAGCTTTTACCGGTCAATGACACCGGTTATGATAGTTCCCCCTACAGCGCGCTCTCCTCGTGCGCCTTGCACCCCCTCTACCTCAGGATCCAAGATCTCCCGGAGGCTGAGGCAGAGCCTTCTTTTGCCGAAAAAGTCGAGGAGCAACTAGGTATTTTTAGAGATGAGCCCCGGTTCCCCTATTACAAGCTCCTCCGGGCCAAGATGGAACTGTTGCGAAAACTTTACACGGCCCATAACGGAGACATCACGGATAAGGCCAAACCCGGAGGATCCTTGGCTTCTTGGATCCAGGAGAACCTGTGGGTTAAGGAATACGCGGTCTACCGCAGGCTCAAAGAAGCCAACGGAGAAAAGAGCTGGAAAGATTGGGAAAGCCACCAGAAGGTTACCGTAGCAGACATCCAAGCCCTCTGGGAAGATACCAGCCTGTGGGGGCAGCATCTCTTCTGGGTGTGGGTGCAGGAAGCTCTGGATACCCAGTTCCGTAAGGCTGCGACAGCCCTTAAAGCCTTGGGAATCATCCTGGAAGGGGATATTCCCATCTTGATGAACGAGGATTCCTGCGATGTCTGGGCCCACCCTGCATACTTCCACCGGGACCTCTCCGCAGGGGCGCCTCCGGATATGTACAGTCCCCTGGGACAGAATTGGGGATTCCCCATCTATAACTGGCAGGCCCATGCCAAAGACGGCTACGCTTGGTGGAAAAACCGGCTCAAAGTGGCGGAGAAATACTACGACGCCTACCGGATCGATCATGTGCTGGGTTTTTTCCGGATTTGGGCTTCCCGGCGGGAGGATACTTCCGCGATCCTGGGTCGTTTTGTCCCTGCGGTTCCCCTTACCGGTAAGGACTTGAAGGGACTAGGGTTTGATCCGGGCCGGATCCGTTGGGTTTCTCAGCCTCATATTCCCACGGAGGAAGTGTGGAACAGCCTCAAAACCGGGGGTCTGGACTCGAGCGACCTGACAGCAGCGGTGGAAAAGGCTTTTACCCTGGCCTTGGACCGGATAGGCCAGGAGGATCTGTGGCTCTTTAAGCAGCGTATCAAGGGTGAAAAAGACATCGAAGCCTTGACCCTGCATCCTGCGGCAAAGGCGTACCTCTTGGCGGCCTGGGATAACCGGATCTTCCTGGAATATGCCAAGGGCCGGTACTCGCCGGTGTGGTATTACCGGAACTCCCGGGCCTACGCCTCCCTTTCAAGGGAGGAACAGCAGAACCTGGAGGCCCTGCTTACGCAAAACCGGCAGGCCTCGGAAGCGCTGTGGGAAAAGCAGGGAAAGAAGCTCTTAACCGTGCTTAAAGAAGCCTCCTCCATGCTTCCCTGTGCAGAAGACCTGGGCGCGGTGCCTGACTGTGTACCCCGGGTACTCAGCAAGCTCAAAATCCTAGGTCTTAAGGTGATCCGCTGGTCTCGGCGCTGGGAGGAGCCGGGGGCGCCCTATCTTCCCTTAGCCGAGTATCCGTCCTTAAGCGTCTGCACCCCCGCAGTTCATGACAGTTCCACCCTCCGGGAATGGTGGGAAAAAGAGGCGGATACGCAACAATTCGCTAACTTCATCGGGGTACCATACCTTTCCCCTAAATACACCCCAGGCATCGCCAAGATCATCCTCAATAAGATTGCCAGTGCCCCCTCCCAGTTCCTGGTGCTCCAGATTCAGGATCTCCTCCACCTTTCTCAGCGCTGGTATGCTCCGGATCCGGCCCGGGAGCGGATCAACGTGCCGGGTAGGGTGGATGATTTTAACTGGACCTATCGGCTTCCTGCACCAATTCAGGAAATCGGGGAAGATAAGAATCTGGTACGAGCCGTGCGGGAGCTGAGCGAAGTTGCCCCTGCGACAAAACCGCTGCAAGGGCAAAAGGGGAAGAACCAATGAAGCGCCTTTCCCTGCGCCTTTCCCTCTTGGAACAAAGCTTCCCATGGCTGCAGACCATGCCTCAGGATGAAGGGCCAGAAAAAGCATTTCATATTAAGCGGGAGTGCAGGGAGGAATACGGTTTGGATCATACCCTGTTCTCCCTGCGGGGGAATGTGGTGCTGGCGGATTTCCGGCAAGTCCGGGAGCTTGCGGCAAAACTCAACGCCCACGTTGATCCCCGCCATTCGGAACGGCTGGTTAAGGCGGGACAGCTCAATGCTATGGGCCTGATTGATGAAATCCTCCATTATGTGATTGCCTTGTACCGGCAGCAGGTACACCCTGATGTGTTTGATACAGCCCTCCTACGCCTTGCAAGCCATCTGGGACAGAACAACACCGAAACGCTCCTGCATACCTTTGGGGAATTCTTTCCTCCCCAGCAGGTCTACGCTGGAAAAACAACGGTAGCCGCGTATCTTCAGGGCTTTGAAGGTCGGGAAAGCTGCCGCGCCCTGGCACTGGAAGAACTGTTGCTCCTGGCCCTTGCGAACCTCAACCTTGGGTTTAGCCCCTTTCAGTTTCTTTTTGACGCGGCATCCCTTGCGGAAAGGACCGTGTATACCCAGGCCGTGAACGAACTGCAGGAGCATCTTGCAGCGCTGCCTCCCTTTGGCCCGGATGGGATGAACCTCTGGGATATGCTGCGGGCCCCGGCCCTGGCTTCTCCGCACTCGCTTATCGGTCAGCTTGAGTATATGCGTAAACACTGGGGACTGCTCATCGAAAAGTTCAGTTCTCGAATC
>JAITJS010000004.1 GCA_031278815.1 Treponema sp.
TAAATTCCTCCTGCGCCGCAGACCGCATTGATAATAACGATAGAGATGAAGTTGAGCTGGTTTGCTACGTTGACCGCAGCCATGCTGATATCTCCCAATCCCGCAACCATAAAGTTGTCCATGAGGGAGACCATACTCATGATGAGTTGTTGCAACATAACCGGCAGGGCGATACTTAGGGCTTCACGATAAAAACTAAAAGAACCAAAACGTTTTCTAGACCACAACATAGTAATAATATAAGAGTATGCCATATTATTATAAAATAAAGGAAGACCTTTCATGGTGGTGATAATCAAAGGAGCAGGGGATATTGCCTCAGGTATTGCATTACGGCTTTTTCATGCCCATTTTACAATCCTGATGACCGAGATCGCCCTTCCCACTGCAGTCCGTAGAACCGTTTCTTTTTCCGAGGCAGTTATACAGGGCCAGGTAGTCGTAGAGGATGTTCGGGCTTGCTTGGTGCAAGACGAATCGACCATGCGGGAGGCTCTTACTGCAGGATGTATCCCGGTATTTGTGGATCCTACCGGAACCGTGGTAAAACGGTTTGCTCCCGATGTAGTGGTGGATGGGATTATCGCGAAAAGAAACAGGGGTACCCATATAGACGATGCGAAGGTGGTAATCGGGGTAGGTCCAGGGTTTACCGCGGGAATTGATTGTCATGCGGTGATTGAGACCATGCGCGGCCATAGGCTTGGTCGGGTCATTACCCAAGGATCTGCGATCCCGAATACGGGGATCCCTGGAGATATCGGGGGATACACCCTGGAGCGGCTGCTCCGTGCTCCTGCATCGGGTATATTTGAACATCAGAGTACTATTGGAGATAGGGTACAAAAGGGGGAGCTGGTGGCCAGGGTTTCGGGTCTCCCTATTTATGCCGGGTTAGGGGGTATGCTGCGGGGGATCCTACCCCCGGGGATTCCCGTTACCCAGGGGATGAAAGTAGGGGATGTGGATCCTCGGTGTGAGCGATCCCATTGTTTTACCGTGTCAGATAAGGCTCTATCCGTTGCCGGGGGGGTGCTTGAAGCAATTCTCCGTTTTACCGATAGGAAGCTGGGATAAGATGAGCCTCGCGGTTGTAATTCGCGCTTTAATAATCGATACTTATAAAGCTATGTGTTTCAAAACAGGTTACCTAGGAGTAGTAATGAGAGCTTCGTTATTCCTAGGATTGTTAATGCCCCTACAGGGAATAGACCTTCCTACCCGGAAAATAGAAGATGATGTTTCCTTAAGGATAAGCCTGAAAGATTTTTGGTTTACCGAGGCTGCTGACCGGGTTTTGAACCAAAAGGCCTTTATTCATACGTTACCCGGGGGAGGCAGGATTCAGGTTCGGGCTGAGGCGGGTAAAGATGAGTTTATGATCGTTCTTGCTCGAGAACGGAACAATTCCTATCCTGGTTGGGCGCAAGGGTCCTGGATTCTCACCCGCCGAAAAGATGACGGTAGCCCCAGTAGGATCCGGGTCTTTCTTCGTAGCGATCCTTATATCTATGTTCAGTTCCGTCCCTTTACAGAGGACCGATGCCTTATGGATGTGGTATTGTACGACGCCTATGTGGCTCGTTCCGTACCGCTTCCCTATGCACTGGAGCGGCTCATGGTTGTTCCAATAGAAGAGATCTTGAGTACAGCAGGCAGTAAATTCCCCCGGCATTACTTTGATCCCCAGCCTGAAATGTACCGAGACCTGCGGGTTTTTATGAGCCGATTGCGGGATCGACTTCCGGAATTGCAGTACCAAGACGATGGCGCCATTGATGCTGAAGGTCGGTATGTATATATCAATACCTTGCAGACTCAGGAGGGAGCGAGGGGACTCAACTGTTCAGGTTTTGCTAAATGGGTTGTGGATGGTATCCTGCGACCCTTTACCGGTGAACGGCTCCCGATTCCTCCCTTAAAAGAACCCTTTGGAGAACGGGGTTCTTCCTTAACCGAAATTTATGAACCACTACGGGATCCCTTTTTTGGGCTTGACTGGACCCGTAATCTGGCTTCCCAGGTAGGAACCATCCTTCGAGCTTCTGCATTTGGGAGGCTTGAGGAAATCGAAGTACAAGATCGGCCCTTTGCTTTGTTAATCCAGCGGAACCGGAATGGCACCTCGAGCCTATCCTATCCAAGCTTTCTCTTAAACGCGGGCTTTAGTTTTGAAGGAATCCATCCCCTCTTGTATACCTTGGCCATCAATGAGCCGGGAACTATATACTTAGCATCAATAAACGACGAGCGAGACCCTAAGCCCCGGATGCGCCAACATTTTCATGTAGCGGTGTTGGTTCCTTATTTCAATGAATACGGCAACTTTCAGGTTGCGGTCTTTGAGAGCGCAGAGGAAACCTCCTTCAATACTTTTAAGAACCGGTATCCTGGCCATTTTGTTAATCTAGTACGGATCCCAGTGGAGACCCGTTTTGATCCCTAGCATGTATAGTGAGGTTATGGTATGAACTCTTTTCCTGATAGGAAATTCCTGAACCAGGATTTCCTGCTTATGACGAAGACCGCCCAAAGGCTCTATCATGAAGCAGCGGTCGAGGAACCGATATGGGATTATCACTGCCACCTGATCCCGCAGGAGATTGCGGAGAACCGCCGGTTCCCGGACTTAGCCGCAGTGTGGCTTGGGGGAGACCATTATAAATGGCGGGCCATGCGGGGTAATGGTATTGACGAGCGCTTCATTACCGGTGCTGCAGAACCCTACGATAAGTTTCTTGCCTGGGCTGAAACGGTTCCCTATCTTATCGGGAATCCCTTGTACCATTGGACCCATCTGGAACTCCAGCGGTATTTTGATATTGCTGAACCGTTGAATCGGGACAGCGCTCCAGAGATATGGAAGGCTACCTATGAAATCCTCCACCAGGATCCCCAGTTCTCGGTATACGGTATATTCAAACAGTTTAAGGTTTATGCGGTGGGTACCACGGATGATCCTGCAGATACCCTGGAATGGCATGAAAAGATCGCTACTACCCAAGGAACGGAAACCAAGGTGGTCCCTTCGTTCCGACCGGATAAGGTTATCGCTATTGATAAAGAAGATTTTGCCGCTTATATAGCCCGGCTTGGTACTGCAGCAGGTAAGACCATAAGCTCCTTGGAGGATCTCCTGGAGGTCCTTAAGCGCCGAATGGATCTCTTCAATGATCGGGGATGCCGGGCTTCGGATCATGGCCTGGAATACATCCCCTTTGAGCTTGCCCAAGAAGGCGGCACTGGTGCAGCAGGGGAACAAAAATGGGAAAAAGAGGTGCAGGAGACCTTGGTTAAGGTGCTTGCGGGAACACCCGTGGATAAGCGTTCCCTTGAATCCTATAAGACCTTTATGCTGTGCTTTTTGGGCTCTGAATACCATGACCGAGGCTGGGTTATGCAACTGCATCTTGCGGCTATAAGAAGCATTAATTCCCAGGCATTTAAGACCATCGGTCCTGATACGGGGTATGATGCAATCCAGGATCATCGGATTTCGGAAAATCTGGCCCGCTTTTTAGACCTCCTCCAATCTCGACAAAAGCTGCCTAAGACCATCCTCTACAGCCTCAATCCGAAAGATCTGTATACCCTGGGTTCGATCATGGGTTCTTTCCAAGGGGATGGCATTCCCGGCAAGATGCAGCTCGGTTCTGCATGGTGGTTTTTGGATCACCAGGACGGCATGGAGAATCAGATGAAAGTTCTGGGGAACCTTGGGCTGCTTTCCCGTTTTGTGGGGATGCTCACCGATTCTCGGAGCTTCCTTTCCTATCCTCGGCATGAATACTTCCGCCGGATTCTTTGCAATATTCTGGGTACCTGGGCGGAAGCAGGGGCAATTCCCCTTGATTTCCCCCTCTTAAGTGGTATGGTTCGGGATATTGCTTTTAGAAACGCCCAGCACTACTTTGCTATACACGACCGGATATGAGCGAAGTTCCAGGCTCGGTAAAAGGGGTCCCGTAGATATATTCAAAAAGAAACCGCATATCCTCAGGGGTTATATCAAGGAAGCGGCAGCCAAAGAAAAGGGTATCCCTTCTCTTATAGGAGCGTACTATTTCAGCGTTTACACTGATAGTACGCTTGGGTATAAGCAATCTGAGGGCTATCGTGCTATTTACCGGCATGGCCGTAGTAATAGATGAAAGGGGATAGGCGAAACGGAGTCCAGAGGCGCTTATATCAATACCCGTGGCGGTAATAGGGATATCTTTGATGCGGCGGGATTCAAAATACCCTTGCTCTTTAAGGGCAAGGATCAAGCCTTGGGCATAGCGGTAAAGAGGGGCTATGACCTTATAATCTAAGGGAACTTTTTCTGCTTTTTTTATCCAAACCCGAATAGAACCAATCATGTAATTTTTAAAAAAGAGGGGAATCCAGAGATCCGCCAAAATACCTCCTCCCTCTTTAGAATCAAAGAAATGAGCGATAGCCTTATCAAAATAGGTGGGATTTACCCCGATGCTTTTGAGGTACTCTTTAAACTGCTCTTCGGTTATCAGATACTTCTGGGGATAGGTAGCGGTGTTGAGGCCCAGGAACCGCTCTTTCATAGACGGTAAAAATAAGGCCTTGCCGTTTTTGGCGATAAGCTGCTCCTCAAAACTCAAAGAGGTTTCATCCTTAAAAAGCGTCACCTTATACCCATCGGCGTAATCCTTGATCCAACGGTCTATGGCAGTCAGAATCCCATTAAAGTCGTGGACATCCAGTTCTGGTGTTCCGTCTAAGGCCATATCGGTTTCCTCAAAGGGTTTAACCAGATTCACCTCGGGGAAAGGAAGGATGTAGTGATCCCTGGTTAAGGTAAACTTGACCTGAATATCTCGGGGAAATTTTACCCGGCTATAGGACCTGTCCAGGTCTTTATACAAAAATTCCGGCATATTCCCAACGAAATGTTTTTCCTGAACATTGATGCCATGTTCTAGGGCATTCATTTCCACCGCAAAGGAGATAGAGAGGGCGTTATACGTAAAGATAAGATCGACGGTTTTACCCACTACCAAGTCCTCTAGGGGACGATCCGATTTAAAATAGATCTTATCTCTAGTATACTTTTCGACTTTTAAGATATACTCTTCGCGATTATGGAGAAATATGATAGGAATCTGTTCATTATACAGCAGGTTAATTATGAAATCTTTTTCTATACCCTTTATAGGCATTGACATGGCACGCTCCTTACAGAGATCGATTAGCATCACTCTGGGCAGATCTATACTAGGCTCGTTTTTCGATCATCTGGTTAGTATGTTTATAAATATAATGGTACCTATGGTAACTGTCCACAAACTCTCCCGATCTTGAGAGATCATTCAAGAGGAAGCAGAAAGGATCTAACGCCGATTATCCGAGGGCCAAAATAACGGTCTTTCAAAGGGGAAATGATAACCCCGGTCTTAGGTCCCAAGGAAACCGCATGAATGACGGAATCCGCATCCAGCAGAATGGCCACATGGTTGATGATTCCTTTAGATGCAAAGACTACAATATCCCCCATCTTGGCTTCCGCAATACCTATTGATGGTCCTGAAGCCCAGATGGTTTTTGAGGTCCTGGGAAGCTCAATCCCTACCGCGGTACGATAGACATACCGGACAAACCCAGAGCAATCAAAGGCATTGGGAGATTCCGCACCGTATCGATAAGAAACTCCCTGATACTGCTTGGCGGTTTCAATGATGGCCTGCCGCAGGGTATCGGCATCAGCAAACACCGCGTTGCCTATCAGGACAACCCAGCCTACCATCCATACGCTCAGAAGGCTGCTCTTAGTATTCATCATAATATTTACTGTATAGGTCTCAGGTAAAATTGTTAATTTAGTATACTGGATCCGAGCATGGATGGCTATCCTTTTATGGCCATTTTTTGGTAAAACAGGTATTATTTTACCTCATGCTAGAACAAGTACATGAAATGACCATATAATATAGAAAAAACGAAAAAGAATGGAGTTTCACTAACCGTGAGTGCCGTAAAAAAGACCCCTACCGGTAACACCAGCCAGGTGGATATGATAAAAACCGCCTCCCTTATCGCGCTGCTAGGTAATAGCATCCTGGCACTAGTCAAAATAGGATTCGGCTTACATACCCGGAGCTTGGCCGTACTGGGTGACGGTATTGATTCCTCGGTGGACGTCCTCATTGCCCTGATGTCCTTCATCGTTGCTGGGGTGATTGCCCGACCTGCTGATCCGGGACACCCTTGGGGGCATGGGCGGGCGGAAACTGTAGCCACTGCTCTTTTGTCCTTCTCCCTGTTCTTTGCTGGAGCCCAGCTTATCCTTAATTCCGGGAGGGCCTTACTTTCCAGCATCCACGGTACTAAAGTTGCGATGCCCGCAATCACCGCCATGGGGGTAAGCCTTTTTTCTATTATAGGAAAGGTTTTCCTTGCCTGGATCCAGCAATGGTTTGGTAAAAAGGCTAACTCCCCTATGCTTCGGGCTAATGGGAAGAATATGGCCGCAGATGTAGTACTCTCCCTAGGGGTTCTCCTGGGGCTTGGTCTTTCCCGCCTCCTGAGTATCGGGTTTATTGATTCCGTGACTGCCATACTGGTAGGTTTTTGGATTATTAAATCGGCTATAGCCATCTTTATCGAAACTAATATGGAACTTATGGACGGCGGTTCTGGGAAGGAATCCTATCAGGCTGTTTTTGAGGCGGTTCATTCGGTGAAGGGTGCGGGAAATCCCCACCGGACCAGAATGCGACGTATCGCCGGGTACTGGGATATTGATATTGATATTGAGGTGGATCCGAAGCTGACGGTCCGAGAAGCCCATAGGATCGCTTCTCATGTTGAAAGGGCCATCAAAGAACGGGTGGAATGGGTTTATGATATTGTGGTTCATGTGGAGCCTATCGGAGACAGCCAAAAAAATACCCTTGAAGGGTATGGTCTTTGCGAACAAGAATTATAGTCTAGTAGATTGCTAAAAGCAGGGGCGGTAGTACCACCCCTGCGAGGGCCGGTTCCTATGGCAGGGCCTGTACTTTCTGTTTTAAGTCAATGGTCCAGTTGGTCTTGTCGGTATTTTGATAGCTGGTAACCGCAGCAGGGGGAACATAAATTGCCGTGAGGAGTTTTGCGTTTTTAAACACATTTTCTCCTTCTAGTACCGGTGGTATAGACCCTAAGGTAATGGATCTCAGCTCAGTACAGCCATAGAAAGCATTATTACCTATGGATGTAACCTTAGGCATGGAAACCGATGTAAGGGCAATACACTTATAGAAAACCCCACTTGAAGCAATCGAGTAATTTTCTATAATTTGTACTTCCGGCATATACACCGATGTAAGTTTCGATAAATTGCTAAAAGCCCCATGGATTAACGTGGTTACTTTGGGCATGTTTACTGAGGTGAGGGCGGTACAACCCGAGAAGGCATTCACTTCAATACTCTTGACCGTAGCCGGCAGGGTAAGAGAGACCAGGTATGCCTTGGCAGGAACAGTCTCGGTGGTAACATTGGGTAGCTTATCTCCCGTACAGCCGCTCAGGTCCAGGGACACATACCGACTTAGGGCCTCATAGAGGGTTCTAAGGGTATCTCCTTTGTCGGTTTTCTTCGTAAGATCAATCCCATTAACCTTAATCCGGTACGGAGTATCTTCCGTATTTTCCGGTAAGCCGGTTAAATAGTCCTTGAGCTCTGCTGCCCCGGTAAGCTCTTCCATAGCCGGTTCTTCAGGCGGAGCCGGCGTATCCGGTTGGTCAGGGGTATCCTGCTGATCGGGGGTATCCGGTTGGTCAGGGGTATCTGGCTGATCAGGGGTATCCGGCTGGTCAGGAGTCGCTGGCTGGTCAGGGGTATCCGGCTGGTCAGGGGTATCCGGCTGATCAGGAGTCGCTGGTTGGACCGGCTGGCCGGTTTTGGCAGGCTCCTCCGTCTCGGCAGGGGTATCCGTTGTAACCGGATCGTTTGGCTGCTTGCATCCTGTAACACACAATATCCCGATGCATACCATGAGCAGCCACAAAAATCCGATGGGATTCAAGGCAACAGCACATATCCTGTGTTTGTGATACTTTTGTGCCATACCTATCTTGAACATATCTACCTCCAAGGTTCAAAATGATGAGAAAATTTTCATTTTCTCATAACTATATATAGAAAGGCATGATATCCGGGGATTGCTTTAATTATGGGGGAATTTTTTGGTTTCTTTACAGGATAATTGACCTAACATCCATCAGCATGGTATTGTTATAATATGAATTTATTTCGCCGTCCCTTCCGGTATCGAAATGATAATATAGCGTTGATCCTCATCGGGCTTAATATAGGGGTGTTTCTGCTGGAACAAGTATTCCCTCCGGTGAAATATTATGCGGCTCTTAATCCAGGGGGAGTATTGAACGGTTGGGTATGGCAGTTTGTATCCTATATGTTTGCTCATGGGAACTTCACTCACCTCCTTTTTAATATGCTTGCGCTGTTTCTTTTCGGTACCCAGGTGGAACGCCGTATGGGAAGTAAGGAATTTCTGCTGTATTATATGGCTACCGGCATTTTAGCAGGTTTTTTTTCTTTTCTGGTGTATTGGTTTACCGGTGCTTACCGGGTTTTTCTTCTGGGCGCCTCAGGAGCCATATTCGCGGTACAGTTAGCCTATGCCACCTTGTTTCCCGAAGCGGTGATCTTCATCTGGGGAATACTACCCTTGCGGGCACCTATCATGGTTTTGGGATTTACCGCGATTGAAATCTTTTCATCGGTTACGGGTATCGGCAGTGGGGTGGCCCATCTGACGCACCTGGCGGGATTTGCCTTTGGTTGGATCTATTTTCTGGTCCGCTTCGGTGAAAATCCCTGGAATTCCCTGATCCGGCGGACCTAAGCTAAGGAGTATAGTCATTGCTTAGGATGCAGAGCATAGGTCCTGCGTTTATTATGCTGCTGCTCAGCGTTGCGAGCCTGTTTGCTCAAGACGTATTGCGGGGAGAGGTACGAATTGATCTGGAACCAGTGTATGGCGAGTATGTGGATGTGGTCTATCCTCTGGATGCTCAATCCGCGTACCGGAGGGCCCTGGAAGAGTCGGCCCTGATGTATGCTGCTATGATTTATGGCTGGTCCTTTGAATATGCGATTGGTGAACGGGCCAGGGGTATAGCAGAAGCCTTTGAATTGGCCCCCTTGGGAACCATCCCTTTTGGAGACCCCGGGCTTTTTGTTACGGATGCCCAGGTTCGGGATATGCGGCTGTACCTATGGACCGATTACCAGCTCAATGAAGCCCAGAAACGGCGTATGGGACTGTGGAAATCAGGCAAAGTACAGACCAGCCAGGCCATAGGGCATGGGCCCTTGGGAGATCCCGTAGCAATAGCAGACGGGCTCTCCATTAAAAAGGCTGCTCTTGAAGATGCGGCTCGATCGGCAGTACGAGCTATGCTCCGGGGGAGTGAACGTAACCGTCCAAAGGAAGTGCGGGGCTATATTGGTTTGGCCAGTTTTCCTAGTTATTGGATGGATGCAGGTAAATGGGCTGCCAGCGCCCGGTTTACAGTGGAAATCAAAGAGATCATCCCTTTTGGAGCTTACTAATGAGAGTCCCTAGGGGGGAATCCTGTCTCCGAGTTTCTGAAAACCTGCTTTATCTGGATGTGAAGGCCCTGCCCGGGGCACCCCACTCCCAGCTTCTAGGCCTCAGCGCAGGCCGCTTGAGGGTCAAAATTGCCGCGGCCCCTGAAGACGGCAAGGCCAACCTGGAGCTCTGTATATTCTTGGCAAAGCTACTGGGCTGTCCTCGGAAAGAAGTAAGCCTCTGTTCCGGAGAGAAATCACGGCTCAAAACCCTAAGGCTTCCCCTTTCCGCCAAGGAAAAACTGGAAGCCTTGATACATCCATAGTCCCCTAGGAGTGGGGCTCCCCCCGGTATACAGGGCTTTGAGCTTTACCAGAGGTCGGCAAACTGCTTATATATCCCATAGTTTTCCTGGTCATAACAGACAAAAATAACCTGCTTAATCTGCGGGCTTGCAGAGAGGCTTGCTTTTACGGTATGAATAGCAATCTCCGCAGCAGCATCCTTGGGGTACCCATAGACCCCGGTACTGATATTGGGAAAGGCAATACTTTCAAGCCCTTGTTCTTGGGCCAAGCGAAGGCTGTTCCGGTAACAGGCCGCCAGAAGGCCTGGTTCACCCCGGTTGCCTCCCTGCCAAATGGGGCCCACCGTATGGATCACCTTTTTGCAGGACAGTCGCCCTGGTCCGGTGATCACCGCTTCTCCTGCAGGACACGCTCCCCCAGGATGGCCCTTCCGGTGAGCGGCGATACTCTGGCATGCTGCCAAAAGCTCAGGCCCTGCAGCCCGATGAATAGCCCCATCCACGCCACCACCCCCCAGCAGACTTGAGTTAGCTGCATTGACAATGGCATCCACCTTTAAGCGGGTAATATCACCCTGTACCAGTTCCAAAACCGCCATACTTCCTCCTCTTTTTAACGTTTAAATTTCAAAGTTTCAAGGACAGCATCTCCCCGGATGAAATTAAACCACAGTTCTTTATCGGTCTTTTCCCGTAAGTCCTTGTAGAAGGCGGCCAGATCCTTCAGCGGTTCTCCGTTAATACCAGTGATTAGGTCCCCTCGCTGTAAGCCGATGATAGCCGCGGGAGTCTCCGAGATAACCTGGGCTACATACAGACCCTGGGCATTCTTTTCGAGTTTCAAGCTGTCCCGTATGGTATCTGAGAGGGGGACGATAAATACCCCAGGCCAGAGCTTCTTATTATCCGCTGCCACAGTATCGGTCCGTACTTCAATACGGACTTGGAAATCCCGGGATACCCCGTCCCGGATAACCGTAAATTGTGCCTGTTCCCCGGGTTTAATATCCCCTACCATCATGGTAAGGGGAGTCATCCCTCGGGCTTCTTTACCATTAACATGGGTGATGAAGTCCCCGGGCCGTATACCCCCTTTATCCGCAGGAGAACCCAAGAACACCTGGGTGGCCAAGGCCCCCCGTTTCCCTTCAAGCTTCAAGGCTTGAATAATATCCCGGTCAGGGTCGGTAAGAGAAACCCCCAGCCAGCCGTAGCTAATCTCCCCGGAACTGATAAACTCATCAATGGAACGCTTGGAATTATTGATCGGAATGGCAAAACCCAGTCCGACAGAACCGCCTCCAGAACTATTACTGGCTATCCAGGTATTGATCCCAATGACCTGTCCCCGGATATTCACCAAGGCTCCTCCTGAATTGCCCTGATTGATAGATGCATCGGTCTGGATGAAATCATTGATATTATTCCCCGGTCCACCGGTACGGCCTACAGCACTCACGATGCCCATGGTTACCGATGACATGAAGCCCAGGGGATTTCCTACGGCGATGGCCCAGTCCCCCACTCTGACCGTATCGGAATCTCCCAGTTCCGCCAAGGGATGGACATCGCTGGTCTTGAAGGACACCATAGCCAAGTCCTTGCGTTCATCTTTTCCCACCAGGGCCGCGGGATATTCCTTGCCGTCGTTGGTAACCACCACAATTTCGTTGACATCCCCTACCACATGGTTATTGGTCAACACATAATAGGTATCCAGGTTCTGGCGGACAATGATCCCTGAACCCAGTCCTTGGGACCGGTATTCCCGTTCCTGCCCTGATCCATCAGGACTGCCGTCCCGAGGGCCGAAGAAAAATTCCCAAGGGATACCATTGAAATTGGGGATCTGCTGCCGCCGGATAGAAATGGTTTTAAGCTCCACCACCGAAGGAAGTACCTTATTTGCCACGGACCTGAAAGTACTTTGCAGTCCTTCGGCTATTTGCAGGGCATCCCAGGGAATGTTTAGCGAGGCTTCTTGGGCTTGGACGACTTTTTGAGCCTTAGGGGTTGAACATGAAAATGAGAGGAACGCCAGAGAGAAGCCGAAAATAATCCCGATGAGTACTAGATTAAAGACAAAAAAATTTTTTGATGATAATTTTTGTGCTAAATTCATAAACATAATCTCCTATTATAGAAAAGATTGCTCCTGTGGTTGTAATGAGGAATCAGTGTGCGGTTCCTTTATAATTAATAATATCTTTTTTTTGTAATAGTTACAGCCCCAAAATACCAGCAGCCTTTTAAAGCAAGCCTGCTACTTGTAAGGCCTCAAGGCTCTTCAGAACCTCTTCCCAAGAAAAAACTTCCAGATTAACCGTTCCGGTAAACCCTGCCAGCACAGGAACCATTTCCTGAAACCAGGGATCCTGCGGGCGTAGGGGCCGATGATCCGGAAGCCTCCCATCCATCCGGGCTTTCTCATAATCAATCCCATGAAGATGGATCTCTTGGATCCGCTCTTGAAAGCGCTTATAAAAAACCCGCGGCTTCTTCCCTTCTAAAAGGAGATGCCCTGTATCCATACAAATCCCCACTTCATCGGGAAGATACTCCAAGAGCACTTCAAGCCTCTGGGGACGGGTGTTTTCCACCAGGAAGCGGTTTGGTCCCTGGGCAAAACGCTTCGCCCAGGAAGCGATAAGCCCAGCCAGGGCAGGCGCATCTTCAGGGGGTCCCGGATGAAAGATGTAGCGCTCGGTCAAGGGGAGCAGCAACTCCACCAGTTCTTCATGAAGGGGCAGCAAGGGTTCTGGAAGGTGCGCGGTAAAGTTAAAGCGCCTTCGCAGTTCCAGAATACCCTCCCATTCCTTGTTGAGGAGTCTTTGTAAGTCCTCATCATACAGGAAAAAAAGCAACTCCACCCCACTAATTGCACGTTCCCCAGTAAGAAAGGTGAGATTTTCCAGGTAGGTTCCGGGAATCACCCAGGACGGAACCGCAAGGCGCATCATTTAACCCTAAGGGGGATCCCTGCAACCATGAGTTCCACCCTATCTGCAGCAGCGGCAATGCGCCGGTTCGCTTCTGCAAGGAGCAGGTTATAGCGGCGGGTGGCTTCGTCAAAGGGGATGTTCCCTAGGCCGGTCTCATTGCTCACCACAATAGCATCCCGCATACCTTGGATAAAACGCTCCAGCAGGGCATGAAAATCCCCTTCTCGCTGGTAATACATGAGGTTGTTGATCCACATGGGGATACAGTCCACAATCACCGGTGAGGGGGCTTTGAGCAACGCCTGGTCAAGGGCCAGGGGCTCTTCGATGGTAAGAAAGGTACCCAGGCTAGCACGCTCTTCTTGGTGTCGTTGGATGCGGGCCCTCATTTCCTCATCCAAGGCTTCCGCAGTGGCGATGAAAGAAATCGGGAATTGCCCCCGTTGTTTGGCCAATTCCAAGGCACGGCTGGATTTTCCGGCTTTAACCCCCCCGGTGATAAAGATGATCATGGTGTTTGATGCTGCTCCCAAGGCGGCACTGAGGCTTGGGAGCAGGCCAATTTGTTTATCAGATTCGCCTGATAGCCGGCCCCAAAGCCGTTATCGATATTCACCACGGAGATGCCCGGCGCGCAGGAACTGAGCATACCCAGCAAAGCGGAAAGGCCTCCAAAAGAGGCCCCGTAGCCAACACTCGTAGGCAAGGCGATGACCGGAGCTGAAACTAAACCGGCCAAGACCCCGGCTAAGGCCCCTTCCATACCCGCCACGGCGATAATGACCTGGGCCTTGCGAATATCCGAAAGGCGATTGAAAAGCCGGTGTATCCCCGCAACCCCGACGTCGGTAATCAAGGTAACCTTGCTGCCGAAAAATTCCGCAGTCCGCACCGCTTCCCGGGCGATCCCCAGGTCAGAAGTACCGGCGGTAACTACCGCGATAAGCCCCTGTTGCTCTGCCGGACTGCATAAGGTCCCTACGGTTAAGGTCCGACCAAGGACATCGTATTCCACTTCTGAGAAGCGCAACGCTATCCGCCGGGCCAAAGCCGGCTCTGCCTTGGTGCCTAACACCGGGATTCCCTGTTCCCGCATACGGATAATGATACCTGCTGCTTGTTCCAGGGTTTTTCCTGCACAATACACCGCTTCCGGGTACCCCGTACGTTCACTGCGGCGGCTATCAATGACGGCAAAATCAAAGGCTTCGGTATCTCCGGTTAGGTTCATCGTGCTTTATGGATCCAGGTTATTCAGATTGGTAGGTGATCAAGGTTTGTACAGGAATCGGCGCCAGAACCTGATTGTAGTGCAAATAGGGAAGCCCTAGGATGCCGAATATTTCCGGGACCACCCCGCCTGATGCGGTGATGAGTTCCCACGCAGCCTTGAGGGTGCCCCCGGTGGCGATGAGGTCGTCCATGAGCAGTATCTGTTTACCTTGGGGGACATCTTCAGGGTGTATTTCAATCGTGGCTTGGCCATATTCAAGCTCATACGTCTTAGCCAGGGTTTTACCGGGGAGTTTACCTTTTTTACGGATTAAAATGAGGGGAATTCCCATACGAATCGCAAAAGGAGCGGCAAACAAGAAGCCCCGGGCTTCGATAGCCGCTACTGCATCAATCCCCTTGTCCTGATACAAGGCGGACATGGCATCCATACACCCGGCGAAAGCCCGAGGTTCCACCAAAATACCGGTAATATCGTAAAAAAGCACCCCTTTTTTGGGGAAATCAGGAATCTTCCGGATATACCCATCCAGTTCTACTGTAGTCATAACCTCAACCTATAATGATGAGGAGGTAGCCATCCCACAAGCCGCACCTCCCCCTAGAATAAGAAAAACCTTACCCCTTAATACCGTAACCTGTCAAGGCCCCGCATTGCGCTATGTTTGGTATGCCGGCCCCAATCGTTTAGAGGGAAGCTGTTCCTGCCCCAAAGCCGATTAATTCGGCAGCCTTTAGGCGAAGTTGGGCGTACTTTATTTGTTTTTAGGCCGAAATTTGAGTTTTAAGCCTTTAGAGGTGCCTCCAAAAAAGGAGTGGAGGGGCCCTATCAAAAAATTGCCAATACGGTAAAAATAATGCCGGAATAATCCGGTCATCCCACGCGCCAGATGATATAGTACCGCCGTCGAATCAATGAAATACGTCCCCTCCAGCTTTTCAAGCCGGGTAAGAAAAAGCATATACTTCATGAATACCGCAAGGGCGGGCAACGA
>JAITJS010000065.1 GCA_031278815.1 Treponema sp.
ATTGGAGCGTGAGAAGCCTTGCAAAACAGGTAGGCATAAGCTAAGAGCACGGTAAACAATATCCTACGGGAACAGGGGATAAAGCCGCATTTGACGGAAACATGCCAGTTTAGCAATGATGAAAAGTTTGAAGAGAACCTAAGGGACGTGGTTGGTCTTTATATGAATCCGCCTGATAACGCGATAATTCTATAAGTATTCCAGTTATAAAAGGGAGAAAGTGAAAGAATACTTTGAGAGTATTCCCGGAAGATATCAGACACATTTTATTCCGATGTATTCATCATGGCTGAACTTGGTGGAGCGGTTGATTGCCGGGAAAACGAACAAAAGGATGAGGTGGGAGAGGTAGGGCAGCGTTAAAGGATTAGTAAAGGCGATAGAGGATTATATTAAAAACTGGAACAGGGACGGAAAACCATTCAAATGGACAAAATCCACTGATGTTATTATTCAGAGTATACATAAAGCCAAAACCGCATATTCAAATTGATTTGGACAGAACACTAGCACAAATCAGGCAAAATGCTGCCCATCTGTCCTTCGCAGAGCGGGGAGGAAATCCCTATCGCCTTGGAACAGGGTCAATCCCTGCGTTCTATCGCCGAATCCCTAGGAAGAAGCCCCTCGTCCATCAGCCGGGAGATACAGCGGAACAGTCCGCCGGTGAACAAGGTCAAATACCGGAGAAACAGAGCCCGCCGCAGCCACCCAAAGAAACGTCTGGCCACCCCGTGCTCAAAGCTTGCGTGGAATACCATTTGATTCATGACGGCTGGACCCCCGGAGTGCATCGCCGGGCAGACTCCCCCATGGATTTCCCCGATCTTACAACAAACTATGAATCCATCTACTGGTGGATGTACACGGAGCGCCGGGATCTTATACCATGCCTGGTCACAGGCCATAAAAAGCGACATAACCGGCTTTCCGGCAAGAAATCCAGGGTTTCCAAGATACCTCACCGCGTCGACATAACCGACCGACCGCCCCATATCGAACTAAGGGCGCATGCCGGTCATTGGGAAGTTGACACCGTTGTTTCCCGCCAAAGCAAGGTGTGCGTGGCGTTCCTGGTTGAGTGGAAAACCAGGTTTTTTCTGGTCATCCGCATGAACGATAAAACGGCGTCCGCTATGCATGAGGCGGTGACTGTGGCACTTTCAGGCCTTCCGGCCGGATTGCGAAAAACCCTCACCTATGACAACGGATTGGAACATGCTCTACATGAACGCACGAACCGTAAGCTTGGCGTAACATCATATTTCTGTAAACCCTACCACAATTGAGAAAAGGGGAGCATAGAAAACCGCAATGGGATAGTGCGAAGATATTTTCCCAAGAAATACAATTGGCGCTTTACAACACAGAGAAAAATAGATACTGTTGTAAACAGGATTAATGCAACGCCGATGAAGTGTTTGGGTTTTAAAACCCCCGCTGAGGTTTTTGTCAAATGTGGTGGTGTTGCACTTGCCAGTTGAATCCGGGAATGAAAATCAATTTGTATATGAGGCTGTTCCAAAACCCCCTAAAAGGATAGAAAAGGCGAGAGAAAGGCGAACCGAACTTGCGGTTATGGTGCGGATTCACGAATGTGCCCGGGACGGCAACTTTTTCACGGGCATTTACGTTTTTGTCAAAGCAGGCTCTGCTTGAAAAGACGCTGGAGGGGATAGTCACTATGGCACATAAAGGACTGGAGGTATATCAGGTAAACCGGGACTCAACGGCGATACCGGCTTGAGAGAAAGCGGTTAAGAAAGAGGCTAAAAAGCGGGGAAGACCGGCAAAAACCAGCCCGAAACCCCGACGGTCATAGAAAAGCAGGCAAAGCAGGATACGAAAACATCGCTTGACGGCATCGACAAAGAATGCGCGTGGGGGGTACAAGAAAAACAGTGAAGGAAATGTCTCCTTCTGGAAGGGGTACAAATTGCATCTTGATGTCAGCGATACCGGATTCCCTGTGACGGCGGTTGTAACGGGAGCCAATGTGCATGACCGTCAACTGGCGATACCGATGGAACAATTAACAGAAATGAAAGTACCGTTTTGTTACAGCCTTATGGACGGCGCGTATGATCCAAAAGTTATTGACGGGTTTATCAGGATCCATGGACGTATATCGATAATTGATCCGAATAAACGGAAAGACAATGAGCGCGTCCAGTTGTACCCGGCGAAACAGGAACGGTATAAGATACGAACCACGGTAGAACGGGCAAACTCACATTTGAAGACAGTCTTATACCCCGTTCAATATAGGCGAAAGGTTACAAGAAAGTATCGTTTGTATTAATGACTGGGGTGATATGCTTGGCGGCCTTGAAGTATCTCCAGTTATTTAGGAGTTTTGAAACAGGCTCGCACATTTATTTTTATTTGTCTAGCCTATAGGCAAAAAATAAAAAATACTATTGCCCTATCCATACGAAATAAGGAGGCTGCTTCCGCTGAACAGCCTCCTTGATTACCGTATCTTGCTATGGCTTAGTGGTGACCGTGGCCCGCGTAATGAATATGCAGATACTGGTGTTCTTCGTGATGATCCTTGAAGATCCCTCCCTGCCATTCTTTCATAATCGGATTCTGTTCCACGCTGTTGAAGGGGTATTCCTTGTCCGCTAGATACAGCCCCCGGGCTCGTTCTCCCTTGACCTCCCAATCCGCCGGAGGCTGACCGCCGCCACCGATGCAGCCCCCAGGACAGGCCATGACTTCCACAAAGTCAAAGTGCTCCCCTTCCTGTATCCGCTTAATGATAGCATCCGCATTGGCAAGACCAGAAACCACCCCCACTTTAAGGGCTATATCCCCAAGCTTTATCGTAGCGGTCTTGATGCCGTCTACCAGGGCACCTGCCTTGGCATCAGGCCGGGGAAGCCCGCGAATACCTGACTCGGCTATGGCCAGATAGTTTTCCGGGGTATTAAGCTTCAGTACCGAAAGAGCATACCGGAGGGCTGCCTCCATCACCCCACCGGAAACACCGAAAATAACCGCTGCGCCGGTGGTATTACCCCATCTGCCCTCAATAGCTTCAGGCTCGATGTTCTTGTAATCAATACCCGCTTCCTTAATCATACGGATAAGCTCCTGAGAGGTGAGGACAAATTCCACATGCCGCTTACCATTGGTTTGGAACTCAGGCCGGGCGCTTTCCCATTTCTTTGCCACACAGGGCATGATGGCTCCAAGAACAGCCGGCTCCGCCTCCTTCTGGAAGACCCCGGAGTACATGTGCATGGGGCTCTTACAGGTAGAAATATGGGGCATCACTTCAGGGTGGTGCTTTTCCACATACTGAATCCACGCGGGACAGCAAGAGGTAAACAGGGGCCAGGTCTGGGGGGTCTTAAGACGTTCCAAAAGCTCGCCGGCCTCCTGGATAATGGTCATATCCGCAGCGGTGTTGGTATCGTAGACTTCGTCAAAGCCAAGCCTACGGAGGGCCGCCACCATCTTGCCGAAGGTGTTCTCGTGAGGGGGGATCCCAAAGGCATTGCCCACCGCTACCCGGGTCGCGGGAGCTATCTGCACCGCAACTCGGGTTTTCTTGTCGTCAATCAGAGCCCAGACCCGCTTGGTTTCGTTCTTTACGGTGAGGGCACCGGTGGGACAAACTGCGGCGCACTGACCGCAGCCCACACAGACCGATTCTCCGATGGGCTTGCCCCCTACGCAAGAAACTTCCATCTCCGAACCCCGATGGGAGAAGTCAATAGCCCCCACTTTCTGGATCTCGTTGCACATCCTGATACAGCAGCCACAATCAATACACTTGGCCTTATCCTTGGTGATGCAGAAAGAGGAATCGTCCACTATCGGGACAGGATTGTGCTGAGGATACCGGACCCCGGTAATGCCGTAGCGGTCCGCGAAGGCTTGCAATTTACAACGCTGGCTGTTATCACAGGCGGTACAATCCCGGCAGTGGTTCGCCAGGAGCAGTTCCAAGATGTTCTTACGGTACATTCTGAGCTTTTCGGTATTGGTCTTGATAACCATGCCGGGCTTGGGAAGCAGGGAACAGGATGAATCCAGAGAACTTCTTCCGGTCCGCTGATCAACGATCTCCACCAGGCACATCCGACACGCGCCGTAGATGGACAGTTCCGGGGTGTAGCAGAACGCGGGAATATCAATACCTGCTTTTTTGGCGTGTTCCAGCACGTTCAAGCCCTTTTCAAAGTCGACGGCCACACCATCAATAGTAATAAACTGTTTGTCAGGCATCTTACGCCTCCTCTATTATCGCGTTAGATTTACACTTTTCAATACAACCGAAGCACTTGATACACTTGGATTCGTCAAGCACGTAATAGGCCTTCTTCTTGCCCTCCAGAACCTTGTCCTGCTGGGTGATGGCCCCCGCGGGACAGACTTTGGTACAGGCACCGCAGCCGATGCAGTTTTCCGGGACTATAGAAAGTTTTTTCAGCTTCCGACATTCCCCGGCGGTGCATGTATGCTTGTAGATGTGGTCTTCGTACTCGTTGCGGAAACGCTTCAGGGTGCTTATCACGGGATTCGGCGCGGTCTTGCCCAAACCACAGAGGGCTGCCTTGGAAACCGTAACCGCCAGCTCATCCAAAAGCTCAAGGTCTCCGGCCTTACCCGCACCAGCCACGATGCGTTCCAGGATTTCCAGCATCCGCAAGGTCCCTTCCCGGCAGGGTACGCACTTGCCACAGGACTCTTTTTGGGTAAACTTCATGAAGAACCGGGCTATCTCGATCATGCAGTTGGTTTCATCCATGACCACCAGGCCGCCGGAACCGATGATCGCCCCAGCCTTGGGAACCGAATCAAAGTCCAAGGGCATATCCAGATCCGCTTCGGTAAGACAGCCGCCAGAAGGTCCCCCTATCTGTACCGCCTTGAACTTCTTCCCGTTGAGGATGCCCCCGCCGATGTCATAGATGATCTCTCGTAGCTTAGTCCCCATGGGAACTTCGATGAGGCCCGTGTTGACGATCTTCCCGGTTAAGGCGAAGGTTTTAGTCCCTGGACTCGTCGCAGGTCCAATACCCTTATACCAAGCCGCACCCTTGTTGATGATCAGGGGCACATTGGCATAGGTTTCCACGTTGTTGAGAACCGTGGGTTTTTCGTACAGCCCTCGTTCAGTGGAACGGTAGCGCTTAACCCGAGGCATACCCCGGCGGCCTTCGATGGATCCCATGAGCGCGGAACCTTCTCCACACACAAAGGCCCCCGCTCCCCGGTAGATGGTCAGCTTGAAACTGAAGTCAGTTCCCAGAATAGTATCCCCTAAAAGCCCGAATGCTTCAGCCTGGGCAATGGCGAGGCGGAGGCGCTCTACCGCCCGGGGATACTCTGCCCGGACATAGATATACCCCTGATTGGCCCCGATTGCCTTAGCCGCGATAAGCATCCCTTCGATCATCTGATGGGGAATCCCCTCCATGACCGATTGGTCCATAAACGCACCGGGATCCCCTTCGTCGCCGTTACATACCACGTATTTAGGAGACCCTTGGGCCTTGAGGGTGTCCCCCCACTTTTGCCCTGCGGGGAAACCCGCACCGCCCCGGCCCCGGAGGTTAGATTCGGTTACTTCTTTACATACCGCTTCCGGGCTCAGGTCAAAGAGGACCTTCTCAAAGGCACTGTAGCCCCCCACCGCCAGATATTCCTTGATGGATTCCGCACTGATCTTGCCGTTCTGTTCCAGTACAATCCGGGTTTGTTTTTTATAGAAGGGAATCTCGTCCTTTTGGAGGATAGGCTTCCCATCGGGCCCCTTGAAGGCCAGCCGTTCCACCGGCTTTCCCTGCTTGATGGTG
>JAITJS010000070.1 GCA_031278815.1 Treponema sp.
TTTCTGAACATCAATCCCCTGTTGCGTGGGCCCTCGGACATGGGTTTCTGGGACCTGCCCGACAGGTGTAACCGGATTTTGTCCCGGTTCATTCCCATCGGGATCCGCCCCCCCCCCCCCCCCCCCCCGTACCCGAGGTTCACCGCAGGATCAGGGGATGGTATTACATGAAACAAATAGGGTATACTCGGCAATACTGTGATACACGGCAAGAAGCCGTAACAGGCCGCGCAGTATGCGGGCCTCAATAGAGCGGTTGACCGGAACCATTCGGTGGATAAACACGTTTGATCCGGTCAAAAACGAAGGAGTCTTAGTATGATCCAGAGCCTTTATGAACGGGGTCGGTCTCCAGACACGACCCCGTCTCCCGGCGCCGGAGGGCGGAGCTTAGGCCCGCCTATCCCGGTAGTTATCCTTGCGGTGTGCGTCCTGTGGGGCGCTCCCCTCATGAGCCAAGAAGTCCATACCATTTCCCCGGAGGAGGCAGTGGACTTGGCCATCAAAAGCAATCTGAGCTTGGAGTCTTCCCGTATCAGTACGACCACCCAGAAGCGGAAAGCCGACACTGCCTGGAACGTGTTTATCCCCACGGTGGAGATAGGCGGAAGTTTGGGCAGGTTAAACGAGAAGCCTGCAGCAACGGTGCTTCCTTTGCCTGAGGCCGTGGGAGGACCTATTTCCATGGGCGGCGGCTATCAGTGGCGTTTGTCTGGTTCTCTTCAGATCGCCTTGAACCTGAACGTCGCCCTCTTTGAGGGGATGCGGAACCTACGGCTGGAATATGAGGGCGGCCTCATTACCTACGAAAAAGCCAAGGCCCAACTTGAGCGGGATGTGCGGAAATCCTACTTTCAGATGCTCCTGGTTCAAGAGAACATTGCCCTTTTAAAGGAAAATATGGCTGCCGCAGAACGGCGGGTCGAGATGGCCCGGGCCAATTACCGGGCAGGGCTGGCCCCGGAACTCACCTTGCTCCAGGCTCAAGTGACCATGGAGAATCTGAAACCCAGCATCGATCAAGCGGAGAACGGCCTTAAACTGAGCATGGCCCAATTTGCCATGAATCTGGGGCTTCCCTATGATACCGAGTTTACCCTTATTCCGCTTACGGAGGACACGGTCTTCATTCCCCTGGATGTGGCGGACCTGATATCCCGGGCGGCGAGCGGAAAACCGGATATTCAAGAACTGCGGCAGAGCATCTTGATCCGGGAAAGCATCCGGAAAAAAACCTTTTATGAGATTTTTACCCCCACCTTATCCCTGAGTTGGAACGGGGACCCCACATTTCAGGGGGATCCCTGGAAGGATTCCTGGTTTATGGAAGACGGCTGGAAACAGCAGTCCGGGATGTTCCGCCTCACCCTGGGTTTCCGGTTAAACGGCCTTTTGCCCTTCAGTGCCGAGGCGCAAGGACTCAAGGAGATCGATGACGGCCTTTCGAGCCTCAATATTGGGCTTGCCCAGGCCATCAGGGGAACGGAAGTGGAGATCTACAATACGGTGTTATCCTTGGAACAAACCCGGACCACCGTGGAGGCCCAGCGGCTCACCGTGGATCTCGCGGAGCGGAGCTACCGATTGACCGAACAAGCCTACCGCGCCGGCCTGAACGATCTCTTGGAAGTACAGAACGCAGAACTGGAACTGCGGAAAGCCAGGCTCGGTATCTTGGAGCAGCAGTTTAATTACCTCAAGAGTCTCATCGATCTTGAATATGCTATCGGCGCGCCCTTCGGAACCCTGAGCAGGGCTCAAGGAAACTCGTCTTCAGAAAATGCAAGGGAGAACACCAAATGAAGTCTCGCATCATAAAACCGTTTTTTCTTCTCTTCGTATGCCCCTTCCTTACCCTTACCGGTTGTGATCGAATCGGCGCTGATAAGGACAAGGCTGTACCCGGCGCCCCTGCATCGGTCCAGGAAACCCCGGTCTTTGCGGTGAATACCACTATGACGGTTAACGGCCAAATCCGGGACTATCTCGCCCTTTCCGGAGACATTGTCTCAGGGACCACGGTGGACACCTTTTCGGATGTGGCCGGTAAGATCACCCGGCTCTATGTCTCCATCGGCCAACGGGTTACCCGAAACCAGGCCATAGCCGAGGTTGACCCATCCCGTCCAGGTATGGACTATATTCCCGGAGTGGCCCGAGCGCCCATTGCAGGAACCATCGTCGCCCTCCCTGCCCAGGTGGGGATGACTATAAGCCAGAGCGTACCCCTTGCCCGGATCGCCGGGGGGAATGCCTTGGAACTGCGGGTCTATGTGGCGGAACGGTTCATTTCCAAGATCGCCCTGCGGCAGCCCTGTGAGATTACCCTGGACGCGTATCCCGGGGAACTGTTCCGAGGCAGCGTTGCCGAGATAAGTCCCGTGGTGGATCCTGCTTCCCGAACCATGGAAGTGAAGATCAACGTGGAAAACCGCAATGCCCAGCTCAAACCGGGGATGTTCGCCAAGGTTAAAATCGTTACCGAGCGGAAGGACCACATCGTCAAGCTCCCGGCAAGCGCGCTGGTACAACGTTTCGGGAAAACCTATGTATTTACCACAGAGACGGATCCGGCAGATCCCGCCTTCAGGATAGCCCGCCAAAAAGTGGTGGTTCCAGGGATCCTCGTGGATGGGGTAGCGGAAATCCAAGAGGGACTTACCGCAGACGAAGAGGTGGTTATCCGAGGCCAAACCCTCCTTGAGGATGGATCCCGGATCAATATAATCGACCGGGTTGCACCTTTAAGCGACACTAACTAGGAATAATAAGGAAAAAACATGAGTCTTGCAAAAACAGCAGTTTCACGGCCTACCACGATATTTATCATCTTTGCGTTGCTGATCGGCTTGGGGGTATTTGCCATGATTAATCTCCCCATTGATCTGTTCCCGGAGATTAACCCTCCTTACCTAGTGGTGTTTACCTCCTATACCGGAGCAGGCCCCGAAGAGGTGGAACGTTCCGTGACCCGGGTTCTAGAGGCGGCCCTTTCCGGGGTTTCCGGTCTTGAAAAGGTGAGTTCCACCTCTTCCAAGGGTTCCAGCATGGTCATCATGGAGTTTACCTATGGGACCGACCTGGTGGACGCGTCCAACTCGGTCCGGGACGCGCTGGAACGGGTGCGCAGCTATATGCCCACGGAAGCGGACAGTCCCACGATCTTTCGGTTTGATCCCTCCATGATCCCCATCATGGGCCTCATGGTTACGGGAAACCGCTCCCCAGAGGAACTGCGGGAACTGGCGGAGGATACCATTGTTCCGCGAATCGAACAGACCCCCGGCGTAGCCACCGCCAGCGTGAGTGGGGGCCGGGAGAAGATCATCCGGGTGGAGATACCCCAATCCCGGCTTGAGGCGTACGGGCTTACGGTAACCCAGATGCAGCAGATGTTGGCTTCCCAGAATATGCAGGTTGCTGCGGGGACCATCACCGAAGGGGGGCTTTCCTATATTCTGACCACCTTGGGGGAATACACCTCCCTGGAGCAGATCCGCAATACCGTGATTTCCTATAAAGGAGGCGGTCTGGTAAACGGGGAGATGGAACAGCCTCGGACCGTGTTCCTCCGGGATGTGGCCAATGTCATAGACGGGTACCGGGACGAGGAAAGCACGGTCTATGTAAACGGGACCCCTGCGGTGATGATGCAGGTTCAGAAGCAGAGCGGCAAAAACTCCGTACAGACCGCCCGGAATTTACGGGAACGGCTGGAAAAGATGACCCGGGAGCTTCCCCAGGACATTAAGATTACCGAACTCTTTAATACCACGGACCAAATAGAAAATTCTCTGAACGAAGTTACCTCTGCGGCGATCTCCGGGGCGGTTTTGGCGGTGCTGATCCTCTTCATCTTCCTCCGGTCCATAAAGCCGACCCTCATCATCGGCATCAGCATTCCCGTCTCCATTGTCGTTACCTTGCTCCTTATGTACTTTGCCGGACTCACCTTAAACCTGATGACCATGGCAGGGCTCGTGCTGGGGATAGGGATGCTGGTGGATAACTCCATCGTGATTCTGGAAAACATCTACCATTACCGGGAGAAGGGCTCCAAGCTCCAGACCGCCGCGGTTTTAGGCACCCAGGAGATGATCGTGGCAATCATTGCCTCTACCCTCA
This sequence comes from Treponema sp., assembly GCA_031278815.1. Classification (GTDB taxonomy): domain Bacteria; phylum Spirochaetota; class Spirochaetia; order Treponematales; family Breznakiellaceae; genus JAIRLU01. The sequence goes on from JAITJS010000070.1 coordinate 4,126, forward strand.
CCACTATCTGTGTATTTGCCCCCATGGTGGCCTTTCAGGGTATGTTGGAAATGGCCGGGGAAATGTTTGCCGGCCTTGCCTTTACCGTAGTGATTTCCCTGGCCATTTCGCTCTTGACCGCGGTTGTGCTGGTTCCCGTACTTTCAAGCCATTACTTTCCCCTGGTTACCCGGAAGCAGAAACCCCTCCAGGGGCCCCTGGTGGTGGTTGACCGGGCCTTTGAGTGCTTTTTTACCCGCCTGGATAACGCGTACCGTTGGGCGGTGGATAAGGTTCTGCACCATAAGGTAGTGGTGATCCTCCTGCTCGTGGCTCTTTTTGGCGGAAGCATCTACATGGTTCCCCGGATAGGCTGGGTCTTCATGCCTGAGCAGGAGGCGGATTCGGTTTCCATCAACGTAACCCTTCCCATGGGTTCTCCCCTGGCTGAAACCGAGGCGGTATTGCAGCGGGTCGAGGCCATCGTGGAGAAAGAAGTTCAGGGCTATGAACGCCTGGTCCTCAACACAGGAGGCGGGGGGGGCATGATGAACATGGGAAGCAGTAGTAATACCGGTTCCTTACGGATAAACCTGCCGGACTTTGATAAACGCATTGACAGTGCGGATACCATTAAGACCAAAATGCGCAGCCATTTCAACGAATTCCCCGGGGTCTCCTTTGCCTTTGGCGGGGGCGGCATGGGTATGGGAAGCGGAACCCCCATTGATATCGTGATCCGTACCGACGACTTGGTGAAAGGCAAGGTCATCGCGGACAAAATCGCCACACTCCTCCAGGAGCGGATCCCGGAAGCACGGGAACCTCAGGTTGATCTTCAGGATGGGCTACCCCAGATAGAGATTGAGATCGATAGGGATAGGCTCTACGCCCTAGGGCTTAATACCTATACCGTGGGGAACGAGATCAAGGCAGCGGTAGATGGCATCACCGCCACCCGGTACAAGAGCAGCGGTCACGACTACGATGTGGTCCTAGTCTTAGCCGAAGCAGACCGGAGTACCCGGCCTGCATTGGATCACATCTTCGTAAACAGCCAAGTCGCAGGCCGAGTACCCCTCTCCAACTTCGCCTCTTATAAGGAAGGAACCGGGCCTATGACCATCAATCGGGAAAATCAGAGCCGGGTTATCCACGTAACCGCGGGAGCCGTGCCAGGTACGAAGATAAACCTTCTGGAAACTCAGGTCCGTGCCCTGATTACCGCGGAAATCCCCGCAGAGGATGATGTGATCATCGAATACGCCGGGGATAATGCGGATATGATGCGGATGATGAGCCGGTTTGTGCTTATCATGGCGGTGGCGGTATTCCTGGTCTTTGGGGTCATGGCCAGCCTCTTTGAATCCTTCAAGGATCCTTTCATCATCATTTTCACCATACCCCTCTCGGTGATAGGGGTTGTGGCGATTTACCTCATCACCGGTACTACCTTTAACATCCTCACCGCGGTGGGGCTTTTGGTACTCCTGGGGGTTATCGTGAATAACGGGATTGTCTTGGTGGATTACACCAACTTGCTCCGCAAACGAGGGCTTCCCCTGCATCAGGCGTGCGTGGAAGCTGCAGGGAATCGTCTGCGGCCCATCCTTATGACCACTCTGACCACCATTCTGGGCCTGGCTCCTATGGCCTTTGTCCCCGGGGAAGGCTCGGAACTGGTGGCCCCCATCGGCAAGACCGTGGTGGGAGGGCTGTTTTTCGGCACCTTGATGACCTTGTTCCTCATGCCGACGATCTATGCGATCATGAACAAGCGTTCCGATGAGCGCAAGGCCAAGGCAGAAGCCCGTAGGGAACGGATCGCCGCAGGGCTAAGCAAGAAACAAGCGCGGGCTCAAACGGTGCAATCGGCCAAGACCGGTATCCCCCTGGTCCGGCCTATGTCTGGAAAGGCAGGAGCAGGATTATGATACGGATCGAGATCGTGGCGAACCATTCGGTAGAAGATAACATCATGGAAGCCTTGAAGCATGAAGGGGTGGGCAAGTTTTACACCAAATACCCCAGCGTATTCGGGGTTGGCGCCCGGGGGCCCCGTATGGGGGATGCGATATGGCCGGAGGAAAATTTCGCCCTGGTGATCTGGTGCGAGGAGGAGGAAGCCCGGGGCATTGAACGGGCCGTGCAGTCGGTGAAGAAAAGTTTCCCCGACGAGGGGATCAAGCTCTTCCGGCCTCCTGAAGTGGTGATCCCCCCCCCTCAGGTAATCGTGCAAGCGGCTCCGCCTTCGGTTGCACTTGAAGCACCGCCACCGGTGTACTATGGCCCAGAGGAAGAAAATAGTTAAGGGCATTTCGATGTTCTAAAGCAAGGGCTGACCCGTTTTAGGTCAGCCCCTTCATCGTCCTAGAATACAACGGTAAAACACCTTTCTAAACATAACAAGAAACAGCATACAATTGAAGAAAATACCTACCTACTCCAATCCTCAGTATATGAGAGATCGACGTATGTACCGGCTATATCCTATTACGCAGTTTATCTTGATCCTGCATAATTAAAAGGAGATCTATCTGTTTCAAAATATAATCTTGATATTTTGGATCCAATTCCTTATAAAGGCTGACCAATTTGGTAAATTCTTCATCAGGGTCTAGGTTGAACATTTCACCTACCCCTGTTTTGAGCCAGGTTTCATTGACATTAAAGGAAGAACAAATTAACTTAATGATTCGGTCGTTAGCTTTTCGTTTTTCCACTTCCACTCCTGCAAGATACCCGCTGGAAAGAGAAATTACCCGTGAAAATTGGACCTGAGAAAGTTTCAGGGCTTCACGAACCTGCTTAATACGACGGTTAATTGTTAATACTATAGAATCATGCTTCATTACTTTATCATAATACATACAAATGAACGTTTCGGCAAGCTCGATTTTTTTCCGAGGATAGCTACTCACGGTCCCTACAGGAGCTTGGGGTATTTTTTTCCTGACCACCCTACGGTCCTGGTATTAAAGGCCGACTTGTCCAAGGTTAAATCCACTTTGTAGATCACTTCTGCTTTTTCGTAGTACCCTCTCTAATATGGCGCAAATTGAGCATAAGGTACCGCTTTCCATTCTGGACGCTACCGGCAAGCCGGTACATTTTGGATGGGCCCGTTCGACCTTATTTTGCTATGACCCCATGGCAATTCGAGTATCTCCCCGCAGGCTTACCGAGTCTGATCGGTATGTCATTTTTTCTTCCACCCATTTAATCGTGTTTGAAATCCTTGAAAGCGGCTATTTAGGGTATGTAGGGGTATCCCTTATTTCGTTCAAAGATAAGCAGTGGTTTTCCCAGGTCTTGATAACTCCCTTTTCTATGGGCTTCTTTGCAATGCCTTTTACGAGTGAAAGCGGTTCTGTGCGGATCCGCCAGAAAAAGTCATCCTTGGATTTTATTACCATGCAGGAAGGGGTCCGGATCATAAAAGCCGATATTCCTAAGTTTGGGCATCACCGAAAACTACGGGGAGAGTTGGTCTTATTTAGCCCCTCAGGGGCCCAGTCCGTGGTTACCCACATGCCTTGGCGCCGGGAAAAAAACGCCTTCTGCTATTCCCGGCGTTCTCCCTGGTATATCGCCGAAGGGGTGATCCAGTTCGGTACCTCTGAACTGATATTTACCCGGGGTAATGCTTGGGGGATTTTCGATTGGAACCGCGGGATACGCCCCCAGGCAGATATACGCTACTGGGCAACGGCCTGCGGAATCAGTCGAGGGAAACAGATTGGGTTCAGTGTCGGGTATGGTTCTGCCGATTCCAGTATGGGAACGGAAAATGCCTTTTTTCTGGATGGGACCTTGCATAAACTGGATCAGGTTACCTTTCATATTTCTCCTGCGAATTGGCTCCTCCCCTGGCATTTTACCAGCAATGATAACCGCCTGGAAATGCAGTTTATTCCTCAACAGGAACGGGTAGAACATAACCGTTTGCTCTTCCATTCTTTGAAATTCAGACAGGTATGCGGGTTTTTCTCTGGAAAAATCATCCTGGATGACCATTCGGAGTTTACCTTTCAAAATATCACCGGTTTTGCAGAACGGCGAAAGACCCGTTTATAAAAAAAATAAAAAAAGACCACAAACCCCGCTTGTGGTCCTCAGGTACCGCGCTTTATCCTATCCAAGGCTTCAGATTATCGTACCGGGATAGAGAACGGCGTTTTTGGGGATTACGATGATGCCATCCACGATATAGTATTGACCGTAATTGCCGTCACTACGGTTTATGTGATCTACCCCGATACGGCAGCCTTCACCAATGCAGGCGTTTTTATCAATAATGGCCCCTTTAATGATAACCCCCCTGCCAATACCTATGTTGGGCATCCGGGCTTCGGCGTTTTGCTGTTTCTTGGCTTCCGATTCATAGAAGTCCGCTCCCATACAGATCACGCCGTTCAGACTGGAGCCTGATTCAATCACCGTTCTCACCCCCACGATGGAGTTCGTGATAGAGGCATTAGTAATGATGCACCCCTCTGAGGCTATGGACTGGTTCATGTTACTGAAATTCATCTTGGAAGGGGGCAGGTTCCGCATGTGGGTATAGATGGGCTTGGTTTCATCATGGATATCAAAGCGCGGACGCAGGGTGGTGAGTTCCAAGTTGGCCTCATAGAAATTCTTGATGGTCCCAATATCTTCCCAATACCCCTCAAACAGGTAGGCATTGACCTTTAGGGTATTAATGGCTTGAGGAATAACCTCTTTACCAAAATCGGTCAATTCGTTATTAAGGCAGGCTTCCATATCAGGGGCATTAAACACATAGATACCCATAGACGCCAGGTAGCCGTCTCCCTTGATCTTGTCCGATCGCAGTTCCGCAGGCAGCTTAAAATCACTAATATCCTTAGTAGGCCCTGGTTTTTCCAGGAATTGGGTAATGGTATTGTTTTTATCCGCTTTGAGAATCCCCAACTGACTCGCATCTTCCCTGCTGACCGGAGTACAGGCAATGGTAATAGATGCTCCTGATTCCTTGTGCTTTTTGAGGAGGTCTTTGAGATCCATCCGGTAGAGTTGATCTCCCGAAAGAATCAAGTAATACGTGGGATCTTGGCTTCTAAAATGAACGAAATTTTTCCGTACCGCATCGGCGGTCCCCTCATACCAGCCGGAATGTTCAAAGGTCTGCTCTGCCGCAAGGATTTCAACAAATCCTCGGGAGAACAAATCAAATATATAGGTTTGAGCTAGATGCAGATGCAGTGATGCAGAATTGAATTGGGTCAGGATGTATATTTGCCGTAAATCCGCATTGATACAATTGGATATGGGTATATCTACGAGCCTGAATTTACCCCCAAAGGGAACCGCAGGTTTGGCCCTTGCCTGAGTCAAAGGAAACAAACGGGTACCTTTTCCGCCTCCTAATACAATAGACAAGACTTCAGCCATACTATACCTCCTTAGCTACAGACTTCTAAGCTATACGAAATATCACCCCTACCATCGTGGGAAAAGGACTTTTCTAGAAGTATAGAGTAAGTTGCTTTGTTTTGTCGATAGTATTTTCTCGTTATTCAGGATAAACCCGAGGTACAGGGCGTTTACGTTGAAGTCCCGCCAATCTACCCGCTTTATGCAAAGGTAAGACCCTTTGCATAACCCAGGTCCCTTGATATGATCAGATATGACCCTTCACTATATCCTCTTTGATTTGGACAATACCTTGTATTCCCCTCGATATGGACTGGAACTGAATGTAGGCCGGCGTATTGCGGAATTCCTCGTCGCCTATCTAGGGCTTTCTCTGGAAGAAGCCCTGAATCAACGACGGGAGCGGATCCAGCGCTACGGTACTACCCTGGAATGGCTCATAGCGGAAAAAGGATACACCGATATTGAGGCGTATTATAAAGCAATTCACCCGGAAGGAGAAGCGGATACCCTTTCCCCGGATCCGACGCTTCGTGCGTTTCTGGAGTCCCTCCCCCTTCCTCGCGGGATCCTCACCAATTCTCCCCGGGAACATGCAGACCGGATTCTCAGTAGATTGGGCATTGCAGACCTCTTTACCCATATCTTTGACATTCGATGGCACGGCCTCAAAGGAAAACCCCATGCAGAAGCGTTTCATCGGACTTTAAACGCCTTAGGAACCCTACCGGAAACTACCCTTTTTATTGATGATACTCCCCGCTACGTAACCGGCTATTGTATCTTGGGCGGACAGGGCATCCTGCTGGATGAAGAAAACGCCTATCCTGCGTATCCCCATCCGCGGATCCAGAACTTACGGGAACTGACCGGATTTTTACACTGACTGCTCTGCTTCCAGGGCCTGAGAGATAAGCCTGTGGACCTGATCTGAGAGGTATTGCCGCCGATCCGCAGGAGGGAGGTCGGCGGTCTTAATCAATGGCATAAATCTTACCTTCACCGGAACCGCCCGAATCCGGTGGGTCTTTTCAAAGATATCGTAACTGCCGGTGATTGCTATGGGAAGAATCGGAGCGCCTGATTGGGTGGCTAGTTTGAAAGAACCGGATCTGAAGGGAAGCAGCCCTTGGCCGTGGCTCCTGGTCCCTTCAGGAAAAATGACTATGGCTTCCCCTTCTTTGATCCGGCGTATCCCCCTAGCAATAGTACCCACTGCTTGGCGTATGTTTTTTCGGTCAATGAAAAGGCCGCCCAGCAGGAAAATCCAGAGATTGAGGAAAGGAATCAAGGCCAACTCTTTTTTTGCAATAAACCCAACAGGTCTTCCTACCAAAGCCAGGATGAGCAGAATATCAAAGATGCTTCCGTGGTTGCTGACAAAACAAAGCCCCCCCTGTAGGGGAATGTGTTCCCTGCCCTGAACCGTTAGTTTACATCCAGTACAGGCGATAAGCAGCCAGGACCAGATTTGAGCGATTTTATATATCCCCAAGGTCATGGGCTTTTTAAGCCCTAGACAGCTCAAAAGAAATATCCCTATGCCCAGGGGGGCAAGGACAACCATAGCCACTCCTACAATGATGAAATCCGCAATCGTTATGAGTAATAGCATCATGACTCCTCCTTACCCTTACACCAGCATCTGCATCTTGTGCAATGCACCTCGAGCAGCTGCAGGATCTTGCCATACCAGCCCCCGGATCCCCAAGGAACAGGCTTTTTCCACATTGATAGGTATATCATCGAAAAAAACCACTTCTTCCGGCCTACAGGACAAGCCCTGCAGCAGGGTTTCATAAATAGGAGTTTCCGGCTTGATAAAACCGGTTTCACAGGAAAAAATCCCTACGTGCGGAAGACGGAAAACCGGCAGGCTTTCCCGTGCCCAGGCGAGGAAATCATGGGGCATGTTGGAGAGGATCCCCACCGTGTATCCTGCGGCCTTGACATCCTCCATGAGGGTAACCGTATCAGCGTTGATCCGCTTCCAACTGTCTAAATCAAGTCTGACCAATCGTGCGGCTGTGGCATCGTCTAAGCCCGGTCCAAGTATGGTTCGGTAATACTCCTTTCCGCTTAGGGTACCCCGATCATATTCTGCCCGGTACGTCCATACCAAGGTATCCATAGTCTTCACATCCAGTCCTGCAATGGAAGCCAAGTCTTCCATAATCCGGGGTTCCGGCGGAAAAGAAATCACCTTTCCAAAATCAAATACCACTGCCTTGGGAACAGGGATAGTTCCTGCTTTTCGTACGGTGATCACGGTTTTATGTTAGCCCTTCCCTGCTGTTCTAGTTCCAAAACCCGCGGGGGCCGATCGCAGAGTTCCGGCGGGCCGAAATACTGGATCCCCCCGGGAAAAAGAAAACTGGTGGTACAGGCCCAGGTATCCCGAGCCGCGGCAAAGGCCTTAAAAGGCGGAGCTGCAAGGTCAACCAGGGCCTTCTGGATCACCGGCTTCTGGGAACCATGCCGCTGTTCCAGGTGCATCATCATGGTGAGGGGAAGCCCTGCGGGAACCCATTCCTCAGGAAGAGCGGTCAGATTTTTCACGCAAGCAATATACCCGGTCAGCCCTGCAGCAATGAGCACAAACGCGGTCAGCCCCAGGGAATACCCGTAATTCGCATCGAAATTGCTGGGAAAGGCAGAACGACCCTCATACCCGAAGAAGTGCCTCAAGGCGCTGAATTTCCCTTTATAAAGCCCCTGCTCCTTCAAACGGGCAAGCCGCTTTTCTGCCATGCCCATGAGGAGCTTCTCGGTTTCGATGCGGGAGACCTGGACATTGCCGTGAGGGTCCCGATCCATGAGCAGTTCCCGGGCAATATCCGCAGGAAGGCTCCCTAAGAGTGCTTGGGCAGCAGGGGAAAGCTTGGTGCGGAGAAAACCGAGATGATCCGTCAAGCTGGGAAGGGCGGCTAATTCCGCTTCATAGGTAGCGATGGTATCGTTAAGCTCGAGGATAAGCTGCTTCATCTCAGGGACGAATTCCACAAGCCCTTCAGGGATGAGGACCACCCCAAAAAATTCTTTGTTTTCCGCTCGCTTAATCACCGATGCGCAGATCTGGTCTACGATTTGACTCAAGGACCATTTTTTTACCGCCACTTCCTCAGAGATGAAACACACATTAGGATGGGTCTGGAGGGCGCATTCTAAGGCGATGTGGCTGGCAGAGCGGCCCATGAGTTTGATGAAATGCCAGTATTTCTTTGCGCTGTTCGCATCCCGTTCGATGTTGCCGATGAGTTCGCTGTAGGTTTTTACCGCGGTGTCAAAGCCAAAGGAGGTTTGGATGTGTTCGTTCTTGAGGTCTCCGTCAATGGTTTTGGGGCAGCCTATGACCTGTATGGGCGAACCTTGGTCCAGGAAATACTCTGCCAACCCTGCGGCGTTGGTGTTGGAATCATCCCCGCCTATGATAAGCAGCGCATCAAGCCGGAGCTTCTTTGCGGTTTCCAGGGATGAGGCAAACTGCTCTGGGCTTTCAATCTTGGTCCGTCCTGAACCTATCATATCAAAGCCCCCGGTATTCCGGTATGCGTCAATGATGGCATCGCTGAGTTCCCGGTATTTATTTTCGATGAGCCCGCTGGGGCCGCCGAGAAAGCCGTAGAGCCGGGAGCGGGGGTTTCCTCGCTTGAGACCGTCATAGAGTCCTGCAATCACGTTATGGCCGCCGGGAGCCTGTCCTCCTGAAAGAAGTACCCCTAGGGTTAATTTTCGATGCATGGTTTCGTTGGGTTCCCCGGTGCGGGTTACCACATCTACCAGGACTTTGCCATAGGTATGTTTAAATAGCGCTTTGAGCGCTCCCTGATCCGCGATGGACTGGGTGGCAAGGCCCTGGGAAAGGGCGATGGTGCTCAGTTCCTGGGATAAAACCCGGGGAAACCTTGGTTGGTACCTGTAGCGAGCGTGCTGCAGGGCGGATATTTCCATTCCAGTATCTCCTTAAATACACTAAAGGGACCCCCTACACAAGAAACAGGGGGCGTGAAGCAGGCCCTGTGTCTCATAGGAGAATCGCTGACCAGTGAAGTACTTCGGTGGCACCGCGATTTTGTATCAATACTACTGGAAAACCCAGGCATAAGACAAGCAGTAATCCTCCTGCCTGTCATCGAAACCTAAAAGACATAGAACCGCCCTGGCGTTGCTTGTATCAAAATATCCTGGCTTATGGGTTCGAGTAGTGAAGACCCTTGGTACTTCACCCTCTCTGTTCTACCGGCCTTCCCAGCTTAACACAACCAGTGACCCTTGATGGCAGAACTGCTTCGCCCTTCGATGAAATCCCAATCACAGTTACGGACGAGCGGAGGAATTACACCTCCTTCCTTCAATCCACGTTTATAGTAAAAAAGAGTCAAGCCTTTTTGGGATACATAACGTGAGTTCGATGGGAAGAAAACTCACGTGCAATACCGTCATTGCGAGGGCAGCGAAGCAATCCGGCACCTGCGGTGGGCGTATTGGGGGCTGCTCGTCTGGATTGCTTTGTCGCTTTGCTCCTCTCGCCATGACTCGGGCTACGTCGAGGCGTGACGGAACGCTATACGCCTGATCCTGGTGTCCAGGCCGGATGACCGGCGCGCGTTGTTCCCCTCGAACTCACGTTACATAATTGAACCTGTTCCTAAACCTCAGTTCATATAGGTTTAGGTACATAAATTCCGTGTTAGAGCAGATTATATGAGGTGTTACCCGTTCCTAAGCCTGGAAAGCCCCCCCATTCCCAAGCGAGGGCTAGACCCGCAGAGCAACAGGGACCGAAGGATCACCCGGAATGATCCGTAGGGGCTTATGCTGCTGTAACTGCTTAAGATAGGCCCGGACCTTATGAGAGGGCCGTGCCCGGGGATCTTGACGGAAGCTCGAGAGAGTATCCTGGTAAATGCGTTGCAGTTTTACCGCCAAGGTATCAATACTCCAGCCCTGGGCGTATTGTTTTGCTTCCGCTGCTTTGCGCTTATAGAGGGCCTGGTCTTCCAGTAAATCAAAGACCCGCTGCATAAATTCCTGGGGATCGTTTTTGACCATAAAACCGCCGTTATCGCCGTTCATCACCATGAGGGTCCCCATAGCTCCAATGGCCACGACCGGAATGCCGGAAAACATGGCTTCAATGGTTACCAAGCCCTGGGTTTCCGTGAGGGAGGGAAAGACGAATATATCCGAGACCCGGTAGGTCAAGGCTAGATCTTCCCGGTCCAGGTAGCCGGTAAACACACAATGATCCGCAATACCCAATCGTGCACATTCCTCCTGATAGTCGTACAGATCAGGGCCATTACCGACCAATAAAAAGGCCGCCTCCGGATGTTTGGCGATAATCAAGGGCGCAATGGTCAGCAAGAAATTGATATTTTTTTCCTTGGCAATACGGCCGGCAAAGAGGAGTATGCGCTTGTGGGCAAGCTGTGGATACTTTTGGATGAGCAGCTCCTTAAAGGAGGCCACTCCCCCGGCATCACGGGTAAAGAGCTGAGGTTCTATGCCCGTGGGCAGCAAGTAACTGTGCTTCTTTATCCGATATTTTTTAAGGAGCTCCTGAATCTGCAAGGTAGGCACGATGACGGTCCAGGCCCGCTTTAAGGTGCTTTTGCTTATCCCGCGTACAATGAGCCGCAATAAAAACGTAGGAACCAGGGGGATATAATTGGTCACATAATCTTCCCATAGGGTATGATAGGTGTACACCGTGGGCAGGGTATACAGCCAGGCGTATTGAAAGCCAAATTCGGCAATCACAAATTCCGTGTTAATATGAATAATATCAGGCTTAAACTGTTCAATCTGTTTGGATACCCAAAACCATGTATGAAATTTCGCTATCCGATCTTCTTTAGAAATGATAACGGGCATAGAGGGCACTCGAATCACCTGGGGCTCATGCCTATCCCTAAGCAGCCCGCTCCGCTCTGTGGACATACGGCCTACCACTGATGATTCCGGGTAAAACGGGCAAATGATCAGCACCTCGTTCCCCAGCCGTATGAGGGCCCGGGAAAAAGATTCCACAGAAACCGCTACCCCGTTCACCCGGGGCCAGTACGCATCGGTAAACATCACTATTTTCATGTATCCACTATACTACAGATCCAGGATATAGTAAAAGCAACGCCCTTCTGGAGGAACTCCTGCCCATGGAACAAGCCCCAGAGGGTAGAGCAAGGCGGACCTTTAGGTATAGTCTTCCAAAGGAAGGATATCCGCCTGGGAAGGCTTGGGTAGGGGCCGACGGATAGACAAACCCCTATCCCCTCTGGGTCTGGTCAGTTCGATGATAAGGTCTGAACAGGTCTTTTCCACTTCCGCGGTGAATTTATCGACAATATGGGTAAAGAGTGAATGGGCTACCATAGCGATCAGGGCGATGATAAGGCCAAACACGGTGGTAATCAATGCCTCATAGATACCGTTTGCCACAATCTGAGCGTTCACGTCGGTGGCTTCGGCGATGGATTTGAAGGCGCCGATCATCCCGGAAACGGTTCCCAAGAACCCGGTGAGGGGTGAAAGAGAACCCAAGGCGGTAAGAAAATTGAAGCCGTTTTCCAAGGAGTTGATACAGCTCATGGCTTCGGCTTCAATGGTTTTTTCTATCTGATGTTCCGGGAATTCGGCCCGATGTATCAGGGTAAGCAATATCCGCGCTCCTATCCGGCGTTTGGTGAGACCGGTCAAATACGCTTCGGCTTCAGAGAGTTCATCCTTTTGTAGGTATTCCTGCACCTGTGCCTTGAGATCATCCAGCCGTAAGTTGTGATACAACAGATACACCGCCCGCTCCAAGGCGATTGCTATGGTAGCAATCGAGAAGAAGAGCAGGGGCCACATGAAAATGCCCCCCATTTGAAAAAGGGTCAATAACGAAAACGACGTACTCCCGCCTTCCATGAGCTTATCATACCGGTATTCCCCGGATGCTGCAAGAGGCATGTTGCCTCTTGGCAAAGGTAACCCAATCAAGGCGGATGGTAGGGGCCGTGCAAGCGCTAAGGGCGTGGTTCCGTCTTGATGGTAGCCGCATAAATGGAATTCAGGATCCCTAATAACGCGGAAATCGAAAAAAGCACTTCAATGCCGGTAACCTTCCAAATCCACCCGCCCATGAGGGCGATGAAGATGCTGATCAGGTGGTTTACCGAAATGCCTGTCGAGAGGGTGGCGGTGATTTCTTCCTGGGATGAGGCAATGGTCTGTACATAGACGTTACTGGCCATGCTCGCTAAGGAAATAATGGAATCAAGCACGTAGTTTACGCACACTACGATGAAAGCCACCTGCGGGGAGAAGATTCGATGGGCAAATCCGTAGAAGAAACAGACCAGGATTAAGATCAGGGTGTCGGTAACCATGATGACCTTGTAGCCCACCCTATCGATGAGCCTGCCCATGAGGGGACTGCAGAGAATCCCAAATCCCGCGCAGACCCCCAGGAGCAAAGCGATAAGGGAAGTATCCGCGCCGTATTGGAGGATAAGCACATAGGGGGCGAAGGTGAGGAAGATCTGTTTCCGGGAACCGTAGAAGATCTCCAGCATGTAGTATTTGAAAAATTTCTTGGCAACATAAAAACGCCGCCGGCGTACCGTAATGGCGGATTCTTGCAATGTCAAGACGATGAGCACCGCTCCTATCATCAGGGCCACGGCCAGGGCAAATACCCCCTGAAACTGCACCGGATCCTTCCGTTCAAACCCCAGCCGGGAGCACACAAAAAACAGAGCGGTAACCATCACAAACCCGGCGATATTGCCTGCGTTACTGATGGCGCTGGTGATCCCCAGGGCGGCTCCACCGGCACTAGGCTTGGCCAGGTCCAGGGAGATGGTAGTTTTTACCGGCATGATGATATGTTCCCCCGCACTAAAGAACACCATGAACAGGACCGGGATGATTTTTCCCAGGTTACCGCTGCTCGTCAAGAGCAGCCCGATGAGGCCCGCGGTCATGATGGCAATACCGATTTTGAAGATCCGGCTTTCGGTAAACCGGTGCATCCCTGCGAGGATCAGGACCACCAGAAGCCCGGGGGTCTCTCGGAAAAACTCCACGATCCCCCGTTCAAAGGCGCTGATATGCAAGATTTCCGCCAGGTAATTATCTTGAATTCCCCGATACAAGCCATAACTGATGCCTGAAAGGACCAGCACACTCAGGAAGCGCCCTATTTTGGCATCCGGACGGTAGATGCCGCTCTTGAGGGCGGCAAAACCGGAGTGTCTAGAAACCAAGCCGTAGGCCTACTTTTACACTCGCACCCTGCAGATTAAAGCTCTTCTCAAAATCCTGGGATCTGAGTCCTGCTTCAAGGTCCACTTCGAAGATCCGGAGGTTCAAGGCAAAACCCAGCCTATGCCGCCACACGGACTCTTCGTAACCGGTCCCCACATGGAAGAAGAGGAGCCGCAAGACACTCAAGCGCACCTCAAGACCTGCGTTAAAGTAAGGGGGTATGTCGGCGCCGAAGACATGGGTAAAGCCGATATTCGGCCTGAGGCTGAAGAAGTCCACCAAAAGAGGCCGCCACAGGGCATAGACGTCAAAGCGCAAAGGCCGGAATACCCGATAGGAACCGGTGGTGTATTCCCGCTTGAGCTCAAAGTCAGGGATATCCAGTCCTTCCCCCTCGAGGATCTTATCCCCATTGATCTCATACGTATCAGTAGAGATCTGCAGTTTATGCTTGAGTTCCGCGCCGCCCAGGGGGATGTGGCTGAGGGTTCCCCCTAAGTCCAGGAAGGGCAAAAGGGCATACTCCCCTTGGAGGGAGAGATCAAACCCTGACCCTTGCATGGCGACCGAAGGGTCAGGGTTTTCCAGTGAGAAGGGGCTGTATATCTGGATGTCGGCCTTTGCATGGGCGCTCAGGTTATCATCGGTATATAAGCCGTAGTTTATGCCGGATCGGGGAATATAGATGAGGGGGACGAAGAGGGCTGGTATAACGCCCACCCGGATCTTACCGAAGGTAGCGTGGACATCTAAGGCAGTATTGGTGTAGATGCCTCCGAAGATGGTAAAGTCCCCCTCAAAGTTATGCTGATGTATGTTGCCCTCGGTGAGCAAGGTAAAGAAGGACTTGGGGATATTGCCGTTTATGGAGCCTTCAACCCCGGTGGATATGCCGAATCCCCATAGTTCCCCGATATTGAAATTAAAGAAGACCGCGCTTTCAATATCGGCATTGAGGTCTATCCCGTGGTCCTTGATGCTGCGGCTCAAGGCGTCCATATCCAGGTAGACCTGTTTCTTCATAATATCCCGGACGCCGGTCAAGTTGTTGGCCAGCCCTCCTCCCAGATCCACCCCGAATTCCACGAACCTGCGGGGTTTTTCCGCTGCATAGAGCTGGAGGGATAGGATACTACTTAAGACCAGGCACAAAGGTATGTATTTCTTCATGGGATCCTCCTTAAAAGGTAATGGTTTGATCGATAGCTGCCTGGGCTTCCACCGCTAGGGAGAAGTCAAGTTTCTGGTCTCCTGCAAGAGGTTTAATCTTGAGGGTTTCGTCCTTCTTCACGAGGACTTTGAATACGGGGTTAAAGGGATAGCTCGCATCCAAGTTAAGGGACGCTGGTGCAGAAGCACCGGCTCCTTCTTTGAGATCCAAAAGCTGATCCAGTGTATCGTTCCTCACCAACAAGTGCAGGCCCTCAATGATGGTATTTTTGTACTTATAAAATGTAAGGTCAACCCTTTCTAGACCCGTAAGTACATCATCTTCATCCTCGCCGGTTCTGCCGAACAAATCCTGTATGTCGTCCGACTCACTGAGCTCCTTCAATGGGTCGAGCTTCAATTCGTTATACGACGTATTATTAACGGTTATCTCATGGCCCGTAACCTGGAATTCCAGGGGGATTTTGATAAGCAGCTCCGCGGTAATAGTTTGATTGTCTGACTGAGGCGTTATCTCAGCCGACTGTACCGTAATAGTATACGCTAAGGCACTGCTACTGGTGGTAAACAAATCGCACAGTTCAATTGCTTCACTGATACTGGACGAGGGAATTGCTCCAGTAGCTGTACTGGTCTGATCATCAAAGAAGTCTTCGGAGAGAGACTTTGAGTCTATTGGTTGATCCGTTACTAGGTTACGAGACTCGATACTAAGAGCCATCTTTCCATCGGTATTACTGGGTAAGCCATTAATAAATACATAGGCCGGTACTGTTTTGAGGCGGGCATTTCCCAGATAGTCGGTTAAGTCCCCAAAATTAATGGTATACGTTCCGGTAAATTTCCCGTCTGTACCCGGATACAGGGTTGCTTCGGTCCACTCAAAGTTAAGCTCCATTTGATACGTGCCGTCTTGTGGGGGACCTACCAGTTGGGCGTATATCTCTATTTTTGTGCTTGCCTCTTTCTCTTCATCAGTTCCCGTTGTTGTAAACAAGGTATAACCGTTACCGGTAAATTTCAGATCCCCATTCGAATCCGGCGTCCCCTGGCTATAATCAGCAATGCCCAACTGGGGGATTTTCAGTTTCAGCGTATTTTCAAGACCCGTTCCTCCCTGTATAGTGATTCCCGCGGTCGTATCAAGCTTCACATCCTGCAACCATCGTTCCATGGCCCCCAGGCTTATTTCAAACAGCGGTTCCAAAGGCGGGGTAGGAGAAATCCCACTCTTTGTTATATATACCGAGGAAAAGGTTTCAGGACTCCCTGGTACGACCGGAATAACGAGTTGAGGCACCGTAATATCATCGGCCTCTTGGATATGTGTTCCTAAATTCAGGTTGAGCCTGGCAATCTCATAGCGTACCAGGTAGGTCTGGACATCAAGCTCTGCCGTACCGTCGCCCTGGTAGTCATACAGAACCACCTTATTACCCGAACCGGTACCACTCTCCTCTGAGGGGGGATTTATCATCTCCTGGATCTTCTCCCGGCCGATATAGTCGTTGATCGACTTCCCGCTTGCCCCAAAGGGACTACCCAAGGGGAGATAGACCCCCGGCTTGCCTGTAACCCTCAAGGACTCAGGTATTTCAAAACCGCAGGAAACGATGAAAAACATTGGCAGCACCCACCGCCAGTCCCATATCTTTTTTCTCATGGTGTATTACTCCTTAAAAATAAACTGAAATGGTGAAAAGACCGCCACCTCTAATCAGAGTATTATATCCCACTTATAGCGCAAATTCAATAATCCCGCTTATACTTTTTAGTTAAAGAACTACTATTAATTGAACGGAGAGGAGGATACAGTATGAAACGGCACATTATATACGGTATAGTATGCGGTGTAGTGGCGGTACAGGGCATGGCAGGGGATGATACCATCTTTACCTGCCAGGTCGGAGACTGGGAGGTCCACCTATTGGTGGAATATGCGGGTCAAGGAAGCAGGTCCATTCTTTTAGGGGCCTCTGAAGAGGTTCTCCACCGGTATATACCCGGCGGAACCTATCAGGCAGAGACCCATACCTTGCTCATCCGCAGTCCTGACAGGATAATCCTGGTAGATACCGGATTCGGCGGCAAGGTCTTCGAGCACCTCAAAACCCTGGGGATTGATCCTAGCCAGGTGGATGCAGTGCTCCTCACCCACATGCACCCGGACCATATCGGGGGTCTCCAAAGAGAGGGGAAAGCCTTGTTTCCCCGGGCTGCCGTATACCTGGCCCAGCAGAAAAAAGCCTATTGGACCGAAACCGCGGCTCATCATGGGGCGGTAGCGGCTCTTGCCCCCTATGGTTCCCGGGTCCGTACCTTTTTGCCCAACCCTATTGAGGCTGCGGAGGAACTGCTTCCGGGGGTACGGGTCATTGCTGCCTTTGGACATACCCCGGGTCATACCCTTTACCAGGTAGCATCCCAGGGGCAGAAGCTGCTGATTTGGGGGGATCTGATGCATGTCCAGGACATCCAGTTTCCCCTGCCCGCTATTTCGGTAAGCTATGATACGGATCCCCAGGCTGCCGGGGCTGTACGCAAACAGGTTCTCGCCTACGCCGCTGAAAACCACATCCCTGTTGCAGGGATGCACCTCCGCTATCCCGCTATAGGGAGGGTTAGCCCTGACGGGGCAGGCTACCAGTTCAGCCCCCTAACGGAAACCGCCAAGAAGGGCCTATAAAACTTCTGGGGAGTAGGGACGCGGTTCCCCACTCCTCCACTTAGCAGCCCCTCACCCGCAGTACCGGTTTCCGCGCGGCCGCAACCTCGTCAAGGCGTCCCACCGGGGTAGTATGGGGTGCGGTTTTGAGCAATTCCGGTTGGGTCTTCGCCTCTTGTGCAATGGTAATGAGCGCCGCGGCAAAGGCGTCCAGAGTTTCCTTGGATTCCGTCTCTGTAGGCTCCACCATGAGGGCTTCCTTCACAATGAGGGGAAAATAGATCGTAGGAGGATGAAACCCATAATCAATAAGCCGCTTGGCAATGTCCAGGGTGGTGATGCCGTTCCCGAGATGGGGAGATGCCACAAATTCGTGCATACAGGGCCGGTCCGCTCCAAACGGCGTGGGGTAGGTCTCTTTGAGGAGGCTCCTCAGATAATTAGCGTTGAGTACCGCATATTCTGCAACCCGCCGGATTCCTTCTTTCCCCAGGAGCCTGATATAGGTATAGGCCCGAACCAGCACACTGAAATTCCCATAAAACCCCTTCATCCGGCCTATGGAACGGGGAGGGGTGATGAAGGTATAGGTATCGCCCTGCCGGGTAATAGTGGGGCCCGGTAGGTACTCCACCAGGCGGGGACCTGCTCCCACGGCCCCTGCACCAGGACCGCCGCCGCCGTGGGGGGTGGAGAAGCTCTTGTGCAGATTAAGGTGCATCACATCGAAGTCCAGATCCGCAGGTTTGATGATCCCCATGAGCGCATTGAAATTAGCCCCGTCTCCATAGACCAAGCCCCCGGCATCATGGATAATCCGAAGTATCTCCTGAATCGCAGGCTCAAAAAGCCCCAGGGTTCCGGGGTTGGTGATCATAAGCCCTGCCAGGGTCTCGGCGTTTTTCCCTGCACAGGCGGCTTTAAGGGCCTCCAGATACACTGCCCCTTGCGGGTCTGAGGGTATGGTTTCCACCGTGAACCCTGCCATAGTACAGGTAGCGGGGTTGGTTCCGTGGGCAGAATCAGGCACCAAGATCCGTTTCCGTTGAATAGCGCCCCTATCCCGGTGGTAGGCCCGGATCATGAGCACCCCTGCCAGTTCCCCTTGGGCGCCTGCAGCTGGCTGGAGTGAAAAGCCGGTAAAACCGGTCAGGTTCTTAAGCGCCTCCTGGACTTGGTACATGAGCTTTAGAGCGCCCTGGGCTTGAGAGAGCGGCAGCAAGGGATGGGCACGGGTAAAGCCCCGAAGCTGGGCCGCCTCTTCGTTCACCTTGGGGTTGTACTTCATGGTACAGGAACCCAAGGGATAGCATTGGCCGTCTATGGAGTAATTTTTCTGGGAAAGCTGGGTAAAATGGCGCACCACCGATACTTCGTCCAGTTCAGGAAGGGACAATTCCTCCCGGAGCAGGGAGTGGGGAAGCGGGGTTTCAGGGATATCCAGCTTGGGCAGGGCCAGGGCGCTCCTGCCGGGCACGCTCAAGGCAAAGAGCGTGGGGGTTTCTTGCGAAAAGAGGGGTTTCATCGGTATAGCTCCTTAAGACCGCGGACCAAGGCATCGATATCCGCTCGGGTATTTTTTTCCGTGACACATACCAGAAGTTCCTTGGGCCGCTCTGGATAATAACGAGACAGGGGGAGACCCGGAACAATACGGTTTTGGAAGAGTCTTTCTGCGGCTTCTTCAGCGTTTCCCGGTAAGGTAACGAGAAATTCTTTAAAAAAGATGCCTTCTGCCACCTGAAACCCTTGGAGCGCGGCGATCTGCGCTGCGGCATAGTGGCTCTTATGCCAACAGAGTTCCCCGATGGTCTTGAGCCCCTGTTTCCCGGTCAAGGCCAGGTATATACATGCCCGAAGCATGGCCAGTCCTTGGTTAGAACAGATATTGGAAACCGCCTTTTCCCGGCGTATATGCTGCTCCCGGGCAGAGAGGGTAAGCACATAGCCCTGCCTTCCCTCATGGTCCCTGGCTTCACCCACAATACGGCCCGGAATACGGCGCATAAGCTCACGAGAAGCGGCCATGATCCCCAGAAAAGGCCCTCCGTAGTTGAGTTCATTACCTAGGCTCTGTCCTTCGGCAGTAACCAAATCCGCACCGAAGCTGCCGGGACTCTTGAACAACCCCAACATGATGGGATCTCCCTGAACGATGAAGAGCGCGCCCTGGGTATGGATCGCTTGCGCTGCCCCCTCCAGATCGGGGATGTAGCCGAAGAAATCAGGATAACAAGAAACCAGGCACGCAAGGTCATGGGAAGCACTGGCAGATGCTGCCGCTGCTGGGGAACCGGTATAGGTTTCAATCGCCGGCTCAAAAGCCCCCAGATAGGTATCCAGGACCGCCCGGTATTCAGGGTGGAGCCCTGCGGGCAAAAGGACCCGGTTCCTGGCTTCGTTGTGTTTAAGCGCCATAAGCACCCCTTCAGCGAGGGCAGTGGCGCCGTCATAATGGCCAGCATTCACCACCTCCATACCGGTAAGCTCTGCAATCATACTCTGGTACTCAAAGATGCTTTGCAAGGTCCCTTGGCTTACTTCGCTCTGGTAGGGGGTGTAGGCAGTGGTAAATTCACCCCGGGACGCAAGGGCCCCCACTGCGGCGGGTATAAAGTGATCATAGGCGCCGGCGCCGAGGAACCAGCGGTATGTATCGGCAGGGGTGTTCTGCTCGGCCAGCGCGGAAAGCTCCCGGATCACTTCCAGTTCACTTACGCCCTCGTCCAGGGAGAGTTCTGGGAAACGCAACCCTTCGGGCAGTTCCCGGAACAAGTCTTCTATGGCGGTAATCCCCAGGACGCGGAACATGGCTTCCTGCTGCGCAGGGGTAACGGGGATAAAAGGCATATTACTCTTCCGTTCCCACCTGGGCTTCGTATGCTTCGGGGCTTAACAGTTCGTCCCATGCACCGGGATTATCCGCCTTAAAGCGCACGAGCCAGCCCTCGCCGTAACAGTCTTGGTTGATCTGTTCTGGATGATCCGAAAGCGCTTCGTTGATCTCGACAATGATACCTTCTAAGGGAAGGTAGACATCACTGGCAGCTTTGACGGATTCGATGACCCCAAAACTAGCCTTGGCGCTGAAGTGCGCCCCTATGGAGGGAAGGTCCACAAATACAATATCCCCCAGGCTATGCTGGGCATGATCCGAAATCCCTAGGATGAAAACATCCTCTTCTTCTGGGCGAACCCATTCATGGGATGGTGCATACCGGGCATGAGTATCCAGTTTCATTGACACGCTCCTTTGTTACGTTTATAAACCGGTGTATATAAGGGCCGGGGTACTACCACGGCGTCTTTTGGATTTCCTCGAATGCGTACCTGGAGCTTCGTACCTGCCTGAGCGTATGCAGGGGATACCAAAGCATTGGCTGAATAGGTCCCCGTACTGGGACAGAACATTCCCGCTACACAGCAACCTATTTCCTCTCCTTCCCTGTTCAAAACCGGATACCCTTCCCGGGGAACCCCGCCGGTAAGGTTGAGGGTGAGAAGCTTACGGGTAAGCCCCGCTGCTTTTTGGGCTAAGAGGGCTTCTTTACCCATAAAGGGCTTCGTGAAATCGCAGGCCCAAGAAAGGCCCGCCTCCAGGGGTGTAATGATAGGGGATATTTCATGACCGTGGAGGGGCATCCCCGCTTCGAATCTCAGGGAATCCCGGGCAGCTAAACCCACCGGGCCCGCCTCGATCCCTGCAGCCTTTGCACGAAGAAACAGATACTCCCAGAGCTCCGTGGCCTTGCCTGAGTCATAGAAGAGCTCTACTCCATCTTCACCGGTATAGCCGGTCCGTCCGATGAGCACGGCTATTCCATTGATAACTGTGGCTTGTATATGGGCCCGGGGGAATGCCGAAACCGCCTTGCCGCTAAGCGTATCCAGCAGTTCCACTGCCCGAGGACCCTGGACTGCAATCATGTAGGTTTCCGCGGAAATATCCTCAATCGAAACCCCACGGGGGAACTGATCTTGGAAGTAGGCCACATCGGTTTCCCGGTTCCCCGCATTGACCACGACCATCCATCTATCCCCGGAACTACCGGTAGAATCGGCACGGTATATGAACAGGTCGTCAATAACGCCTCCTGCTTCATTGAGCAACAGAGCGTACCGGGCTTCCTGAGGTTTCATGTCCAGGATAGCAGCGGACACGAGCTTGGACAGGGCTTCCCCGGATCCTTTGCCTGATATAACCACCTGACCCATGTGATCAATATCAAACAAGCCTACTGAACGGCGACAAAGCCGATGCTCTTCCACCGCGCCGGTAGGGTATTGAATAGGCATATCAAAACCTGCGAACAGGGCAAATCGGGCCCCCGCCGCTTCATGCCAAGAATGTAGTAAGGTTGTTTTCATACGTAATTACCCTTAAATGTAGGAAGTCTCCAGAGGATTGTCAAATATTCCTATCTCAGATTAAGGATAAATCCATAGAAAAAACGGGAGATCCCTGGCTAACCATGAAGGCAAGACCAGAACGGCGCAAGGCCCTTCAAACTCTCCTCATGGATAGGTCGTCCCTAAAAGTCCTGGTACCGGTAAAACCGTAAATGCAGGTCTTGAGCGGTTTGTAATAGGTATTTCAGGCGATGTGGTGTAATACCCCAATCCGCAGTGTCGGAAATATCATGGGTGGTCAAAGGCAGAATCTGTTCTCCTCCGATAAATTTGAGGGTTCGCAGCATAACCGTAATAATCGCCTCGAAGTCCGCATCTTGTTTATAGAGAATATTGTCCAGCGCCTTGGAGGAAACATACCCTTTTCGGATAGTTTCTCCATCGTAAACCCGGAAGGTAACCCCGTACCCCCGCAGAATCCTAAAAGATTGAGCCAGTTCCTCATGCATCCACGGTTCCCAAAGCCCGTAGGGGTAGGCAAAAGCGCTCAAGGGGATCCCCGCATTCCTGAAGGTATCAAGCCCAGACAGGGTCTCTGCAAAAAATACCTCCCGGGACACCTTGGTCAGGTTGAGGTGGTTTTGGGTATGATACCCCACATCGTGGCCCCTGCTGAGGGCGGTGAAACAAAAGGAACAGAGGTCTCCCTGTATGAAAAAAGTAACCTTTGCCCCGTACCGGTCAAATACCTCAAGATGACGTTCCCAGGCATCCTGGTAATTATCATCAAAGGCCAAGAGCAGCCCTGCAGCATCCTCCTGAATATGCCATAAGAGCCGATCCTGCTGTATACTACCGGTGGCTTGCTCCTTCACGGAAAAAGCCACCGAAAAATGAGCAGCATCCACCTGCTGGGCATGGTGTAAATCATAGTCCACCTCAAAGCGGGTATTCACCTCTAACGCCGGTAGATCCTCTGGTCCTATGTCGGATTTAACCAGAATCGTATCCCCTTCCTGGAAGATATATTTTTTGATGTTGGGGCTATCCTGCTTAACCCGTTGTACCACCCTTTCAAGGACCAAGGGTTGTTCCGGGACCGGACGGGACGGAGGGCTTCCCACAGGGGGCGTTTCTGCTATGAACGCCGGCTGCCGGCTTGCACAGGCACTAAGGCAGCAAAGGATAAGCATACTGAACCCAAACACCAGGCGTTTCAGGTGCTCTTTTTTTCTCATGTCTTGTATGCTAGCATAGTTTTGTTACCAGGGGTAGGGACCGCTCATGGTTACAACCTAGCCCAACCAAAATATACGGAGGAGTGGAGCATGTATTCTTTAGACCCCCTGTTCGATACGCTCAGAACAGCTCAAACCCGCGTGGCCCTGGAAAACAGGTATGCTAAGGATAAAGCCTTGCAGGCGGTGATGGATGCCATTGATGCAAGCCGAGGCCCGCTATGCAAGGCCAATGAAGCGGATATCCTCAAAGCCCGGAAAGCAGGGATGAAAGAAGCCCTCATCGACCGTTTATCCCTGGACCAGACCAGGATAGATGGGATCCTCCAGGGGATTGCCACGGTAATCCGTCAAGATGACCCTATCGGCAAGGTGCGAGCGGGCTGGACCTTGCCCAACGGCCTTGTGGTGGAGCAGCGAACCGTAGCCCTGGGAGTGGTGGCTATCATCTACGAATCCCGGCCCAATGTAACGGTTGATGCCTTTAGCCTTGCCTATAAAGCGGGTTGTGCCATACTCCTGCGAGGATCTTCTTCCGCGTTGGAATCGAATCGCGCCTTGGTAGGGGCAATCAAACAGGGCCTGGAAGCCGGAGGAGGGATACCCGATGCAGTCGCCCTGGCGGATTCAGGCAGTCGGGATGAGGTAGCGGAAATACTCCATGCCCGGGGCAAGATAGACCTGGTCATTCCTCGAGGAGGCAAGGAACTCATTCACCGAGTGGTCAGCCATGCCCGGATTCCGGTGATTGAGACCGGGGAAGGAAATTGCCACATCTACGTGGATCCCAGCGCAGACATACCCAATGCGGTAGCTATTATTGAAAACGCCAAAACGCAGAAGCCTGGGGCCTGTAATGCCGTAGAAACCCTGGTGGTCCACCGGGATGCCGGGGCCGCTGTCATGCCCCTGCTGGCTAAACAGCTTGCAGGAAAGGTGGAGCTCCGCTGCGATGGGCCTTCCAAGAGGGCTATCGGCACGCCGCCGCCGGGTTTAGTCCTGAAAGACGCGGTCATGGAGGACTGGGAGACGGAATTCCTCGATTACATTCTGGCGGTTAAGACCGTGGATACCCTCGAGGAAGCCATAGTCTTCATCAACCGCTATGGGACTAACCATTCCGAAGCAATCCTCACCAATGATATCAAGGCCGCAGAAGCCTTCAGTCGCCGGATAGATGCGGCCTGTGTATACACCAACGCTTCCACCCGCTTCACCGATGGAGGGGTCTTTGGATTTGGAGCAGAACTGGGGATCAGCACCCAGAAGTTCCATGCCCGCGGCCCTATGGGTCTTGAAGCCCTCACCACCATACAGTACCGGATACTAGGTTCAGGTCAAATACGGGTATGATACTATGATCCCTAGGCTTATCGCGGATGCCCGCAAGATCCTCATCAAGATCGGTTCCAATACCCTGGCAAACCAAGACGGCAGGATCAACACCCACTTTCTTGAAGAATTCGCCGACCAGAGCGCGGCCCTCATCAAAGCAGGGAAGCAGATCCTTATGGTTTCTTCCGGTGCCCAGGTTGCCGGGCTTTCAACCCTGGGAAAGTGGGCTCGTAAACAGGACATCCATTACAAGCAGGCCCTGTGCGCGGTAGGGCAGGTGGAACTCATGGCGGCTTGGGGCAGAGCCTTCGCACCGCACCGCCTGCATATCGCCCAGATCCTCCTCACCCGGGATGATTTCGGTGATTCCATCCGTACCCTGAACATGCGAAACACCCTCTTCACCTTGGTTGATGAAGGGATCATCCCCATCATCAACGAAAATGATACGGTGAGTGTGGAGGAAATAAAGATCGGTGATAACGACACCCTGGCCTCCCAGTCTGCGATACTGTGGAGTGCGGACCTGCTGCTCCTGTTTAGCGATATTGATGGACTTTACCACAAAAACCCCAAGGAAGACCCTACGGCAGAACTGGTCCCTGAGGTCTGGGACATCCCGGCTATTCGTTCCCAGATCAGCATGGGAGGAACTAACCCCTTCGGCACCGGAGGCATTGCCACCAAGCTGGATGCTGCAGCGCAGGTGGTCTCCTACGGGATCCCCATGATCCTCGCCCACGGGGGACGGCCTCGATCCTTGGAAGCCTTGGCCGCCGGAACCCAAAAAGGTACTGCTTTTTTAGTTCCCTCCACCTGAAGGCCCTCTCGTCAGGGGGCCATTCCTGCGGAACAAGCCGTACCGGTCCCCCTATGGGCATTAAACCGGGGGGTTTAAACCTGCTGGGGGGTGGTGCTATAGTAGGAGTATATTGAGAAAAAACAACCCTTGCGGACTGTTGACCCAGACGGAGTTTACCCTTGTTCCTAAAAAATCTTGACATCTTTGGTTTTAAATCATTTGCCGACCGGACCCGCGTGGAATTTGCCGACGGGATCACCGCCCTCTTGGGGCCCAACGGCTGCGGGAAGTCCAATGTGGTGGACGCGGTGAAGTGGGCCCTAGGAGAGCAAGCCTCCCGGGCCATGCGGGCAGAGAAGATGGAGGATGTTATCTTTAACGGTACTGAAAACCGAAAGGCCCTGAGTGTGGCAGAAGTAACCCTGACCTTGGCCAATGACGGAGGGCTCCTGCCCCTGGATATGCCGGAGGTACAGATCAAGCGGCGGCTCTACCGGTCCGGTGAAAGCGAATACTATATCAACTCAAGCCAGGTGAAACTCAAGGAAGTACGGGAGCTTTTTTGGGATACCGGCGTGGGTAAAGCCGCCTATTCCGTTATGGAACAGGGTAAAATCGACCAAATTCTGTCCTCTAAGCCTGATGAACGGCGTTATTTGTTTGAAGAAGCCGCAGGAGTCACTAAGTTCAAGATAAAAACCCAGGAATCAGAGCGAAAACTCGCCAAAACCGAAGAAAACATGCGCCAAGTGGAGGGGATTTTGGGAGAGGTGAAACGGGCCTACGAGAGTCTCAAGGTCCAATCCGATAAAACCTTGCAATTCCGTTCCTTGAAAGACCAGATATTTCACTTTGAACTGGATATTCAATTGCTCCGTCTCAAGCAGTTCAAATATGACCGGGACGCCCGTACCGAGGACCTCAAACAACAAACCGCAGAACGGGATGCCCTACGCGCGGAACTGGACGGGGTGAACAAGTCCCTGGAAGAAAACATGGATCTGGTGAACTCCCTGGAAAAACAACTGGACGAGTATCAGAAGAACATCTACGGCCTTGCTATAGAGAAGAACGCCCGGGAAAAGGAAGCTAAGCTCCTTACCGAGCAGTTACAGGAGATCCAGGCCAAACGTGCCCAGAATGAAGGCCGGGAACGGACCATGAGCAACAAGATCGAGGAACTGGTCGAAGATGCAGCGGAACAGGACGGTACGGTCCAGGCCCTTCGCAAGCAGCTTGAGGATATAGCCGAGAACATCGCTTCATTTGAGGGGAACATACTGCTTACCGCTTCTCGGATCGGAGATAACGAGGCTTCGGTACGAAAAGCGGAGGAAACAATCCGCGCTCTTGAACAAGAGCGGACCCGGCACGAGCAAGACCTGGAAACCATTACCGACGATATTGTCTCTGCCTTGGATGCGGGCCTTAAAGAGGCGGGGTATTCTGCGGCAGAACGGCGGAACACCGAAGCCCGTTTGACCGAAACATTAGGGGTCCTCAAGACTCTGTTGGCAGGCAGAGCAGCCCTGCTGCAGGATCTGGAGACAGCAGCAGATCGGGCCATCACGGGAGAGGGGCTGCTTTCTGCGGAAGAACTCAAAGGAATTGCCCAGGGACTTGCCGTGGTCTTGGGGGAGGCTGCAGGCCACGCGGTCGAGGCCCTGGGCCTCTTTGAAGCCTATCGAAAGAGCACTCCCTCGTTTATTGATGAATTCCTTGCCCCCGAAGGGATCATCACCCGGAAACGAGCCATGGACGCCAAGATCCGGGGGGCTAAAGAAGGGGTGGAACAGTGGCGGGAACAGATAGCCGCCCTTCGTCAGGATACCCAGGGTTTGAGCGGCAAGATTGACCAATACCGGGCGACTTTGGAGGAGCTGCGGGTGAACCGGGTCAGGATGGCTACTCAAGCCCAATCCGCAGCGGAACAGGCTAAACTGATACGGAGGGAACTTTCCGGCCAAGAAGCGCTACTCAAGACCGTACGGGATGAGTTATTTCTGGATCGCAAGCGGTACGAAGAAATCCATGAGCGGATCACTGATACGGAGCAGGAACTTGCGGATATTGAACGGAAAGGGAAGCAACTGACCGTGGAACTGGAGCAGGTGGAGCAAACTATACAACAGCGGAACGGTGATGTGGCGGGTAAACAGGCAGCTATAAAGAAGGGAATGGTAGCCCTCGGTAAGGTCCAAGAAAGCCTGGAAAAGATACACCTTGAACTGGTTCAGTCTGAAACGGAGATTAAGAACATTCAGGACAATTTCCGGGAAACCCATTCCCGGGACCTCATGGAATTCGAAGAGCGGATCTTTACCATCACTGCTCCTGCCAGGGAACTGCGGGAAAACCTCGCTACTGCTAAAGGGAGCCTCAAAGATCTGGGGCAGGTGAACCTCATGGCGCCTGAGGAATTTGCCGAAACCAAGGAACGGTACGATTTTCTCTCAAACCAGCTTGCGGACCTTGCCAAGGCTCGAGAGGATCTGGCAAATATCACCGCCGAGATCCGGGCAGAATCCTCAGCGCTTTTCCTTTCGACCTATAACAAGATCAAAAAGAATTTTCACAATATGTTTCGCCGACTTTTCGGCGGAGGCCGGGCAGAGCTGCGGCTTTCGGATCCCAACCACGTCCTGGAATCGGGGATTGAAATCTACGCTCAGCCTCCGGGGAAGAAATTGGAAAATATCAATCTCCTTTCCGGTGGGGAACGTTCCATGACCGCGGTGGCCCTCCTCTTTGCCACTTACATGGTAAAGCCCTCTCCATTCTGCCTGCTGGATGAAATCGACGCAGCCCTGGACGAGGCGAATGTGAGCCGCTTCGTCCAAGTGCTGCGGGAATTCGGCGCTGCCAGCCAGTTTATCATCATCACCCATAACAAAAAGACCGTCATCGGCGCAGGAACCCTCTTGGGGGTAACTATGGAAGAGTCGGGGATCACCAAGGTCATATCGGTGCGCCTTGAAAACGAGGATGCTGCCAAAGCCGCCACAGACCCGCCGCCCATAGCAGCCTATGAAGAAGAGGAAGTAGAGATGGAAGTAGGCCGGGAACTCCCGGTGGGCGTCGATGATCCTGCCCTGGTAAGTGAGACCACGCTTAGGCCCATTCGTGCTGCCTGGAGGAAAGGGGAGGTAGAATCCTCACGTTGAAGCGCTCTATGGGGGCCGAGAATCCCCCACACCCCCTGGAATGGTGTCCAGACCATCGCTGACTAGAGGCAAGGGGCGCTTCGATTCCAAACCACTACTGCCATACCGGGGCTTTAAAGCCTCAGGCGGTTCTGGTACGCTATACGTCATGGCTCGTTCTGCCCGTGCTTTACTGCGGCATGGTTCAACCTTATCCTTGCTTACCTTGATTTCCCGAGTCCTGGGGCTCCTGCGGGAAATGGTTAAGGCCAGCCTCTTGGGGACCAGCGCGCTCTCGGATGCCTTTTCGGTGGCCTTCTTAATTCCGAACCTGTTTCGCCGGCTCTTTGCCGAAGGGTCCATCTCGGTGGCGTTTATTCCCACCTTCAAGGAATACCTCCTAAAACAGGACCAGGTCAAGACCAGGGAATTCCTCTCCAGCGTGTTTACGGTACTGATCTGTTTGGTAAGTCTCGCGGTGCTGATCGGGATACTCCTTACCCCCTGGATCATCCCCTTTTTCGGTATGGACGTGGATGAAACCGGTTTCTTGACCCGACTGATGTTCCCCTTCTTGGCCTTTGTCTCGGTAGCGGCATTGTTGCAGGGGATCCTCAATAGCCTTTATAGTTTTACCCCTTCTGCGCTGGCTCCCATCGTGCTGAATCTGCTTACGATTATCTGCGCCTTTGCCTTGAGCCCCTTTACCGCCAATCCCGCCCGGGCCCTGGCCTTGGGGATCCTGTTGGGGGGATGTATGGAAGCGGCGATTCAGTGGCCCTTTGTCCTCCAAAAAGGGTATCGGTTCTCGGTTATTGGTCTTACAAGGGCGTTTCAAAACCCCGGGATGCAAAAGGTACTCCGTTTGATAGGACCTACCATTATCGGTATGGCCGCGTATCAGATCAACGACCTCGTCTCCACTGCCTTGGCGGGAAATGCCGGGGAAGGGGTGGTATCCAGTCTCCAGTATTCCCTCCGGCTCCAGGAACTGATCCTGGGGGTCTTTGCCGTTTCCATGGGAACGGTACTGCTGCCGGACTTGGCAGAGCACGCCAAATCAGGGCGCTGGGACTTGTACCAGGAACGGCTCGGCGCGGCGATGCGGATCATCGCGCTCATCACCATCCCGATCACTTTTTTCTCCTTGGCCCAGGGGAGGAATGTGATACAACTCCTCTTTCGTAACCGGCGTTTTGGGGATGATTCGGTGGATTTGACCCTGGCGGCCTTTACCTTCCACATACCCGGCCTGTTTTTCATCGCCCTCAACCGTATTCTGGCGCCGGCCTTTTATGCCCAAAGCGATGCTAAGGCTCCTACCCTGGCAGGAATCAGTTCTTTTGGGGTAAATATCCTCTTAGCCGCACTGCTGGTAGGTCCTATGGGAGGCGCAGGGATCGCCCTGGCCCTGAGCCTGGCCAGTGGGGTAAATACGGGGTTACTCCTGTGGTTCCTCAAGGGTAAGCCTTGGATTGCCTTGGGCAGGATTCTGGCGTCTGCTTTGGGGTATACCCTGAAGCTCCTCCTCCTTTCGGGTATAGCGGTGCTGCCGGTGCTGTGGGTGAATCCCCGGCTGTCTGCGTGGGGTGCAGGCCGGGGTAAGCTGCTGGAATATGGGGTTCCCCTCCTCCTTACCGGCCTAGGGTATGGGCTTTTGGGGATGCTGCTCTTACTCATCAGCAAAGACCCCCACATCCAGGGCCTTGGGCGGATGCTGCGACGTTCTAACGGGGTTCCACTACATAGATGAGAGCGGATGGAAAGAGGCGGGTAGAGGCTTAGAGATTATCCCTAAATAATATTAGCCTTACGGAAAGCAATAAAGGCATAAGCAAGGACTTGTAAATTTTTTTGTGTAAACGGTAAATCATAGGGGGACCCTGTCTTCCCCATAAATGATTGCGAATTGATTGA
The DNA here is from genome assembly GCA_031278815.1 of Treponema sp. Taxonomy (GTDB): domain Bacteria; phylum Spirochaetota; class Spirochaetia; order Treponematales; family Breznakiellaceae; genus JAIRLU01. Next base: position 34,378 of record JAITJS010000070.1, read on the forward strand.
GGGCTGCCCCCCAATCCCGTATCGGCATGGTCCATTTTTTGGAAATATTTTTCAAGCCCATGAAAATCAACTTCATCGCCGCCTCATCATTCGGAAATGACTGGCATGGAACGAACTGAAAGAAGAGATACTCAGTCGCCCCCTGTTTTTGGATAATTCTGATAAAGCAAAAGTGGAACGAAAAAAACGATGCGAGCATAGTATCGCTGAGTTTTCTCGTACTTATTTCCCCGAGTATGTTCCCGCTGCATCCGCAAAGTTCCACGGCGAATGGGAAAAGATACGGCTCATAGAAAATGAGCCGGTACTGCTTATGGCATTCCGGGGCTGCGGTAAATCTACCTTCTTTACCCTCCTTGACCCCATCCATGAAATTGCTTATGGCAAGCGGAACTTTATGATTTTTTCTAGTTATACCGAGGAGAAGAGCGCAGCTTTTACCGGACGAATCTTAATAGAACTGATGTATAATCAGCGGCTTAAAAACGATTTTGGGGAGTTTGTTCAGGATCATAAGCAGTCTTTGAGACAGTTTGAGGTAGATGTCCCCAGTTCTGGGGGTAAGACCATTTTGGTGCGCTCCATCTCTATCGGGCAAGACCCCCGTGGCTTTGTTCACGGCCCTAATCGTCCTGATTACGTGCGGATGGACGACATCCAAAGCCGCCAGCGTGCCCGCAGCCGGAAGTTTGTACGCTCCACCGTAGATTGGGTGATGCAAGATTTGATACCTGCCCTTGGGGTGGATTATTCAGCGGTGCTCGTGGCTACTCCCCTTAATACGCAATGTGTGGCTTGTACCCTGGAGAAAGGAACTGATGAAGTACACCCGGTGAAGACCTATAAGTATCCGGCAGAGGAGCGGGGAAAGCCGACGTGGAAAGCATGGTTCCCCACATCCCGGCTTGCAAAGTTGAAAAAGACCATAGGCTCTACGGCGTATGCCCAGGAGTACCTCTTAATCCCGGTTGCCCTAGATGAGCGAATATT
>JAITJS010000094.1 GCA_031278815.1 Treponema sp.
GAATTACAGAAATACCTTGATTTGGAAAAGGTCTTGGCCGCCCGAGTGGTCGGCCAAGAAGCGGCCGTAGCCGCCGTAGCAGATGCCATCCGGCGGAACAAGGCGGGGCTTTCCGATGCAAGCCGTCCCCTGGGTTCGTTTTTGTTTCTCGGTCCTACAGGAGTGGGCAAAACCGAGCTGGCCAAAACCTTGGCGGATTTTCTCTTTAACGATGAGAAGGCCCTCACCCGGATCGATATGAGCGAATACGGGGAGAAACACGCAGTGAGCCGCCTCATTGGTGCGCCGCCGGGGTATGTGGGGTATGAACAGGGGGGACAGCTCACCGAGGCAGTCCGGCGGCGGCCCTACAGCGTGATCCTCTTCGATGAAATTGAAAAGGCCCATCCTGAGGTATTCAACCTGTTTCTCCAGCTCCTGGACGACGGGCGGCTTACCGACGGTCAGGGCCGGGTAGTGGACTTCAAGAACGTGATCATTATCATGACCAGCAACTTAGGATCAGAGTTGATCCTGGAAGCAAAACAGCATAAGGATATTGAAGGGGCGGTAAGCGAACTTTTAAAGCAACGTTTCAGGCCGGAATTCCTCAACCGTATTGACGAACAGGTGATCTTTAAGCGCTTAGGCAAAGAGGAGATCCGCAGCATCCTGGGGATCCAGCTCAAGCGCCTGAATGAAGGGCTCGCGGAACGGAAGATAGGCCTGACCCTTACTCAAGGGGCCAAGGACCTTTTAGCGGAACGGGGTTATGATCCCCTCTTTGGGGCCCGGCCTTTGAAACGGGTCATTCAGAATGAACTGGAAAATCCTCTGGCCAAGGCTATTATTGCGGGAAAAATAAAGGAAGGAGATACCCTTATCGCGGACACTCAAGGAGAAGGATTAAGCTTCCGTACTGCTTCCAACCGCTCTGGCTAAAGGAACGGGTTTATGCAGGAAAATATACGCATTCCTGAAGTGCTGCTGGTCTTGTTCCTGGTACTGCCGGCGCTCCGGCCCTATATCAGGGGCTTACAGTCCCAGGACGGCTTAGTCTGGTTCCCCCTAATGGCTTTGGCTATAGGCGTAGGCCTGTTTCCTGCCTATGGATTTCGGCCTGAGTGTGTTCCCCTGCTCCTGTGGACGGTGTTCCTTACGATCCGTCATGTCCCGGTATTGCTGGATCACCTGGGCTGGTGGGACCGGGATACGCCTCCCCGCCAGGGCTTTATCCCGGTATATCTCGGGGTGCTGCTGCTCACCGCTCTAGTGGCCCTGTATTTCTCCCCCCGAAAAGATACCCGTTTGATTCTTCCCGGGGTGGAGACCCGCACGATCCAGGATGAAGCGCGGAATGCGGCGCTATTCCTGCGGCTCTATGGCCCGGTGGATCCCGATACCCCGGCTGCACCGGTACGGCCCCTTATGCTCCTGGTTCCTCCGGTATTTGGTTCGGTAGGCATGGTGGATCAGGTAGGTGGGCAGCTCCGGGATCAGGGGTTTACGGTTTTAAGTTTTTCCCGGAAAGGCTTTGATTTCCCGGCCTGGGGATCTGATGGGAAACGATACAGCCCTTCTTTGCCGGAGCAGTTCCGGATCCTCCAGGCTTTTGCCCAGGGAAACGCCGCAAAAGCGGCGAATCGCTGGGGTCAGGCTCTGGAAGCTGGCCGGGTAGAGGATATACGTTTTCTGCTTGCCTATATCAAGCAGGATCTGCATCGGGATTTCCCGGAATCTGGGGCGGAACGGAACACCCTTTTTTTGGCTGGCTATGATGCCGGAGGATCCGCTTTGGCCCTGCTCAGCGCTTCCCCAGAATGGCGGGCGGCCCATCCTGAGGTGAAAGGCCTCATCATCGTGGAGAGCCCCCTGTGGTCGGTCTATCAGTTTGATGAGCCGGGGCAGGTCAAGGCCCTGATTCGGCCTCAGATTCCCACCTTGTTTATGGCCTCCGATAGGATAAACGACCCTGAGCAGCGGAATCGCCGGTATGGACCGCTGCTCCAGATATTACAAACCGATACTCCGGTGGTCTTGGCTGCGGTAGATGGCGCAGGCCCGCTAGATTATTCTGATTGTCCTGCCAAGTATCCTCTGTACTCAGCGTGCCTATCAGGGAATAAGCAGACCCAATGGAAATATGACACCTTTATCGAAGGGACCGCGTCGATCATGACCAATTTTGCCAGCCTGCTTTTAGAAAACGCTCCCCCGGATCCCTTTAGCGCCCCGGCGGCCTTATCCCGGCGTAAAGGGCTGGGAGGAACCATTCATTTTGAAACCGGCAGGGCTTGGAATTTACCTGATTTTGGGTATATACTGTCTCCATGAGTACTTCCATGACCACGAGCACATTAGATGCTTTTTTCAGGAGCCTCCTGGATATTGAGGGATTCAGCAATATAGACGTTTCCTTGAACGGGATCCAGGTGGATAATGACGGATCAGAACTGGGAAAAATCGCCTTTGCCGTGGATGCATGCCTGGAAACCTTTAAACGAGCCGCCGCAGCCGGGGCAGGGATGCTTTTTGTCCATCATGGGCTTTTCTGGGGCGCGCCGCTGCGGATCCAGGGGCCCCTGAGAGCCCGTATACAGTTCCTTGGGGACCACAATCTCGCCCTCTATGCGGTACATCTGCCGCTGGACGAACACCCCCAATGGGGAAATAATGGGGTCTTGGCAGAACGGTTAGGGATGGTAAACCCTGAGCCTTTCGGCTGGTATCATGGCCGCAAAATAGGGTATAAAGGTACCCTCAAGTCCGCTTTGACCATTGAAGAAGCAGTACACCGGATCAGTTTCATGGATAGACCGCCCCTGGGAGTGTATCCCTTTGGAAAAGAGCAGAGTCAAACCTGCGGAGTGATCTCCGGAGGGGCTGCAAAAGAAACCCTCCAGGCGATTGCCGAGGGGCTTGATCTGTTTGTTACCGGAGAACATTCCCATCAAGTGTATCATGATGCCTTGGAAGGGCAGCTCAACCTGATTGCCGGGGGGCATTATGCTACCGAAGTGTGGGGGGTTCGGAAAATCATGGAACAGTGCGCCTTGCAACTGCATATCGATACTGAATTTATTGACCTTCCTACCGGGTTATAAGAGGAGAAGTAGACGTGATCCTTCATAACGCCAAAGCCAAGGTTGTGCCTTTCTTGCTGAGCGGGGTTATCATTCTTTTAGATCAACTGGTTAAGGGATTTATTGTTAAACACTGGTCCAACAGTCGGATCCTAGACGTATTCGGTAACGACCTCCTTTGGATCATCCATGTACGTAATAAGGCCATTGCTTTTAGTCTGGGCCATAATCTGCCGGATTCCCTACGGCCCCTGTTGTTCATCGTACTTCCCATTATCGTGTTGGGTTTTTTGTTGGGGTATTACGTTATGTCCAAGGAATTTTCCCGTTTCCAGCGCTGGCTTTTCGCGGGGATCCTGGGAGGAGGAATCGGCAATATCCTGGATCGGATCTTCCGGCCTGATGGGGTAGTAGATTTTATCAGCGTTAAATTCTATGGAATCCTCGGGATGGAGCGGTGGCCGACCTTTAATATTGCCGATGCCAGTGTGGTAGTTTGTGGTATTATCCTCGTGATATCCAGCCTCATAAGCCCAAGATCAGTTCAGATGAAACCATCTAACAAGGAGGCCGCTCATTGAGTAAAAAAACGAATACCCTGCTTTTTATCCTGGGAGCAACGGTCCTTAATGTATTGGTTATGGTCCTGTGTTTTATCGTGCTGCTCTTCTTATATGCCCGGTTTCTTGTGCCCCTGCTTCCTGAGACCGTCCAAGCTTGGGGGCTTCCTCTGATCTTCATAGGTTCCATTGCCCTATCCTTTATGCTGTACCGGATTATTCTGAAACAACTCGTAAAACGGGTGACCATGGAAAAGTATTTTGCCCCGCTTTTTAGTCAGAAAAAACGGCCTTAAAGCAGCGGCTTTTCAAAGGCTGCGGTTTTGTGGATAAAAAAACCGCAATAACGTGAATGGGTCTGGGAATGAACGCTCATGTTCACGAATTATTCGTGTGATTGCGGAGTGGGGTAGATCTTTTTTATTTTGGCGGAACTCATATTACTTATCTCCTCAGCAGGGCAGAAACATCTCGATTAAGTTCCGCCCGACTATATGCGCCGATTCGGATCGACTGGATAATCCCTGCCTCGTCAATGAGATAGGTCTGGGGGATGGCGTTTATACGGTAGAGCTGAGAAATCCGGTAATCCTGGTCCATCACCACATTAAGGGTAACCTTGGTGCGTCCCAGAAAATCAGCAACATCCCCTGCCGTCTCCGCGCAATTTACCGCCAGCACCGTAAGATCCTGGTTCTTGGTGGTGGTAAGCGCGGAAATAAGGGGCAGTTCCCGGATGCAAGGACCGCACCAGGTGGCCCAGAAATGCAAGGCCACAGGCTTTCCCCGGTAAGAGGACAAGCTCATGGGTTTACCCTCAGCCGAGGTAAAGGTAAAATCCGGAGCTGCTTTACCCACCGCCAATTCCGCTCCCTGAACCGAAAGGGCTGCGCTCAAAAGCAGCATGATACCCGTACATAAGCTTTTTTTATAGCTCACTTAGCTCTCCTTCTCCCTTTTCTGAAATAGTATAGGTAATTGCCCGTGCCGGGCAATCCTGTACACATGCACCACAGCGGATACATTCCCGATCATTAACCATACCGGTATCCATTTTACACTTTTTCGCACAGGTCCCGCAATGGGTACAGGCTGCCTCATCAAGCGTTATGCCCAGCAGGGCATACCGGTTAAAAAGGCCGTATATCGCGCCCAAAGGACAGAGAAAGCGGCAGAAAAACCGGAATAAGCCTACCGAAAGGGCAAGGATACTGATAAGGAGGGCTAACTTCCATAAAAAGAGGCCCCCTATGAGGTCCCGCAGGGCCTGGTTCGCTATCACCAGGGGAATGCCCGCTTCCAAGGTTCCTGCAGGACACACCAGTTCACAGAAAAAAGGAACCCCATACCCTTCGATGAAAAAGAAGGCCCCCGGCAGGCCGATGACCAACAGGGCAAGGAGCACGTATTTACACCCCGAGATCTTCCGGGTGAGGGCATTTTTCCGCACTTTTGGTCCGGGTATTTTGTATAAAAGCTCCTGAATGAGGCCGAAAGGACAGAGGAAACCACACACCCCCCGGCCAAGGAGGATGCCGAAGAGTAAGAGGAGGCCGGTAACAAAAAAGGGAACCCGGCCTTCGGCAAGGGCGTTTTGAAGCGCTCCCAAGGGACAAGCCGCGATTGCCCCAGGGCAGGAATAGCAGTTAAGCCCAGGGACGCAGATGTTTTTCAGGGGACTTTTGGACAGGGAGCCGGTCTTGAACTGGAGTATATCACCATTGCAGAGGAGCATGGACAGACCTTGAATCAGCTTACGTTTACCCAATGCCGATACACTCCAGACAGACAAAAACCGCTTTTCTGAATACCCCTGCCGTATCACCCCGGACTATACCGGCAATGATACAAAGGGCCGCGCCTGCAAGCAGGGTAAGCTGTATAACCGTGCGCTTCCAGGACTTTTCCTGGTATAAGGAACGGCCTTTTTTAACACTCATCACCTGCCATATTATAGGAAATCGAGGATTTTGTCCATGTTTCACCCTGCCCAGAAAATGGGAGATTTTTTTTGAGCCCCACTCCTCATGTTACGAACCCCATGGATACGGGCGGACTTTATTTAGGCTGCTTTCCCGTTCATAATTTATTGTAGCATACATCAAAAACAAAATTATTTTCCAACTGATGCAAATGATGTATGCCAATTAAACCTTTTGTAAAATGAGGTTCTATTGCGATAACAGGTTCATCTTCAAAGATATCAAGTGTAAGTTTCTTGATTTTGCTTATTTGAAGCCCTTTGCCATAAATCCCGTGTGTGTTAATTATTTTACGTAAACCACCGGCTATGCCGGTGTTCTTTGACGTGCGCCCGGCATGGGGAGTAACTCGGCGGTGAAAGTCCGCTACACGCCTGGTAGTAGGAAGTGTTAGCTGAACGACAAGGGTGTCCATCGCGAGGTGGAATCTGAAGGAGTGGACGCGAGAGCGTCCATGAGGCAAAGTCCCGAACCGACGAACAGAAACCGCATATAAGGCAGTACAAGGCGGACGAGCTTGCGTCACAAAGTAAAGTCCGATACTACCCGAACCTTGTAGTGTAAATGCGGCGGCTACATGGGACGAAGGTTACGGTCTCTTACCCGGGGAGGTCTGGACGGTAGGTGCTGGAAAGGAGCGGTAGAGCCCTCAGTACAACCCATACAGCGATGTATGGCTGAACGCCCAGAAGTCAGCAGAAGCCATAGTACCGTG
>JAITJS010000144.1 GCA_031278815.1 Treponema sp.
ATCATAGCCAGAAAAGTAAATACATACGTTAATGTGAAAAGCACGAAATCATTTGAGAAAAATAATGTCGAAAGTAAAATTCCGGCAATGAATTTTATAAAGTTTGTATACATAAATTATTCCTTTCCCTCATTATTTTTATTTTTAATGTTTTGTCAATATAGTTTAGCCCAATGGCACATAACATCTCTTTCACGCCCTTCTTTTACATCCTATTCGCCCGCGATAACACGCCTTCGCTTAACCCGCTGGCTGAGGAAATAATCCGAACAAACATGCGCTTTATATCCTTTGTCCGAGAATAAAAAGAGTTTAGCCGTCTTGGTTCAAGGTATCAAGAGGACTTTTAATGCGCTTGATAAATAATTTATGGGTACTTTTTACAATTCGTTATTACATTCAAACTATTTTTTATCGATAATTCTACAAATTTTAGCCCCCATTTCGCATAACGTGCTGATAACCGAGATCGCCCAGGCGGTAGGAGTTGAGTTCACGGGGAGCATTACCGCTGAAGGAAATGTCGGGTCTCTGAGAACCGGCTTTGGCTCTTTTAGTCCCGTTTTCCACTCTTCGAGAACCGGTTTTGCTTCTCAAAGAGCCAATCTCCTCTTTCAGAGACCCAATTTCCTCTCCCAAAGAGCCAAAACCGACTCTTTGAGAACCAATTTTCATGCTTTTTATCTATGGTTTTATACAAAATTATACAATTAAGGAAGGAGGCCGGTATGGCGTATTGCACGGTTGCGGACTTGCAGGACACCTACGGAGAGGACCGTATCAGCGCGTGGAGCCGCGTTGATCCCGACAGGGTGGAGAAGGCTGTCTACGACGCGGGGGCCGAGATTGACGGCTACCTGTTATCCGGCGGGTATGCCGTGCCGCTTGCCGGGACACCCTCCACCATCAGGAAATACGGTGTTGATATTGCCTACACAAACCTAATCATAAGCGTGGGAGTATTGGAAGTAGATCCGGGTGGGGACGCCGTGATTGAGCAAGCCAAAATAGCGAGGCGGTATCTGTAAAAGGTGGCGGAAGGCAAATTCAAAATACCCGGACACAGCGCGGACGGCGACGACGGCGAAGCGTCCGGGCCGCCTTCCGGGAACGTGCGGGCCAGGTCGATGGAGCGGCTTGATTTGCGGGGGTACCGCTGACATGGCCGGGGCGGTAAACTCCTTTTTAGGCGCGTCTATTGGAGGTAAGAAGTACTGGTGCTCGATGTTAAAAACAGAATTCTTGACGGCGCTATGGGAGTCGCCGGGGCGCAGGCCGCCGGGATTTTCGCCGCAGCCTGCGTGGCCGCCATTCCGTCAAAAGGCATTCTCGCCCTGGTCGACGCTGGGGACGTTGACGGGAAAATAGGGGACGGCCCCCTGCGGGACTTAATCATGTCCACCCTCTCAATCGCCAAGACCACCGTCTACGCGATTGCCCTTGAGGGCAGCGTCGCCGTCGCCCTTTCCGCAGTCCGTCCCGCGTCGGCGAACACCGGAGGCGGGACGGTTGCGGTTTCGGGAAGCCCCCGAAACGAATACGACGTGTCGGTGGAGATTGTTTCACCGGGGGGCCTTAACGACGCTGTTTTCCGGGTTACCCTTGACGGGGCCGCGGGGAAGGCGATCACCGTTCCCGACAACGGGCAATACGTTATCCCCAACACCGGGATTACGCTTATCTTCTCCGCCGAAGGCCCTGCGTTTGCCTCAGGCGATAGTTTTACTTTTTCGTCCACCCCGCCGCAGGCTGCCAACGCTGAAGTGCTGACGGCGGTTGATCAAATCCTTAACGCGAACTGCCCATCGAAAGGATCGCGGTCGCGGGTGTTTCAAGCGCTCCCCTCTGGGCGGCCCTTGCCGCGAAAGCCGAAAGCGCGGAAGCGGTCTACCAGTATCTTTTCTTTGTCGTCCAGGCGCGGTATCTCAACACTGGCGAGACACCCGATCAGTGGGCAACCGCCCTGGAAAACGAAGTGGTCATAAGCCTGTATAATCGGCGGCAACATCATCAGGCTGAAGTTATTCATGCCAACCCTGAGCGCTTTGATCGGGTTACGCGGGCATGGGCCGTCTGGGTGTTGGCTCATACGTTGTATTGTTAGAGCTTCGGGAATCCATCACCGGGAAGTTCCTCCTGAGCTCGTATAGGAATAACCCTCTTGATGAGTATACCAAGCGTAATGGTTGGTCGATGATCACAATCAGGGTGAAGAACGCACTGTAATCCTCCGATACAGAGCGTGGTCTTGACCACAAACTATCCCCCTATGCCGGATATGATCCGGGGCGACAAAGCAGCAGAATAAGACCCGCAAGCTGGTTGGGGCAAGTTACCGCAACTTGCTTTGGGGTTTATAGCGATGAGTATTCAAGTAAAAGAATCACATTTGCTATACGTTCATTGCATATATGTAGTAATGTTTTTATGATTTAGCATATCAATTCCTATTTTTCGTGACAGGTTACACGGGTGTTGAGTTGCACCTCGTCCTGGAACTCAAGTACATCCTTGTATGGCACAAAGGTGAGCTTTAATGCGGCTACGAACGCCTTGTGCCAGTTTATATGGTTTTCTTTCGGGGCAATCCTGCTACCGCTCTTGTCCATGCTGTCTGTGTCGCGGGATCGGGTCTTCTTACCCATCTCTGGACGACCCCTTCGACCTTGCGGCTTACCGGCGCAGCTTGCGACGGGGCCGGAGCCCGACCCAGGTAGGCGGTGCCGAAGTATTGCAGGTACATCGCCGATATCTGTTCCTTACCGCTCACCCGGCTCACCTCCGTACCGGTCCGTGTAAACACCTCTTTTACCTTCAAGCCCCGGAGTCTTCAGGTTCTTCAGCAGTTTCACGGTAAATACCCCGTTCCACTCGCTCCCGTCCGACGCCGTCTTCCCCGCTCCTGTGGCGTATATGATGATGCTCCCCGCCACCGCAAGCCCCTTGTCCTGGCTATTGCTCCACCCATAGGGGGTGTTCCGGCAGGCATCCAGCACCACGATGTTCAGCTCGTTCCCCCTTCCTCCAACTGATCCAGGACCTGCTGCACGTGATGGGCCTCGCTCCCCAGATCCGCATTCACCGGTACCAGGTAGGTATCCCCCCGGTACTGGAGGCCGTGCCCGGAATAGTAAAAGAAGCCGTAACTGCTGCTCTTCTGGCCCAGGTTCCTCACCCCCTGCCTCATCTGCCTAAGGCTCCCGTTGAGGATCAGCTCCACCTGGAACCCCAGCCCCTCAAGGACGGTCTTCATGTCCGCGGCGTCATTCGGTGTGTTCCGCAGGGGATTCTGCGCGGTATAGGCCGCATTCCCGATTACCAGGGCGTACTGTTCTTGCGCCCTGAGCGGCAGGGCAGGAACAAGACTTTAATTGCACGGAGAGGGCCTGGATATCACCACTGCCCTATAGGGGTGCCCCCTGGGGAAGACCCTAGACGCCTAAGGTTTTAAGGTATAGGGTAAGATATATGTGTGGAATTACTGGATACATTGGCTACCGGCAGGCGACGCCGGTGCTCCTGGAGGCCCTTAAGAAGCTGGAATACCGAGGTTATGATTCTGCGGGTATTGCGGTGCTCCATGAGGACGCATTACTGGTACGGAAGATGAAAGGCCCCCTCAAGGTCCTGGAAGCGCGGCTGGCTGCTGAGACCATAACCGGATCTTTGGGAATCGGCCATACCCGCTGGGCTACCCACGGGGAGCCTTCGGATATCAATTCCCACCCTCATACGGATGTTTCCGGGCGCATCGCCATTGTCCACAACGGTATTATCGAAAATTATGCTCACCTCAAAGCATGGCTCCAGGCCCGAGGAGGGGTATTCAAAAGCGACACGGATACGGAAGTAATCGCCCATCTTATCAATTATTATTATCAAGGGTATCAGAAAGCTGCTTCTGGTCCTGGGGACATCCTGTTCCATGCAGTGCAGCAAGCCCTGACACGGCTTGCCGGTTCCTACGCCCTCGGGGTGATTGCCGGTGATTTTCCCGACCGGCTGATTGCAGCCCGGAAAGACAGTCCCCTTATTGTGGGACTGGGAACGGGAGAGCATTTCATTGCCTCCGATGTTCCGGCCTTGCTTGCCTATACCCGGGAGGTGTATTTCCTTGAAGAAGGGGAAGTGGCAGTGCTATACCGGGACCATGTGGATCTGTTTACCCAGCAGGGGGAAAAGATACTCCGTGCTCCTTCTCATGTAGACTGGGATATGGCCTCTGCCGAAAGGGGGGGGTATGCCCATTTTATGCTCAAGGAAATCCACGATCAGCCCAAGGCCTTTACCGATACCCTCCGTTCCCGGCTTACCATGAAAGCCCAAGGGTGGGACATCAATTTCGATGAAATCACGTTTGATGCCACGTGGTCTACGGCTCCCCGGATCGTGATTACCGCCTGCGGAACCGCATGGCATGCGGCTATGGTGGGGAAGTATGCCTTTGAGCACTTTGCCCGGATCCCGGTGGAAGTGGATATTGCCTCTGAATACCGGTACCGGAATCCAGTGTTTAATCCCCAAGATATCTTTATCGTGATAAGCCAATCCGGGGAAACTGCGGATACCCTTGCGGCAATGCGGCGTGCCAAGAAAGGGGGTGCCCGTATTCTGGCCATTACCAATGTCGTGGGATCAACTCTTTCCCGGGAAGCGGATCTGGTCTTGTACACCTGGGCAGGACCGGAGATTGCCGTGGCATCCACCAAAGCCTTTACCACTCAGTTACTGTGCCTCTACCTGCTTGCCCTTAAGCTGGGAATCCTGCGGGGCTGCCTTGCTGATGCAAACCCGTATCTTAAGGCCCTCAGTGCTGTTGCTGATAACGCCGAGCGTATTCTGAACCAAAAAGAAGGGATCCAGCGTTTTGCTTCCCGGCACTTTAATAAGGACAAGGTATTTTTCATAGGCCGGCAGTTTGATTATGCGGTGAGCTTGGAATGTGCGCTTAAACTCAAGGAAATCAGCTACACCCATTCGGAAGCCTTTGCCGCCGGCGAATTAAAGCACGGTCCCATTGCCCTGGTGGATACCAACACCCTGGTTGTTGCCCTGGCAACCCAACAGGAACTCTTTGATAAAATTGTATCCAATATTCGAGAAGTTACCTCCCGCGGGGCACGTTCCCTGGTCATCACCTGGGAAGGGGAAAGGCGGTTTAATGCGGTGGCGGATGAGGTGTTTACCATTCCTCAAATTGAAGATAGCCTTTCACCGCTCTTGTCGATTATCCCGGCGCAGCTTTTTGCCTATTACTGTGCGGTCCAACGAGGGACGGATCCTGACAAACCTCGTAACCTTGCCAAAAGCGTTACCGTTGAGTAGTCCGCTCGCGAGCGGGCCGAAGAGGCCCCCATCCCCCGAAAGTGCGTCTCGATCACCGCAAAGCAAGAAGCGGGGGGCGCTTCGTTCTCTAACCATCACTGCCAGTGAGGGGCTTAGCGAAGCCTGAATGCTATGGGTATGGCTATCCGGGCCGGGCCAGGGGGCCGAGGGAAGGGGGCTGCGGCATAGATGGTCTCCATAGCGGCTTCGTCAAGGATGGGGTGGCCGCTGCTTTTCACGAGGGTAACGGCACTAACCCTGCCGTCCTCGTGGATGGTAAAGGACACCTCGCTTATCCCCTGTATGCCCGCTTTCCGGGCTGAAGCCGGGTAAACCAGCTTATCCCTAATCCGCCGTTGCAAGTAGCGGTAATTGCGTTTGATGTATTCGGCACGGTGAGCGGCGTTTTCAGCGGTCCTTCCCCTAGTCTCCGGGGCCTTTTCCATGGTCCCGGTATGGCCGGCGCCTTCTACCGGTACAAGGGCCCGGTCCTCAGTTTCACCCCGGTCTGCAACCCTTTCTGCTGCCTGGTCAAGGTACTGTTCTGCCGGCTCGGTTTCAGGGACCGGGAGCGGTTCCGAGGACCGGGGAGGAGGGGGTTTCGGGGAAGCCGGCGGCGGGGCAGCAGGTTCGATCAGGGCGATGTTGACCAGGGAGAAGGTTTCCCCCTGGTCCTTCTGGGCCGGAACACCGGGAGCCCCAGAAGTGTTTACCGAAAGGAAAAGTAACAGGCCTGCATGAAAACAGACTGAAAGACCGATCATCAGGGGAAACAGGGTATACTTGTTCATTTATAGTTCACGGTCAGCATCAGGGTAATACTCCGGCCTCCTTGAGGGGAATAGCGTCTTATTTCATAGTACGTATCAAAGATATTGTCAAGTTCTGCGGAGATCGAAACATAGTTTCCCCATGAGAGAGCGATTTTGAGATTGGCCAGAACATAAGCCTCCAGTAACCAGGTTCCTTCGGTATCGGCGTACCGGGAACCAATATACTCAAGCCGTGGGATGATCGACAGAAAAGCCAGGGGCTTTATTACGGCGTATCCGTTAAGGGTAAGGTGGGGATAGTAACTGAGGGCGGTAATGCCATCCTGACTATGATCAATGTGGTACTTGTTCAGGGAAAAGGCCAAACCCATAGTGAACCAATCCTTGAGCGTAACATCCGGGGCCAATTCAAAGCCCCAAAAACTAAGGCCATCCAGATTTCGGGAATAATCGACGGATGCACTGGGATAATGGGGGTTGGGTAATTCCACGCTCACAATTTTGCCGGTCATAGCGCTATAATAGAGGGCGGCGTTCAGGGTGAGACCAAAAACCGTGTCTTCCCTACCAACGTACCCTCGGTATCCCAATTCAAAATGGTTCGCTAGCTCAGGTCCCAGATGGGGATTGGGCAGGGTTGAACCGAAACGAGTTGAATAACGCTGGGCCATGGTGGGAAAGTGATTCTTCCGGGCGTATGTCAACCGGAGTTCGTGGTTCTGGGCTTCGGGGTTTCCCAAAGGAAGCCGATAAAAGACACCGAACTGCCAGGTGTAGAGGAACATATTCCGGCTCTGGACAATAAAGTAGTCCGCACCCAGGAGTTTGTTGTATTCGTTTTCATCGTTCCAGTATTCTTGGGGGACCAGGGCGTCAAAGCCAAGACCGGCTTTTAGGGTGAGGGGGGTCCAGGGACTCACGGTGTATTGCGCGCCTAGAGACCAGGTGTCTTCGTTTACATGCATTTCTTCGATACGTTCATCTTCGTTGATGATGCTGCCCCTCAGCCCCTGGTGGTCTTCTTTTTTATAGGTCAGCGCTGCCTGTAGGGTGTTCCAGGTGTTTATTTCCCAACTCCCCATGAGGCGACCACCCAGGGCATATTCAGCATAATCCGAATGGGGAGCGTGTATCCCCAGTTCAAAGGCCCTATAATTGTAATACTCGTCCAGCCGGTTGTCGTATTTGTCAAAATAAAAAAGCCCCTTCACCCAGAAGGGGCCAATGCCCCAAGAACCGTTTAGGGAGAGGCTGTGGCGGTTCCACACCGGCCAGTCCCAGATAGCGTACTCTTTGATACCTACGTCCGGCGGGGAAAGCCCCTTGTCCGCGTTCTGATACACATAGGTAAGCCAGATGTCCAGCTCAGAGGCCGGGGTGAGTCCTCCGATGAAGGTGAGCTTAAGGTCTTGGGAATCCGACCAGAGCCGGTTTCCTTTTTCTTGGGGATTCTGCGCTGAAGCCTCAAAACTATCGGGAAGCCGGTAGTGATCCACAGTCCGGTACTGCAACACCCCCTTTCCATAGAAAAAAGGCTGCTTGGTTCCCACTGCAAGAACATGGGTGGAATCGGCATAACTAAAAACGCTGTCCAGACCGAGAGCGGTTTTGAGCGAAACCTCCAGCGGTTCCCTTGGTTTGGCGGTTCGGAGCAGGATCGCCCCTCCCAGGGTATTGGCCCCCAGGAGTTCTGAACTGTAGCCTTTGGCGATCTCAATGCTCTCCATATCCCCCGTAAGGAACCGGGCACTGTCCCCTTCCCCACGGTAGGGATTGGCCATGAGGATCCCATCAACGTAAACGGGTACAGCGTCGCTACTGTAGCCCCGAACTGAAAAGTTGGAATCGTTGCGTCTGCCCCCGCCGGAGCGGATCACCCCCGGGGTGTACTGTACCGCCTCCCAGAGATCCCCTGCACCATCCCGGTCCATTTCTTCCCGGGTGATCCGCTCCGGGGTGTCTTGTTCGGCGCTCACTTCCGCCTCGGGCAGGACGTAGATGTCCTCCTCTCCAGGGACTTCTGCGGCAGCGGTCTTAGGGTCCGCTTCTTCACCAACCGCCGCAGATAGAACAGCCAGCAAAAGGAGTCCCCGGATGGTAGGGTATTTCATCATCCTTCCATCAAGGTTTGATTAAAGTGCCGGGGACCCAAGGCGCGGGCAGAGGAACGCCACCCTCTACCTTGATACGACCGTCCAGTTTCGGGGTAACCATACCTTGATCGGAGATGTACTCCACCACGCCGTGCCAGAAGGGGGTAGGAATAACCTTTTTGTCTTTTCCTGTAACCAGTTGGACAAAGTATTCCCCTGAGGCAAGCTCATTGGTGGTACAGATCCGGTAGTCCTGATTATCCACGATAGCCTGTCCATTAAGGGTAAGGGCATCCGTGTCGATAAATCCGTGTTGGTAAGGTTCGGCATCCTCAATCTCTGTAGGGGGATTGGGAAGTTCCGGTGGTGTATAATACCGGAGGGTATACCGCACTTCCTTTGATACCATACCGAAAAACTTGGTATTGGGAGGACCGCCCCTGCCGGAATGGGCAACCCCGGAAACATCACCAGGTTCTATATTCTCAATTTTGCCTTCGGTATCATTGAAGAATTTTTTTAATTCCGCTCCGGTCAGGGTGAGAAGCATAAATTGAGCATTCCGGCTATCCGGTTGGACGATGCCTGAAATACTGCCCACGGTAATGGTTCCCCGGGGAAGACCATTGTCTATGTAACCGCCATTGAGGAACACAAAGTCGATGTTTTCTTCGGGGTACTGCTTCCTGATATACCAAGCAGCGCCGTCGGTGAACAGATTACCCAGAGCGGTTTCCTGTACTCGGGTGAGGCGGTCGGTGTTAGGTCTGCCTTCGGGGAAAAAGACGCTGGGGGGAAGGTCCTGGGCAAAGATGTACTCTGCGGTTGCCCTGCCTAATTCGAAGCGGAGATTACTGAAATCAATAGCGGCTTTCGCAAGGGGTGTCCCTGATTCAGGTGGGCTGGCAGCGGCAGAGGTTCCCTTGGAATTCCACGATTTAACCCACACATAGTACAGAGTCCCGTTGGTAAGGCCCGTAAGTTCCGCGCTTACTATAGGGGAACTTGCAGGAATGGTTTGCGGAAATTCCGTCGCCGTGGAAAAAGTATCCTCTGTTCCGTAGTAGAGTTTATAACCAGGGACACCGGGAACCTGATTCCAGGTAAGGGTGAGTTTCCCGTCCCCCGGGATAACCGTTGGTTTGCTGGGTGCAGAGGCGGGCCCTGAAGCAGCTACATGAGGTGTTCCAGTGCCCTTTGAATAAGCAGGAGAATCTCCAGCGGTATTACGCGCCCTGACCCAGATCGTGTAATCCGTATCATTGGTTAACCCAAGGATCACCACGCCAGCTTCGGATACGGTCAGCATGGTTTCTGCAGTTTCCGCCGGTGGGATACCGTCCGAACCGGCGGCCTGGTAATACACCTCGTAGGTAAAGGCGTCCTCTACCGCCATCCAGGTTACTTCAAGCATCTGCTCCCCCGGAGTTATGGTTAAGGTTCCGGGAGTTCCGGGGGTCGGGATGGGAATACTGTACTCGGTAGGACTAAAGTCCGATTGCCCCAAACCCGCGTATATGGCTTTTACCCACACATAGTAGGTTTGATGATTGGTAAGTTCGGTAATGGTCGCGGTTACCAATTGGGAGGTATTTGACTGGACTTCCCCCCATTTTATCACGCTTCTTGTATCAACCGTGGTCCCATAGTACACCTCATAGGAGGGAATCACCCCCTGGGCGGGGGCAACTTTGGTCCACTGCAGAACCAGGGCCTGGTCCCTGGCCGTTACCTGAATGGAGCGTGGCCCTGCCAGGGGCAGGGTGCTGTCCGGATCGCTACCGGTTTCGCAGGCGAAAAAGGCGAGAACCACCGGCAACACTGCGGCGAAAAGTATAACCTTAATCCGCACAGGGCGCTTTCCCAATAATGACGTATACATACCTTACTCCTCTGTTTATGGTTTTCCTTGATATAGATATAGAAGCCGTCCGAAAAGTTTGAAAACTTATTCAGACAGCTTAATATCCGCAGACGATGTATCAGGCCGATATTCTGTTGCCATTACTGCGAGGGTATTACCGGTACTTCTCCTGTAATACGACCCAGGGCCGGAGGAGTTATCGTCCCCTTTACGTAAATGTACTTGGCAACAGCTTCGGAAAGTTTTGTGGGACTTAAATCAGTTTTATTCGTTCCTTCGGGGAAACGGTTAGCGGTGGCCAAAGTAGCGCCAATAAAATTACCCACCGCAACCCGGTATTCCTTTGTGAGGTTAATCGGAGACCCGCCTACTTTAATATCCGTTGCATGAGGCGGGCTGGTTGTATCAGAAACGGTATAGCTAACCCCTTCGGAGACCAAGGCAATACAATTGGCATTCCATTTTCCGCTTGAACTGCTATTAACAAAAATATTAATGAGAATAGCAACTTCCTTACCGGTATAAGTTACTAGATACAAGGTATCGGTCCCGATTGTAGCGGAAACAGCAGTATTGGTAATCTTGCCTGCTGTAATGTTATCGACTTTAAGGTTCTGGCCGTTATGTAAAGCAAAATCGACTTTTTCTCCCGATGTATACCGGGCGTATTCGGCAATACCATCGACAATCAAGTTACCAAGAGGCGTTTCTCGATACCGTCCGTTGTTTCCGTCAATATTCGCAGTGGCGGTTCCCAACTCAAAATCCCCACCTTCCTGCCAGCCAGCAATTTTTTCCCAAGGATCTGGCTCTGGATCCGTATCTGTCGGACACCCCGTAAACATCAGCGCCCCAAACAAGAGCGCCGCAACCCATAAGGCCGATCCCAAATGAATGGAGTTTCGTGTCATAGATGGGGGGGGGGGGGGGGGGGGGGGGGGGGGGGGGGGGGGGGGGGGGGGGGGGGGGGGGGGGGGGGGGGGGGGGGGGG
>JAITJS010000075.1 GCA_031278815.1 Treponema sp.
TCCAAGACATAGAGGTTATTATGTTCGTCCAGCTCTACCCGTTCCGCCCGGTAAAATGAGCGGGGGCTATGGGGTCTTCCCTGGACGTGGTAGAGCAGTTCTTTTTCAGGAGATAAGACCGTAATAGTTTGGGAGTTATTTTCAATGAGGGCGATCCGCTCAGCGTTTCTGCTTCCCCAGGAAGGCCCATTGAGTTTGGCGTCGATATCCCAGGGTCTCAGGGTGAAGGAATCTTTATGGAACAATAGGAATACCCACAGCGCTGCAAAGGTGATTGAGCAAATCAAAACACTGTTTGACATTCCTTTGTTTTTCATAGGCTTTGGTCACCGGCCTTTGTGAAGGTACACAGATACTTCCGCCAAAGCTCGTGGGTACTCAGGTGCTTTTTGAATATCCGTAATCCATCTTTACCCATATCATGTCCGTTATTCAAATATACTACGCTGGAGAAATACATTTTAATTACCATGTAATAAAGAGATACATTGAAGTTTGCTATGCTTGCTTTCCCAAAATAAAGTATAACAATTTGTTTATTTATTTGTTCACAGATAGCGTATCCCACCGGCATATTATCAATATAGCCCAAAATGCCCTTATGAATACGTTCATCAAAAATATCGGCCATAAGCTCTAACGATTTTTTTGCACATCCTGAAAAGGATTCACACAAGGGGCAGTCTTGTTGGTGGCACCATGCTTCCTCTACTTCAAAACAGATATGAAAATTTTCTTTTGTCAACGGGATGATCGAAACATGCGGCATATTTAAATACGGTTTCAAGCGCTTTCTTTTATAGAAATTGACTCCGCCCGATAATTCAAGGATATCCTTCGTTCGATACGCGTATTCGCTCCAATCATCACTGTACTCCGCCTTTATAGCATAGCCTTGGATATGCTGGTACCATTCAAGAAACCGTTCCTCAACGGCCCATATCTGCAACGCGGGAAAACCCGCTTCTTGGTACAGCTTGTACAAGGTATCCACGAGGTCCTGCAAAGAAGCACCCGCAACGTCGGGCTGTTGGACAATACAATAGAGGGAACCATCTTTATTAAACCAGAGACTGCATAAATACCCATAGATAATTTTATAGATCGCCTGATAGGAAAAACCCCATATCGTACTGGTTGTTGCGGTGGTTTCAAACAAGCGGCTGTCCTTCCCATCGTACCTTTTAAATACCGGATAACTTTCCGTATCCACCGGGAGGAAACCCTGGTTCAGAAAATACTCATACCCCTTATGCTGCTGATCCGTCACTTCTTCCTCCTTCTATCACCCTAGTAAAGGTACAACTATATTTTCTCCACAGCTCATGGATACCCAGATGCGCTTTAAATAAGCGAAGTCCTGCATTTCCCATATCTTCGTTGATATTCAAACACGCTACATCGGAAAAGTACATTTTAACTATCATGTAGATCAGATACACAAAAAAGTCAGGTACCGTTGATTTCCCAAAATACAAAAAGGCCATCTGTTCATTTTTTTTCTCACAAATAGCATACCCTACCGGAACATTATCAAAATAACCGATAATACCGGTATGAACATGCTCATCAAAAATAGCAGCCATAATAGCTATAGCATTCTTTTCACATCCCACAAAGGATTCACAAGAAGAACATTCCCTATATCCACACCATGCTTCCTGTACCTCAAGACAAAGATGAACATTTTCTTTGGTAATAGGCTGTAATGAAATATTCAATTGTTTAAAAAACTTTTTTAGACGATTCCGTTTGTTTAAATTGATCCCCCCGGATAATTCAAGTACATCCTTTATTCGATACGCATATTCACTATGATCGTCGCTGTATTCCGTCTTCATTACATAGCCTTTGAGGGCTTCATACTCCCTAAGAAACCGTTCCTCGATAGCGTAGATCCGCAAGAAAGGAAGCCCCGATCCTACGGACAAACCGTACAATATATCCACCACCTCTTGTAAAGAACAAGCAGGGCCTCCTGGGGATTGCCTCAGAATCTCAAAATAAGCCGGCTCTTCCCCGTGAAACCAGAGACTGCACAAATACCCTTGTATCACTTTATACACCGCATGATAGGCAAAGCCCCATACCACCGCCACCACCGCGGTCAATTCCCCCAAACGATTGTCCCCCTGGTCATAGCTTTTAAATACCGGATAACTTTCCGCATTCACCGGAAGGAAACCCTGTTGCCGAAAATAGTCATAGGCTTTGTTTTGCTGCTCGGTCATCATATATTCCTTGATTCCGCCCTTTTATAGACACAATAGTATTTCCGCCAGAATTCATAGGCGCTCAGATGGGACTTGAATTGCTGAAGCCCCCTATTCCCCATGTCGTCGTTTATCTCCATATATTCTGCATCGGTTATGTATCTTTTAAACATCGTATAAATGAGATATAAAAATAAATCAGGTATAATACCTTTCCCAAAATATAAAAAAGCCACGTCCCTGCTTCTTTTCTCGCATATAATATACCCCGCAGGAGTACCCTCATAATAACACAGGAGCCCTTCCTGGATACGCTCGTCAAAAAGAGCCACCATAATTTCAAGGGCTTTTTTTTCGCATCCACAGAAGGATTCGCAATACCCGCAGTCTTGCGCCTTGCACCACTGCTTTTCTATGTCCAGACAAAGATGCACATTCCCTTTGGTCAGGGGACAGATCAATACCGCAGGATTATCCATAAACTTCTTTACGCGTTTTCGTTTATAGTAATTAATTGATCCTGATAATTCAAGCAGATCCTTCGTCCGATACACGTACGCGCTATTCTTTTCCTTATATTCGATCTGTATATCGTAGCCCTGGATGGATTGATATTCCGCAAGAAAACGCGCTTCAATGGCAAAGATACTGAGAGCAGGCAGCCCTATACTGCGGGATAGTTCGTACAGCCTATCAACGATGTGCTGGAGGGAATAGTCAACATTGCCCGGCGGCCGGTGAATCATAAAATAGACAGGACTATCCCTAAAAAAGTATACACTACAGAGATACCCGTCTATGGTCTTATAGAGTCCATTAAATTCAGTAGACCAGGATGCAATGATCACCGCGCTCCGCTCCTGTAACCTGCTGTCCCCTTCATATTTTTTGAATATCGGATAACTCTTTTGGTCTGCCGGCAAAAAACCCTGCTGTTGAAAAAAATTATATACTTTGACTGCCTGTTTGCTCAAAGTATATGGCCTCTGGGATACACAAATACCCCCCAAACTCGCCGATTCCATGAATCACTCCTTTTTTTATAATATACCAATCATACGAATTCAATAAGCATCCATCCAACTCAGTAACACCCCAGGCTAAACGGAACTACCTGGCCCCATCTCTTGCTGGTTTATGCAGCTTTCACTGCGCAATAATTTCTAACAGCCCCGTAGCGGCTACCTGTTCCTCGGACACTCCCATATATAGTACTGTCCAGGGGGATAGTGCGTACCCAATAGACCGTTTTAGGGGGGGGGGGGGGGGGGGTATAAAAAACAAAGGCATTCAACCGGTCAACAAACATGAACATTTTTCTTTTACCTTTGAAGTTGATTCAAAGTATCGCGTTTCAAACCAACCTGAAATTTCAAAAAATAAAGAATCCTCGGAGCAAGCTCCTGAGTATTTAAGATTTTTCCTTGAAATCTTTGCGTATATGGAGGAACCAATCCTCACCCCCAGTTTTTCGCAGCAAGCTGCGGGGTATTAAACCAAAAAGGATTATGCCCTCATAATGTCGTAGTCATACATAAAAGTCAAGCTAAATGAAACATCCCATAGGAAAATTACGAATTTAAGCGTTGACTCTTGGCTCACACCCCTTATCATGGTATACTCAAAAATAAAGGAAAACGATATGAGAAGCGAACAGGCTGCGGAAATCCTTATCCAAGGGGCGGCCCGGATAATCCGGGGGAAGGGGGAATTCCTTGAATTGTTTACCGCAGGACTCCTTGCTAAAGGACATGTGCTTATTGAGGATAATCCAGGGCTTGGGAAGACCACCGTGGCCAAAACCTTTGCAAAGCTCATTGCGGATGAGGAGGGAAAGCCCTTGCTCTTCAAGCGAATCCAATTTACCCCAGACCTCCTCCCCTATGATATTACCGGGGTGGATGTGTTTGATCCTGAAAGCCGTTCCTTCCGCTTTGTCCCGGGTCCTGTTCTAGCCAATATTGTACTGGCCGATGAAATCAACCGGACCACCCCCAAGGTACAATCCGCCCTGCTCGAAGTCATGGCTGAACGGCAGGTAACCATTGGGTCAGAAGCTCACTATCCCCCTGAGCCTTTTATGGTCATTGCTACTGAAAACCCTATAGAAAGTGAAGGTACCTTTCCCTTACCCGCAGCCCAGCTTGACCGCTTTATGCTGCGCCTTTCCCTGGGATACCCTGACCGGGAAGCGGAATTGTCCATATTAACTGAAAATCCCGGAGAATACCCCTTAACCCAGCTTGAACCGGTGCTTCAAGAAAGGGACTTTCTAGCAGCCCAGGAGGCAGCGGCCCAGGTGTTTTGCCATGAGACATTAAAAGAAGTCATCGCTGATATAGTCCGAGATACCCGGGTCCATCGGGCCTTCCGTTTGGGGGCCTCGCCCCGGGCAGCCTTGCATTTCCTTGCTGTGGTTAAAGCCTTAGCCTTGGTCCGGGGAAGAAGCTATGTTACCGATGAGGACCTCCTTACCATGACAGGCCCCGTATTAGCCCATAGGCTTAAATTGCGGGACCCCCGGGCTGAGGAAGCCTCTATTCTTCGGGAGATTGCGCTTGCACGAATCAACGGTATTGAACAGGGCTAATCCCCCGGGTACCCGGGCAGCACTCTATCCGATGAAAGGCCTCCCTATAGCCACCACGATTCCAGTGCCGAGAACTATGGGGATCTTCACCTTGCTTATTACCATCCTAGCCTTTAGCGCGGGGACCATTCGCAACGAGCTCGTCCTTATCCTGGTGGGTACGGTGTTTTTCATTACCCTCTGCGGGTGTTTCCTTGGGGTCTTGGTACTTGCTTGGCTCCTCAATAAAAAGGCCAGCTCTTCCTCGGTGAGGATACTCACCAAACAGGTCCCCGCAGGTACTACGGGAACCCTTAGTTTTGAGCTAGGGCCAGCTTATACCCTAAAGAAAAGCGGAAACAAGCAATTCTTCCGCTTCCCCGGGATACTCTTGCGCTACGAAATGAGCCTTGCCACCAAAGACGGACGGGGTATACACCATATCTTCGATCCGGACGCGCTCCCGGAAGGGGTGAGTGTATTCCCCGTACCGGAACGGGGGGCTTATTACAGCGCCTATGACGGGTTCATCATCGCTGATGCACCGGGTTTCTTCTACCAGTCTATTCCTATTCCCCAAGATACCAGTCCCCGGCTCTTGGTAAGCCCTCACATCGTAGAAACCTGCATCCCCTTGCAGATCCGCTCAGGGGGGACCCTCCAGCAACAGCATCCCCATTTCCTACGAACCGACAATCTCATTGATCACCGCCCCTACATACCCGGGGATGATCCCCGGCGGCTTAACTGGAAACTCTACGGTCATGCAGGGGACCTGTTTATCCGGGAAGGAGAGCCTGAACCGCCGCCTCATTCCCGGCTGCTCATCCTGGTGGACACCCAAAGCGACGACACCCTGTATACCCCAGAAGCAGCCTGCCGAGGGGTGGATATGCTTTGTGAAAACGCTCTGGCCCTGGCTATATGCTGTACAGACCGGGGTATGGACCTCTCTATCGGGTATACCGGTGGGGAGATTCACGGGGGAACCCAGGGAGAATTGGCCGTAGTCTTGGCCTATCCTGCTGCCCTGCCCCTATCCGGCCCTGAAGCGCTTCCTGCTCCAGAAGACATACGTATTCTGATCCTCGCCCTGCCCCGGGCTTCGGGGACTGAAAGTGCCCTGGACCGCTTTCTCAAGCAGCGTAGGGCTGAGCAAGGAGTGGATATCCTATTTTTGTATGAGGGAAACCCCTATGAAGAGGCAGCAGAAATCTGCGTCGGTATTTACGGTCAGAAAAGCGGGCTTACTGCCCGGCGTATCAGGGTAGGTCCTTGAGAAAGGCCATGCTTGTTATAAGTCTTTTTGTCTGTTATAGTTAGTCCAATGTGCGACGTGACGAACCTATTTCAAATCAATCAGAAGGTAGTGTATCCCAGCCAAGGAGTGGGTATCATTATTTCCATTGAAGATAAGGAATTTAAGAGCGTAAAAATTCCCTATTACGTTATTTACCTTGAAGTTTCAGATATGACCATCATGGTTCCTGTGGATAAGGCAGAAGAATTGGGAATCCGCCCTATTGTGATGGAGGAAGATGCTCAGAAAGCCCTCGATCTTATCGGTGAAATCTTTGATCCCATACCTTCAGACTGGAAACTGCGATATCAAATGAACCTCGACCTGCTCAAGAAGGGGAGCGTCATGGATATTGCCATGATTGTACGTTCCCTCTACCACCGCAGTAAAGTTAAAGAGCTGCCTATTTTAGAACGGAAACTCTATGATTCTGCTTTAAAACTCTTCGTTGATGAGGTCGCCTTTTCCTTAAGCATTCCCAAAGAGGAAGTAGAAAAGCGAATCTTTGCTCGTCTGGAATCCACCAAATAGGGATACTATGGGATGTTCCGTAGCGGCCATTATTAGCGCGGCCGGTTCTTCTCACCGTATGGGAGGGCTCAAGAAAGAGTACCGTCCCCTGGGCTCGAACATTACCGATGATGAGCACAAGCCCCTCACCGTGCTGGGAGCCGCAGTGCTGGCTTTCGCCTCTTCCAATCGGATCCAAACCGTGGTGATTTCCGTTCCTCCTTCAGCGGAAAAGGGAGAATTCGCTGCTCGAGTAAGCCTTCCCCAGGGGCTTTTGCAGACCGGCGCCAAGCCCCGAATATTCTTTGTCCCTGGGGGGAGGACCCGCCGTATTTCAGTGCATCATGCCCTGTCTTGGCTTTCCGTCCTTCCCGCTGAAGCACCGGATTTTGTACTCATCCATGACGGAGCCCGGCCCTGGGTTAATACCAGCTTAATAGAACGAACCATTGACGCGGTCATCCAACATAAGGCGGTGGTTCCCCTCTTGCCGGTGATTGAAACCCCTAAGGAAATTGACGAGGCTGGTTTTGTATGCCGGCATTTACCCCGCTCCCGGGTAGGAACCGCTCAAACCCCCCAGGCTTTCGCCTATCCGGCAATTCTGCGGGCCCATGAAATGGCAGCAGAACATGAACTGGCTACCCATAAAGAGTATACCGATGACGCCGAGGTGTGGGGGGAATTTATCGGCCCGGTGGCGGTTATACCCGGTTCCCCAGAGAATCGGAAGATAACGTTTCCTCAAGATCTCTACGGTGAGCAGGAAAGGGGGACCGATGTATGGGAACGAAGATAATCCGAGTGGGCCTGGGGAGGGATGTGCATCCCTTGGTTCCCGGAAGGCCTTTCTTATTAGGAGGGGTTGAACTCCCTTCAAGCCTGGGTGAATGGGGCCATTCTGATGGGGATGTACTCACCCATGCGGTTATTGATGGGATCCTGGGGGCTGCAGGATTGGGAGATATTGGGGAGCTTTTCCCCCCCTCTGAGGCGGCTTGGAAGGATGCCGATTCCCTTAAGCTGCTTAAAATTGCCTTTGGGCTGGTAAAACAGGGGGGGTGGCGGCTTATCAATTTGGATTGTGTGGTTACCTGTGAACGCCCTAAGGTCCTCCCGTACCGGGACCGGATAAGGGCTTCGCTTGCACGGGTCCTAGCGGTTCCTGAACAAGCAGTTTTTGTTAAGGGAAAGACCAACGAGGGACTGGGAGCGCTGGGAGCCGGGCAAGCCGTAGAAGCCCTGGCGGTGTGCCTCCTGGAAAGGGCTCAAAGACGCCGGTCAAAACATCCCCATTGCCATAAGTTCCCTCAATAAGGTATGCTTAATGTCATGAAGGTTTGGGTCAAGCTCTTAATCGGTTCTATGCTGGGTATGGTGTTGGGATGGTTTCTCCCATCAGTGTATCCCGGAGGTTTGACGGTCTTGCCCTGGCTTCAGGATGTGGCTATCAGGATAGGACGGTATACGGTAGTGCCTATTCTGTTCTTTTCCCTCACCATTGGGGTGTATGAACTGCGCCGGGACGGGGGATTTTGGCCCTTGGTGCTTCGTACCTTTCTGGTCATGGCAGGGAGTAGTGCGTTGCTTATTACTGGGGGGATCTTGGCGGTTCTTGTGTTCCCGCCTCCCCGGATTCCGATCCTGGTGGAAGAGCAGCTTACCGAGGTTTCTCTGGAGACCCTGGAAAGTATACAGGCCTTGTTTCCTCCCAATATGTTTTCCGCCCTGGTAAGCGATGGGGTTTACCTCTTTCCCGTGTATGTATGCGCTTTTTTCCTCGGCATCGGCCTTTCCTATGATCGCCGTTATACCAAGTCCGTGATTACCCTGGTGGATTCCTTTTCCCGGATCTTCTATCACATCGGTTCCTTTTTCTCGGAAATCCTGGGACTTATCATGATCGTCCTCAGCGCATACTGGGCAGTGTCCTATAAGGAAGCAGTCGCCGGAGAAGGGTTTCAGAATATGATGATCCTCTTAGGGGCCCTAAGCTTCGTGTTGATCTGTATCGTCATGCCCCTGCTCCTGTGTTTGCTTAAAGCAGAGATGAAGCCCTTACGGGTAGTATACGGCGTTCTAGGGCCAGCCTTAGCGGGTTTCTTTTCAGGGGACCTCAACTTTTCCCTGCCCGTGCTGCTGCGGCATAGCAAGGAAAATCTGGGAGTCCGCAGGCGTGTCAACGCGGTTGCCCTGTCCCTGTTTAGTACCTTTGGCAGATCCGGAAGCGCTATGGTAGCGGCAGTGGCCTTTATCGTGATCATCAAATCCTATTCAAGTCTGGAGATCCTCCCGGTACACCTGGTATCCGTAGGCCTGAGGATCTTCCTCATTTCATTCTTCCTGGCCCGTCATCCGGGAGACGGGGCCTATACTGCTTTAGCGGTCCTGTGCCTGAATTATGGGCATGGCTATGAAGGGGGCTATCTCTTACTCAAACCCCTGGCCTTCTATCTTATTGCCGTGGGGACCTTACTGGATACCCTGATAACCGCTTTTGCCGTCTATGCCTTGGATGAGATGAGCGGATTACGGGAAAAAGGGAGACCAAGACATTTTATTTGAGCTTGTAAGCTTGAGGGCTTGTGAGCTTAAAGGGAAGGCGTACCCCCATTGACTCTCTTTCGTGAGCACTTTAGATTTCTAGGTATGGATGTATATGGGCCTTTGAGAATACTGCTGTTTGTAGGTGAATTGTTCCGTCTGTTCCTCCTGTTGGGGGCATTTACGGTTTTAGGGCCCCTCTATGAAATCTCAGGAGGCGGCGTATTTTCAAACCGCCTCTTCCCTTATGTGGTGTATGTGGTTCCCAATGCCCTGTTTCCCTTGATGACCTATTTTTTATGGATCCGTCTTTCCCTATATCGATCCTATATTCCTTTATATATCGCCGGTAAAACCATTACCCTGGTATCCCTCATGGGATGGGTGTTCTTTTCTTTTCAGGGAATCATCGCTGCTTTGAATAGAGGGACAAGGGGTATTCTTGGATTTACCCTCTTACTTATCGTAGCAGATATCTTTTCGGTTTTGGGTGGAGCGCTGCTGCAAACCAAAATAAGCCGGATGAACCGTTTAGTAGCTCAAGTCGGGGGAGGCATATAATGCGTATTATTCCTATTGCAAGTGGCAAGGGGGGGGTCGGTAAATCGCTCGTAGCGGCAAATCTGGCAGTGGCCTTTGCCCGGGCAGGAAAGCGGGTGGTCCTCTCGGACCTGGATCTGGGGGCCTCAAATCTGCACCTGGTCCTGGGGCATCAGTCTCCGAAGGTGGGCATTGGGACCTTCTTAAATGATCCCCATACGGATTTTTCCAAGGTGATTGTGGAGACCGATGTCCCTGGACTGCGCTTTATCCCCGGGGATACGGAAATCCCGGGGACCGCGAATCTCAAGGCATTCCAGCGGAATATCCTTATCAAGCGTTTGTTGGCCTTAAAAGGGCATACCGATATCCTTATCATTGACCTAGGGGCAGGAACCCACCAGTCTATTTTGGATTTCTTTCTCCTTTCCGGTGAGGGGATTGTGGTAACTTCTCCCGCAGTTACCGCGGTGCTTAATGCCTACGTATTTTTGAAGAATACGGTTTTCCGTATGATGTACACGGTCTTTACCAAGGGAACTGCGGCGTATGCGTACCTAGAGCAGATACGCCGGGAAGCTTCAGGTCCCCAAACGCTCTATATCCCTAAGATACTCCCGGAGATACATACGATCGATCCCTTCTCCTACGAGGCTTTTATGACCCGGCTTAACCGACTGCATCCCCGGCTCATCACCAATATGCTTGATAATCCCAAGGATGCCGAGGTGGCTATGAAGATCCGCCGCTCCTGTGAAGAATACCTGGATTTGCAGATTGAACACTTGGGTGTGCTCTACCGGGATAGCATGCAGGATACGAGCCTTTCGTCCCGGCTGCCCATCACCATCTATAAGCCCCGGT
This sequence comes from Treponema sp., assembly GCA_031278815.1. Classification (GTDB taxonomy): domain Bacteria; phylum Spirochaetota; class Spirochaetia; order Treponematales; family Breznakiellaceae; genus JAIRLU01. The sequence goes on from JAITJS010000075.1 coordinate 10,541, forward strand.
CGGTTCTCGCTCAGGCGATTTACCGGATCGCCGATAAGATACTCAAGGCGCCGGAAAATCAATTTCCTTTTAGTGCGAAGGATATTAATGAGAGTTTTCTGGAAGCAGGCGCAGAAGCAGAAGTGGATTTTGAGAGTAAAATGGACTATGTAGAAGATCTGCTCCACTCCGGGGCCTTGAGCCAAGGGGATCTGGTGGAGACCATAAAATCCCAGCAGTTTGAGTTATCCAAATTCAAGAAAGAGAATAATTTTTTGAAACTCAAGTTGTCCAAGGCTATGTCTCAAGGATTCAAACCCTAGCAGGGCTAAAATAAAGAGGGTAGGGCAGGACCGTGGCCACACTCAAACCATTAAGTACCTAAGGGTCTATAACCGATGGTCAAGTAGCCCCGCTGGGGAGCTTGCTTGTTTTTATTATAGAAGAGAGATAAAGAGGTGTCCATGTTAATCAGTATACCATTTCCCCCCTGGCTATCTCCGGAAATCATTCCCGGTCTTCCTATCCGCTGGTATGGGCTTATGTACATCGTAGCCTTTGCCGTGGCCTTTCTGTTGTACCGTAAACAGGTGCTGGAACGGCATTTCCCCATAAGCGATGATGAGCTTATGGGCCTGTTTCTCTGGGGTATCTTTGCCTTGGTAGTGGGAGCGCGGATCTTCGCCACCCTGGTGTATGAAACGAGCGATGTGTACCGGCGCCAGCCGTGGCTCGTATTCTGGCCCTTCCGGGATGGTAGCTTTACCGGACTCCAGGGCATGAGCTATCATGGGGGAGTCCTCGGAGGGGTCCTCGCGATTCTTATCTATTCTGGGCTCAGACGATTTGACTATCGAGAGATAGGAGATATGTTTGCCGCCAGTATCCCCTTGGGTTATACCTTTGGCCGACTGGGTAATTTTATCAACGGCGAATTATATGGCAGGGTCTACACCGGTTCCTTCGGCATGATCTTTCCCCAGGCCCAACGGCTGCCGATCACAGAGCCCTGGGTACAGGAAGCCGCAGCAAAGGTGGGTATAGCCGTGCAAGACCAGAGTATGTGGGTGAACCTGCCCCGGCATCCATCCCAGCTCTATGAAGCCTTCTTTGAAGGGGTGGTTTTGTGGCTCATCATCTGGGCATTAAGAAACAGGAAACCCTTTAAAGGGTTTTTGATGGGCATCTATTGTCTCGGTTACGGTGTGTTCCGCTTTTTTATCGAGTACTTCCGGGAGCCTGATGCAGACTTGGGTTACCGCATCCAGTTGGTAGCAAGCAGCCTCCCGCCGGCAGCAACCCATGAGCTCTTCAATTTTTCTACAGGCCAGGTTTTTTCTTTTGTTATGATTGTAGGGGGCATTGTCTGGCTTATTATCGCCTCTCGGCTTCCCTACCGTAAACCGGTTCGAGTATACTTAGATTCCGGCAGAAATACCGCAAGCAGTGTAGCGGAACGAAAAGCCGCTCAAAAAAGCCGTAGGAAACTACGCAAAAAATTACGATAGGACAGGAAAACCATGTATTATTACAGTACCAGGAGCAAGGCCCAGGGGCTGAGTTTTGCCCAGGCAGCCTTGACCGGACTTGCTCCTGATGGGGGCCTCTTTGTCCCCGAAATAATACCCCCGTATCGAGCATCCGTGAGAACTTCCTTAGGGACTATGGACTTCCATGACATCGCTTTTGAAACCATAAAGCCCTATGTGTACGGTGAGATACCGGATACAGTCTTAGCGGATCTGATCCATGAAGCCTATCCTTTTAGCGCGCCCCTGGTGCAGGTGGAAGCGCAACTGGTCCTGGAACTGTTCCACGGGCCCACCGCGGCGTTCAAAGACTTTGGCGCCCGCTTTATGGCCAGGGCTTTTGCGTACCTGCGCAGGGGAGAGGAACAGTCCTTGCATATCCTGGTGGCCACTTCAGGAGATACCGGTGGGGCAGTGGCCGCTGGTTTTCACGGAGTCGAGGGCATGAGGGTAACCGTGCTCTACCCCAAGGGCAGGGTGTCCCCGCTACAGGAACAGCAGATTGCCGGGCTGGGGGGAAACATCCAGGCCCTGGCAGTGGAGGGGACCTTCGATGATTGTCAGCGCCTTGTGAAGATCGCTTTTAGCGACCAGACCTTGCAAAAACAGCAGGCCCTTTCTTCTGCGAATTCCATCAATATAGCCCGACTCATTCCCCAGAGCATCTATTATGCGGCAGCTGCGGGAAAGGCTTTTGCAGGAAAGAGCGATACGCCCCAAGGGGCCAGCCCTTGGGATGCCCTTAAGGCGGCTCCCCCAGGAACCGTGAGCCTCAAGCCAGGAGAGCCCATTACCTTTTGTGTACCTTCAGGTAATTTCGGGAACCTCACCGCGGGACTTTATGCCATGAAAATGGGTGCGCCCATTCGGGGTTTCATTGCGGCTACGAATAGCAACAAAACCGTCCCTGATTATCTTGCCAGTGGCCTTTACCAGCCCCGGCCCTCTCAGGCCACCATTTCCAATGCTATGGACGTGGGGGCTCCCAGTAACTTTGAGCGAATGAGCGCGCAGTGGTCTTGGGAAGCGTTGCGGCAGCTCCTTCAAGGGGTATATGTCAGTGATGAGGCGACCAGACGGATCATAGAGGAAGTCCACCATAGCCAGGGCTATTTCCTGGATCCCCACACGGCAGTGGCGTGGCAGGGGCTTAATCAGATTCGCCGCGCTGCTTCCCTTTCTGGCCCGGTGGGGATCCTGGCCACGGCGCATCCGGCTAAGTTTGCCGAGATTGTGGAGCCTTTAGTCGGTCCTGTACCGGTTCCTGAATCACTCAAGCACGTAATGGAGGGAAAAACCCTTGCTCGGATCATCCCTGCGGATATTTCCGCGCTTTTGGAGGTACTATGCTAAAACCCTGTCCCTGCGGCTCGGGGCTTTCTTATGACGCTTGTTGTGAACCCTATATCCTAGGACTCAAAAGGCCCACCACCGCGGAAGCGCTCATGCGCAGTCGCTATACTGCCTATGTAGAACATAGCATTATCTACATCTTGGATACGTGCAGCAAAGATAGCAAAGATGCTATTGATGTCAAGCAGACCAGGGATTGGAGTGAAAAGTCCCAATGGCTAGGGCTCAAGATCCTATCCTGTACCCAGGGGGGCCCTGAGGACACCGAAGGGCTGGTGGAGTTTGAGGCCACCTATGAACGAGATGGCTTTAAGGATATCCACCATGAAAAGGCCCGGTTTAAAAAACAAGAGGACCGATGGTTCTATACTGAGGGTGAGATAGTACCCAAGACGATCATCCGTTCCACTCCCAAGATAGGCAGAAACGAGGCGTGTCCTTGCGGAAGCAGGAAGAAATATAAGCATTGCTGCGGGGCTGTAGCAAAATCCTAAGCTATTGATGATCCAGTATATGGCGGTCATTATTGGTGGAGGCATTGGAGCGGCAGCACGGTATGGGTCGAACCAGCTGGTGCTTTCACTATGGCGAGGCCCCTTTCCCCTGGGGACTTTGTGCGTCAATGCCCTGGGTTCATTACTGATAGGCTTCTTATTTCAAATCTTTGAATCCCAGAAGGTTCCTGGGGAACTGCGCCTTTTCTTCATCACCGGGTTTCTGGGAGGGTACACCACTTTCTCAAGCTATGCCGTGGAAACCCTCAGGCTGTTTTCAGCGGGACAACTAAAACAGGCCCTGCTCAATGTGCTGACCAACAACTTAGGTGCAATGGTACTCGTAGCAATGGGGATGTGGCTCAGCAAGACCCTGGTCAAATAGCCTATCTCAACGGGCCGGGGTGTGAAGCGGCCTGTATACCCCAATGCCCTTCCGAAAATACAGGTATCACCAAGCCCACCATCACCCTTGTGTAAATAGCGGAGAATAGATTTAGAAATACCAGCGAATAGACGGGATTTTAAGCAATGTGGTGGGATTTAGGGGGAGGGGATTGTAACGGGTTTGCCTATAGTGTAATAAAAAGGGATGCTGGGTTCCTGGGTAGGGGGGTCAGAAAAAACCCGCATTCAGGGTTGGGGGTTTCGGCGGGACGGAGCCGGCTCAGGGGCGAACTCTGGGGCAACCTCGCTTTCAGCACGGGCAGCGTCGGCTGCGGCACGGGCAGCGTCGGGATCGGTTCTACACAACTCGCTGAATCGGCTCATGTCGTCCCATAGGGCAAGAATCTCTTCCTTATACTTCTCTAGTGCTTTTTGATATTCTTCTTCATTGTCAAAGGCCCCATGAATAGGCATTCCGTCCCAGGTGTATTTATTCCTTTCCTTCATACCTACACCTCCATCCATACTTTCCTCCCAGGCTCTCTAACGTATCT
>JAITJS010000023.1 GCA_031278815.1 Treponema sp.
ATGTGCGGAGGGAAGCGGCCAAGTACCTGGGCGATCTGGGAACCCCCGAGGCAAAGGATACGCTGATCAAGATCTGTGTCGCCGATCCCGAGCCCATGGTGCTCCAGGAGGCGGTTAAATCTCTGGGCAAAATAGGCATGAACGACAGCGGAGAAACCGTTGCCGCCATTGCCTGGATTGTAACCCGTTTCGACGTGCTTAATCCGGATAATCTGCTGGCCCTTTCGGCGGTCGACGCCTTTGACAAGATCGCCGCCAAAAACAACGGTATCAAGGATCCCAACGCCATACGGATGCTGATCCGTATTTCCGACGGCCCCTACATCAGACCCGTTCAGGAGCGGGCAAAGCAGGTTCTGATGGATCTCCGCAGATACAACGCCCAAACCCAGGGAAATCAGGGAAGATCAGACCGGCAATGACCAACTGGGGGCGGCTTTTGGGAATAGGCGTCCTGGGTCTCCTGTCCTGCGGCGGAACCAGGGTTTCGTCTCCGGCGGCGCCTGAGGGCGTACCGGAACTGTCCCTGGCGGCCCCGGAATTTCCGGCGGAAATACGGAGCGTCCCCCGGGGGGATGGGTTTTCCGGTGCCGCCGGCGATGCTTCCATATTTGTTAAAGCAAATACCGACGGCTCCGACGGCGGCCTTGCCCGGCTGCTGGGCGGGCTGGATCCTTCCTTTTATAAACAGGGAAACCGTCCCGGCCTCATAGGGCCTGAGGATGTTGTCATCATCAAAATCAACTCCCAGTGGGCCGAACGGGGCGGAACCAATACGGACCTCCTCAAAAGCCTGATCCAGTACATTGTGAACCACCCGGCGGGCTTTAAGGGCGAGGTGATCATCGCCGATAACGGCCAGTCCATGTTCGGCTCCCAGCGTTCCGGGGGCAGCCTGGACTGGGACCATACCAACAGCAAAGACCGGACCCAATCCGCCCGGGATGTGGCGGACTGGTTTGACAGCCGGGGATACCATGTCTCGGGGGTGCTCTGGGACAGGCTGACCCGGACCAGGGTGGAGGAATTTGAAACCGGCGATATGGCCGACGGCTTTGTGGTGGAGGATACGGTCTACTCTACGGGGCTTGTGGTAAGTTATGCCAAATTTACCACCAAGTACGGAACCGCCGTAAGCTTTAAGAAGGGCGTTTGGATCGATGCGGCCCGGCGCTACGAAGAGAACCGGCTGAAGGTGATTAACGCCCCGGTGCTGAAATCCCATGGTCAGTATCAGGTTACGGGGGCCATAAAGTCTTATATGGGGACCCCTTCCAATTCCCTGACCAATATGTCCCCCCACCAGAGCGTGGGCCGGGGCGGCATGGGAACCCAAATGGCGATGACCCGGTTTCCGGCCATCACCATCCTGGACATGATCTGGATCACCCCCGACGGCGGCCCCAGCTCCTCTTACTCCCGGGCGGTACAGAAAAATATGATCGCCGCCTCTACGGATCCGGCGGCCTTGGACTATTGGGCCAGTAAAAACGTTCTTATGCCTGCCGCCCGGACCGCGGGAAACCGCCGCTATACTTCCATGGACCCCGACGGCAGGGAACCCGGTTCTTTCGGGTACTGGCTCCGGCTTTCCGCGGAGGAATTGCAGAAGAGGGGTTACCCGGTTACCATGGATCCGGGGAAGATCAGGGTAATCGAACTGTAAGGGCGGGCCCGTTGCGGCTTGACAGCGGGTCCTGTTTTCATTACTTTTAACGGACATGAGAGACTAGCTCATCTGGATAGAGCGTCAGCCTCCGGAGCTGAAGGTGGTGGGTTCGAGTCCCGCGTCTCTCAAAATGGAACCTATTATTTTAGCCTCCGGTTCTCTCCGCAGACAGGAGTATTTCCGGTTGATGGGGCTTCCCTTTAGTATTATGCCTTCAATGATCAACGAAAGCCCAAAGAAGAACCTGCATCCCAAGGAATTTGCCGAGGATCTGTCAATCCGGAAGGTTAAAAAAATTATAGAGGTGCTCCAGGGACGGATCCCGCCCTGGATCTGCGGGGCCGATACGGTGGTTTCGGCAAACGGAGAGATCTTTGGCAAACCCGCCGACCGGGAAGACGCCAAAAGGATGCTCGCCCGGCTGCAGGGCCGGGATCATAAGGTAATCACCGCGGTGGCTCTGTTCAAGGGCCGGGAAAAATCCATAGACTGCCGTTCCGTGGAAAGCGTCGTAAGTTTTACCCCCCTCTCGGAGACCGAGATGGAATGGTATCTTAATACCGGGGAATGGCAGGGGGTGGCCGGCGCCTACAAGATCCAGGGACTGGCCGGTTGTTTTGTATCCCATATCAAGGGGTCCTACAGCGCCGTAGTGGGCTTGCCGGTACACGAATTTTATGCCATGCTCAAGGATAATGGTTATGCTTATGTGGTTTAACAGGGGGATAACCGTTGTACGATAATCAGGGTTTCCGCATAGCGGAGCCCGAAGGTAAAGGCCCAGGCTTTTACCTATCTTCCGTTGTTCCCGCCGCCTAAAGGCGGCGGAACAATGAGATACAGGGAAGGCGCCGATAAGGCCCGGGTTGTTCTCTGACAACGGGTCCGGTCCGGGAATTCCGGCGGCGCAGGGGAGGAAATTTTGGCTGTAGTTACCATGAAGAGCCTGCTTGAATCGGGGGTCCATTTCGGTCACCAGGTAAAGCGCTGGGATCCGCGGATGAAGAAGTACATCTTCGCAGAACGGAACGGCATTCACATCATTGATTTGCAAAAGACCATTCAGGCTATTAAAGATGCCTATGATGTGGTCCGCAAAACCGTAGCCGGCGGTAAGACGGTCATGTTTGTAGGCACCAAAAAGCAGGCCCAACAGGCAATTCAAAAAGAGGCGGAACGTTGCGGTATGTATTATGTCAATAACCGCTGGCTTGGAGGGATGCTCACCAACTTCGTTACCATCAAAAAATCCTTGCTTCGGCTTAAAAAACTGGAAAAGATGGAAGTAGACGGCACGTTTGAGAATCTCACCAAGAAGGAAATCGCTTCCTTGGGTAAAGAGCGGTCCAAGCTGCAGAAGAACCTGGGGGGTATCAAGGAGATGAAGGAACTACCGGGGATCCTCTTTGTCATTGATACCCGTAAAGAAGCCATTGCCGTGGCCGAAGCCCAACGTCAGGGTATACCCATCATCGCGGTGGTGGACACCAACTGCAATCCTGAGGGCATTGATTACCCCATTCCGGGTAACGACGACGCCATCCGGGCGATCACCTTGTTCACCCAGATCATCGCCAACGCCGTGGTGGAAGCGGACAACGAGGTGGGGCTCAAGATCATCGAAACCCTGGGGGACGACGACGAAGACATCGAAGCCATCCTCACCGATGTGTCCATCAAGGAAGAAGACCGGGAAATCGATATCGAGGCCTATTCCTCGGGGACCCACGCAGGCCATGAAGTTGCGGAGACCCAAAAGGATGAAGAAGATGAACTCCCGGTGAATGTGGATAAGGTCTATGCAAAGGAATAGGGGAGACAACGGTTCAGGAGGATACCATGGGAATCAGTGCAGGGGATGTTAAGCGGCTCCGGGAGAAAACCGGCGCCGGTATGATGGAATGTAAAAACGCCTTGGTCGAGGCCGGAGGGGATATTGACCAGGCGGAAAAACGTTTAAAAGAAAAGGGCTTGGCCGCGGTGGAAAAACGGATGGACCGGGCAACCAACGAAGGCAAAGTCTTTATCAAAATTCGGGATCGGACCGCGGTCATGGTAGAATTAGCCAGCGAAACCGATTTCGTGGCCCGAAACCCGGAGTTCATTGCCCTGGGGGGCCTTTTAGCCGACCGGATCCTGGACCAGGGTTATACCGAAGCGAATGAGGAATTGCGGGGCATGGTGACTGATTTGGCCACCAAAATCCGGGAAAACCTGAGCCTGCGGCGGATCCAAGTGGTCCGCGCCGAAGATAACCAATACGTAACCCAGTATATTCACGGGGATGGCAATATCGGGGTGCTGGTAAAATTCCAGGCCGATAAACCGGAGGTGTTCCAGCGGGAAGATGTGCAGGATGTTGCCTTCAGTATCGCCCTCCATGTAGCGGCTTTTAATCCTGTGGCCCTGGATAGAACTAAAATTCAGCCTGAGTTTCTCCAAGAACAAGAGGCGATTTTTCGTAAACAGTTGGAAGGGGATGAGAAACTCGCCGGTAAACCCCAGGCAGTACTGGATCAGATCCTCAAGGGGAAACTTACCAAGTACCTGTCGGATATATGCCTTATGGAGCAGGGTTATGTGAAAGAAGAGAAGATAAGCGTTGCAAAGGCCCTGGCTGAGTGCGGGAAACAAGCTGGAGCGGACTTACAGATAGTCGAGTACCTGTATTTCAAAGTGGGCGCCTAAGCGCGCCTGTTCGCAAGCAGATCCCCCTTATGCGGGGGATCGAGGAGCGTAGTGAATTATGCATAGTGTTATTACCGCATCCGAAGAGCGGATGAAAAAAAGTATTGCAAACCTTAAAGAGGGCTTTGCCGCCCTCAGAACCGGGCGGGCCTCGGCTTCCTTGTTTGATAAGATCCGGGTTGAGTATTACGGCGATAAGTCTCCCTTGAACCAGGTGGCGAATATTTCCATTCCCGAAGCCCGGCTCGTGGTGATTCAGCCCTTTGATAAGAGCCTCATTGCAGAGATTGAAAAGGCCATCCGTTCATCGGAACTTTCCCTCAATCCCAGTAATGACGGCAAGGTGATACGCATTGCCATTCCGCCGCTCACCGAAGAACGGCGGAAGGAGCTGGTCAAGGTTGCCAAGAACCAGGCTGAACAGAGCCGGGTGGCAGTGCGGAACATCCGCCGGGACGGCAACGAGGAGCTTAAGAAGCTGCTCAAAGAGGGAAGCATCACCGAAGACCAAGAGAACAAGAACAGCCTGGAATTGCAGAAGCTCACGGATTCCTACATTAGTAAGGTTAATCAGGTTTTGGAAGAGAAAAACAAAGAAATAATGGAAGTCTAAAGAAATACATGGCCTCATCAGTAGTCCTTGGGAGTTCCCCGCTCCCTCGCCATATTGGTATCATCATGGATGGGAATGGCCGCTGGGCGCAAAGAAAAAACCTCCTCCGTACCCAGGGACATCTGGAAGGCCTTAAGAACGCAAAAAAAATCGTCAAGGCTGCCAGCGATCTGCATATTCCATTCCTCACCCTCTATGTCTTTTCCACGGAGAACTGGAAGCGCACTGCCGAGGAAGTGGGGTTCATTATGGGCCTTGTAAAGCAGCATCTTAAGGCGGAACTGGATTTTTACCGGGAAAACCGGATTCGGATCCGTCATGCAGGGGATCCTGAGGGCTTACCTCGGGATATTGTCCGGGAACTGGAGGAAGCCTGTGAAGATACCCGTTCTTTTGAAGGATTGCAGGTCATTCTGGCCTTGAATTACGGCGGTAGAGACGCCATTGTCCGGGCAGTGAGGCGCCGGTTAGCTTCATTAGAAAAAGAACCATTAGAAAAGAGGGTACCAGAAAAAATTACCGAAGAAGGGATCCGCGGCGGCTTGGATAACCCGGATATTCCGGATCCGGACCTCATCATACGGACGGGAGGAGAATATCGGACCAGCAATTTCCTGTTGTGGGAAGGGGCTTATGCGGAATACTATTTCTCAGAGGTCCTGTGGCCTGATTGGACGGAAGGGGATTTGCATAGCGCCCTTGCTGCGTATCAAGAGCGGGAACGGCGCTTTGGCGGGAGAAAGCCATGAAAACGGTGCTCCAGCGGATTTTATTGTTCGTGATTGGGCTGCCTCTGGTGATAGGGGTTGTGGTATTACTGCCCTACAAACACCATCTCGCGGTTAATCTGTTGGTGATCCTTTTAAGCGCCCTGGGATCCGGTGAATTTGCCGTGCTCTTGCAAAAGAAACATAAGCCCATTGCCGTACAGGAAGCGGGTATCCTCGGCGCGGTGCTTCCCCTGACCGTAACCTTGACGGTCAGCTTTGATTTCCCAGCCCAGATCGTGCCGGGGACCTTTATCCTGGGGGCTTCCTGGGTCCTGGTTTCCCGGATTTTTGCCGGGGAAGATACGCTTAAGGATGTTACGGACCGGTTTGCCGCAGGTTGTGCGGTGCTGGTATATCCCGGCCTGTTTATGGCATGGATCATCAAGATGAGCCGCTGGGCCTATGCGGACAAGGTGATCCTCATGTTCCTACTTATGGTGATTGCCAATGATTCTGTTGCTTGGGCTACGGGTATGCTCTGGGGTAAGGGGAATCAGGGGATCATCCCTGCAAGCCCGCATAAAAGTGTGGCGGGCTTTATCGGAGGACTTACCGCTTCTATTATCGTGGGACTAGGGGCGTTTTTTTTTATTCCTGAAGCCTTTAGTTCAAGGCGCATACCCTCAGCATGGGCTGGTATGGCCCTGGGACTGATCTCAGGCGTGGTCGCCTGCCTTGGAGACTTGGGGGAATCGGCCATGAAAAGAAGTGCAAACATGAAAGATTCAGGAACCCTTATGCCTGGCCGGGGGGGGGTCTTGGATAGTATTGACTCCCTCAGTCTCGCGGCTCCGGTATATTATGCGTCCTATTGGTTCTTCTTTGCCTAAGGCATGCACAAAAATAAGCGTTAATTCGTGTAATTTTTTTATCGAACTCATGTTGAATAGGTGCTCTATGGAGGTGTAGCCCCGGTAGGGTAATGCTACTCTGTTAATCATACCCCCCTGGAAGTCGTAAGGTACTTGTGTTTTAGTTCGTTCAATACCATACCGATTGATTCCTCCGTTTCCCGAGCATAACGGAGAAGCGTATCTCTTGTACCGGAGGATAGGTCATATTCAGGCATAAAGAGTTCGTAGGGTTCGATCTTAAAAATAAGCGCCAGTTTTGATACGGTTTTGGGGGAAACCCAGGCCTTGCCATTTTCAATATTGCTCAGAAAATTTGCGGAAATTTCCAGTGGATAACGCGATAATTCTATGTGTGGACGAGAAATCCCCGATACAGGCGTTAGAAAGGAGCCAGCCGCTGCTGCCCATGAGGGAGAACATACCCGCGCGTCAGACCTGTGATGACGCGCGGCACGGGACTACGACTTTATTTGCGGCGCTTACCGTATTAACCGGGGAAGTGATAGGTGTCAGTAGCGGAGAATAGATTCAGGAATGCCAGCGAATAGGCGGAATTTCAAGCAATTTGGCAGGATTTATCGGGATGGGGATTGTAAAGGGCTTGCATATAGTGTAATAAAAAACACTGCTGAGTGTTGGGTGCGGGGTCAGAAAAAGCCCGCATTCAGCGGTGGAGGTTTCGGCCTGAGGAAGCGCCAAGTGATGGAGGATCAAATAACGCTCTGGTTGGCCAACCGTTAGGATAATCCCATCTTTCGAGATACGCTTTCTGCAAAGTGGTAACCACCGATTTCCAGGTATCCACAAAGGTTTGGTACTGTTCTCTGGTTATTTTTTTCTGAAACTCTTTCCACTTGAACTCCCACCAGTCCAGATCCTTGACAAGTCTTTTGTCTATTCCAGCCGCTTCCGCTGGCTGAACGTTACCTTCTTTAAACGCCTTTTGTTGGGTACTCTCAAAGATGCGATAATAGGATATTGCACATACCCCTTCCTTTTGCTGATATACCACATCCCATTCATTCCTATCAATATATTTTTTTACTACTTCTTGTGCTCCGCAATTTTTCCAATACTCATAAGCATAGTCTTTGTTATACACAAAGGTTAATAAATCCAATAATTCTTGCGTTAAAGCGTTCATAGCACTACCTCCAGTTCCATTGTGGTTGCGGTCTTTTTCAAGACCTTGTATTGTAATCCGCGACCTAACAGGTATTCCTCCTCATGAGGATGCGATCCATGCCCATCTATAATATGCCCCTGGTGTCCCTATCGGGACTCGTATCGTAATAGTCATTCCCTTATGGCTCCATGCTTTACATTTTAATATAGCCGCAGATTGATACCCCGCAATGGTGTATGCACCGCCAACCTTCCAGCTTGTAGATGATGTCGGCTTCTCGTTTTTCAAAGGTGGGGATGATGAAGCTTGCAGAGACCAGCTCAAGGGTCTCGGGGTCAATGCGGCTCATCCATGCTTCGCCAATGAAGGAGGACAGGAGCACACCGAAAACCCTGCGGTTGCTCAGGAGATCCTTAAAGCCTTTATCGTGTTCGTGCTGCATGGGGAGAGCGCCAATAACTCATTGAGCCCTCTTGTCCACTGAGGCATAGTCTGTTCCCTTCCTTTCATGGATGCCATCCTCTGGTGCTACTGGTGCTGGTTCAGGCAGGGTAAGGGTCAACTCCAGGACCCTATGGTTGACTACCTTTGAAACCGTGATGAGTATATCCTGCACCCTGCAGCACTCCCCTTCCCGGGGAACTCCTCCCAGCTGTTCAATTACCCAGTTACCGACCGTGGTATGCCGGCGATAGAGATCATCCCCTTCCTGAGGCTGGAGCAATGGAGGGGTCATAAGACCGAAAAAATCAGAAAGGGTCTCCAGGCTCGTATTGCCCAATACCGTATAGGTTCGGGCATTCACCGGGATTATGGGTTTGACCACCTCATCATGTTCATCCCAAATCTCACCGACCAATTCTTCAATAATATCTTCTATAGTAATAATCCCCATAGTTCCGCCGAATTCGTCTACCACCACCGCCATGTGGGATTTCTTCGCTTGCAGGGTTTTCAAGAGTTTTGAAATCTTCATGGACTGGGTGATAAAAACCACGGGCTTTACGATACTTTTCAGGGGCTGCTTTTGGCCTATAACCTGGTGATGAAAATCCTTTAAGAGCATCACCCCGATAATGTTGTCTATCGAATCCTCATACACCGGTAGCCGGGAATAGCCGGTATCGCAGAATCTTTGGTCAATCTCCTCCACGGATTCGACTAGGGATACGGCAACCAGATCAACCCGGGGGGTGAAAATATCATGAGCCGTAATATCATCAAACTCAATGGCCTGGCGGATCATGTCCTCTTCCCCTGCATTGATGCCCCCTTCCTGGCGCACCTCTTCCACAAAGGTTAAGAGCTCTGCCTCAGTAACCGCCCGGTTTCCTTGGATATTAAAGAGCTTGAGAATACATCCTTTCCAGATGCTGGTCAGCCGATTGACCGGGGAAAGGATGAAGATCAAAGCCTGCAAAAAAGGAGCGGAAAACATAGCGAACCCTTCAGGGGCTTCCTTGGCCAAGGTCTTAGGCGTTATTTCTCCCACCATGAGCACTGCCACGGTGGTAACCACCGTGGCCAAGCTTACACCCATATTACCAAAAAAGCCGACAAATAAGAGGGTCGCCAGAGCCGAGGAGGCAATATTGACGACATTATTCCCAATGAGCACCGTGGATAAGAGTTTATCGTACTGTTCGGTCAACTTAAGCGCCAGGGCAGCCCGTTTATGACCCTGGGCAGCCAGGTTTTTTAATTTAATCCGGTTTACTGAGGAAAAGGCGGTTTCACTAGCAGAGAAGAACGCAGATAAGAGGAGCAATCCACCCAGCCCAAGGATACTCCCCGCATTAAACGACATAACATATTACTATACCCTGGAAGGCCCCTTAAATCAAGCTACTCATCCTCCGGGCAAACTTTCGGGGGGTTTGGAGCGCCTTGCTGCCCTTTGCCTCAGGTTAATTCGTGAGGGCCAGCAAGCTGGATTCAATGAAGTTCACTAAACGGGCCTGTAATAGGTCTTCTACCTGATAGCCCAAGGCCAAGTGTGTCTTCCAATGGTCTACCACCATGAGTACATGCTTGCGCTCCAAGGGGAGCCGTTTCCCCATAAGCAAGGATTCGCTGCTTTTATCATGGATTACCCGATCCCCGGCAAAGACAATCCGTATATCCGTGAGCACGTTCTTTTGGTTTCGTAGGATAAGCACCATAACTTCGCTTTCTGCCCCGGTTTCCTGAGGCTTATATTTGGTATACGCCGAATAGGTCCACTGGTCCAGGGGGATCCGTATCCGGGTTAAGAGTTCCTGCGGCCCCAAAGAAAGGGCGCCCTCGGCAGAATAAAACCGGGAAGTCGCAATCCACCGGGTTGCCGTGGCATTGCGTACTTCATAATGAGCGTCCAAGGCTATCATCGGCGCAGTGGCATCCAAGCGGCACGTAGGGGTACAGATATTTCCTCCAATGGTGGCTAGGCTTCGGATCTGAGGGCCCGTAATACCTAGCAAACATTGGGTCAGTACCTCAGGAACGACCTTTCCGAGGTTGATAAGCTCATTCAATTTGACCATAGCCCCGATTTCCAGGTACCGTTCGGTCCGGGTAATGCGGTGGAGCTCTTCCAGCCGGTCCAGGGAGAGTATATTCCGGGGGAAAACCGGTACCCGCTGCGCCTGACCCCGCAGAAACTGGGTTCCCCCTGCAAAGGGAAGGGCATCGGGAAATTGCTTCCAGGTGCTGAAAAGCTCCTGAAAACTCGTGGGAAACCATATCTGATTACGCTCGACGTCCATATAATCTCCGTTGTCGAATATCCGCTATGGCCAAAACCGCGGCAACCAGGCTTTCCGGTTCAGTACAACGGCATCGGATCCCCCGCAGTTCTGCCAGGATATCCGTTCGGGAACTGGGCCGGGGCTTCTTGGCCAAGATGACTTCCATCGTTAAGATTTTTCCGCTGTCACAGTATCCGCAAGTAAGCACCCCCGCAGCGGCAAAGCCTTGGATGATATCCTTATAGTCATCGGTCTTGGCAAAGCCTTCCAGGGTGATAACGGTACTGTTCTGAACCCGAAAAGCCGGGATGAGGCAGGATTTAGCTACGGTTCGGTTAAAAATAACCGAGCAGGCCCCGCAGCCTCCGGTTAAACAGCCGGATTTCGCTCCTATAAGGGAAAACCGTTCTCGCAAGAGGTCAATAAGCCGAGTATCAGAGGCTGTTTGGATCGTTACTTTTTCGTGATTCAGGGTGAATCCTAGGGTCATAGGGCCGCCTCTTTTTTTCGTTGGTTTTCTACTTCCCAGATGGCTTTCGCACCGAGGGGAATGGCTTCAAAGGGATGATCCATAGCCTGGGAAACCGCCTGGACATAGGCTGCGGGAATCGAACTAAAGGGTAATTCTCCGATACCCTTAGGCTCGCCGCTCTCTTGCCCGATAAAGCCAATCTGTATAAGCGGTATATCTTCCGGGTCTGGAATCCCATAGGTATAAAACAGGTTTTCTGGGATTTTTCCTTCGGTATAGGAGAGCCGTTCTTGAGCAGCCCATCCCAGGGCCTGGATCGCCGCACGGCTCAAGCTGAGCCGTGCCTGCTTTTCTGAAAGGATCATGCCCCCTGCTATCCCCAGCCATATCCCCCGGATCTTGGGGGTATAGGCTACTGGGTCTATGGCCACCTCCACCACCGCAACCCCCCAACCAAGCCGGGTAAGGGCATGTTCGTCGTAAAGCCGGGACCGGGGAAGCAATGGGTTCCCCTCCCAGAGTGCTTCAAGGGAGGGCTTATAGGATTGACGCACTCGAATCGGTAAGGGCTCCTGGAGTCGTTGTTTCTGTATGGTCCGGCACGCGGTTTCCAGTAAGGGGCTCAGCTCCACCGCATACCGGGAATTACTGGCAGGCCCGCTGTCAGGAAGCCCCTCAGTCGTACCGGCATGGATGCGGATATGTTCTGCTTCAATCGACAGTATCTCCCCGGCGATCTGCCGCCAAAGCTGCGCAAATCCTTCAGTACAGGAGGCAATGCGTATGTCCAAGGATCCGTCTTTTTCCAAGCTTAGTTCCAGACCATAGGAAACCTCATCCTGGGGGGGGTACAAGAAACCGCCTGCCTGGTAGGCCAGGGCAATACCTATGCCCCGCAGGCTCTCATCTTTTACCGCCCAGGAAGTTCCGTGGCGATGGCTGCGCAGCAGTTCATAGGCAGCCCATTTCCGGTAATAATCGCTTTGAGCCGCAGTCATATCAATAAGGGATTCCACCACCCCCGTCTTGACCGGGACCCCTATGGCAAGGGAGGTATGCTTGGGGAATACATGCTGTTTCCGCCATGCTGCCGGATCCTGGTGCAAGGAATCGGCAATGCGGGAGACCTGCCGTTCTATGGCAAAGAAACCCTGAGATAAGCCGAACCCCGGAGAAGGCCCTTGCGGGGGGATGTTGGTGCTCAGGGCCGTTCCTTTGAGGGTAATCGAAGGTATCCTATAGGCCCCTAAGCTGCCAAGGCAGGTCCTATCCAGGATTTCATCGGTAAATATCCCCTGGGCGCCTAAGTCGGTTTGGAGGGTTATCGCGGTTTCCCGGATTTCCCCTGCCTTTCCCAAGGTACTGCGCATGGAGATCACCGTGCGCTGGCGTTTGGGGGCATACCGGAAGTCCTCTTCCCTGGTTACTACCAATTTCACCGGCTTGCCGGTGAGGTAGGCTCCCAGCGCAGCTTGGCAGGCAATGAGGGAGGGGTACCACAATTTTCCGTCTCCGTGCATCCCCAGGGCAGTAAGTTCTACCGTTACCCTATCCACCGGGACCTTAAGGACCGCTGCTACGGACCGTTTAACGTGAAAGGGCCATTGGGTAGCGGTATGTATCACCAGGTGCTGAGCAGAACCCGGTTCACCGGTGTATACCGCCACTGCGCCCTGGGGATCTGCATACCAGGGTTCTTGAATCCCGGTTTGATACGTTCCTTCTAGGATCCTCTGGGGAACATCCTCCTCGGGCTTTTCCCCCGGCGAACCATCTTTCGGGCTACCCAGGACTCGTTGCGCTAAGATCCCCTCAGCAGCAGGGCGTTCCTCGAAAAAGACCGGCTTCTCCTCATCCGCAATAACCCTGCACTGGGCAGCGTATTCCTGGAGTTTACCCATATCCGGTCCCACCAAGAGGGCCACCGGTTCGCCGATGTACGAAAGGGCCTCCACCGCGAGGATAGGTAGGGGGAACTCGTCCACTTGATTGATGCCGGGAATATCCGTGCCTTGGATGAGGGTATACCCGGAAGGCAACTGAGGACATTCAAGCCCCTTGAGGCGCCCCTTGGCAATAGGGGCGCGTATGGTTAGGACCCGTAAACTGCCGGGTATCATAATATCATCTACAAACACCATGCTTTTACCTTCTTTAACTATACCGGGGGCGTGGAGGCCTTTCCCCTCAACCTGCTAGGCACTCCTGTGTTCCTGGGCAATGGTTTTGACTACCTCAATCACCCGTTCAACCTCGCTGTCTTGCATCATCGGCCATAGTGGAAGAGAAATAGCCCGCTGAAAACTCCGCATCGACTCAGGGAGATCCCCTTCCGTAAGGCCATACCGCTCCCGGTAATAGGGCATACTATGGAGGGGAATAAAATGCACCGAAACCCCCACATCCGCAGCCTGGATCTTTTCGATAAAGCCATCCCGGCTGATGGAGAGTATTTCCAGGTTGAGCCGTAAGGGGTACAGGTGCCGGGCATCCCCAGGCCCTGTGGGAGGCAGGGAAAGGGAACCCTCATCCTGAAAAGCCGCATCATAACGAGCGGCAATTTTCTTGCGCCGGTCCAGCAATTCCCCTGCCCGTGCCAGTTGCACCCTGCCCAAGGCGGCTAACAGGTCCGGCATGTTGTATTTATACCCCGCAGCCACGACCTCATAGTACCAAGAAGCCCGGGTATCAGTGTAACGGTTCCACACGCTCCGGTCTATGCCGTGGGAACGCATGAGGCGGATCCTTCGGGCTATCTCCTGGTCTCGGCTTACCACCATGCCCCCTTCTGCGGTGGTCAGGGTTTTGGTTGCGTAAAACGAAAATACCCCCAGGTCCCCTATAGTCCCTGCCCAGGTGCCGTTGCTTAGTTGGGAGGGGAACGCGTGGGCAGCATCTTCAATCACCTTGAGGCCGTACTGTCGGGCAATGGTTATGATGGCGTCCATAGCACAGGGAAGACCGCCGTAATGAACCGGGATCACCGCCTTGGGGGTACCTCGGGGACCGAAGCTACCCGAGCCATGCGGTTTAGGATAGGCCGCTTCCCCCCTCCTGAGCCGCGCTAAGGTGGCTTCCAGGGCCTTTGGGTCTATATGAAAGGTTCCAGGGGCGGTATCTACAAAGACCACTTCCCCCTGGAGGTAACGGACCACTTCCGCAGTGGAAACAAAGGTATAGGAGGGGACCAGTACCAGGTCCCCTGCGCCGATCCCGCAGGCTTCTAGGGCAAGGTGCAGGCCGCTCGTGGCAGAATTGACCGTAAGACTGTGCAGCGGCGGGAGCCCTCCTCTTGGGCCTTCAAGAAACCGGGTAAATTCCGCTTCAAAGGCAAGCGCTTCCCGGCCGGTGGTGAGCCAACCGGATCTGAGAACCCGTAGCACCGCTGCTTCTTCTTCAGGGCCGATGCAAGGCCGGGCAAAAGGAATATTTTTATCTCTACTCATAACTGGGAATCGCCTCCTTGAGTATATGCCGCATCTGCTGCGCATCCCGGTACACCCTGGGGTTCGCCGGATCAAAACAGCAGATAGGCCGCAGGCGCTCCAGCAATTCCTGTATATCCCCTTCCTGGGGCTTTTTCCGTTCCACCTTAAGGATCCGGTTAAATGCAGTATGCCTAGGCACTTCACCAGCCCCCCACAGTTTTTCCCCCAGCCGTTCTCCAGAACGAAGCCCTACATATTCGATCTTGATGTCTTCTTCCGGTTCAAATCCGTAGAACCGGATCAACTGCTCTGCCATATCCCGGATCCGCACTGGTTCACCCATGTCCAGGAGGTACAGGTTCCCGTTTTCTCCTACTCCCCCGGCCTTGAGTACCAAGGAACAGGCTTCAGGGATGGTCATAAACCAGCGGCGCATTTCTGGATGGGTTACGGTGACCGGCCCGCCCTTTTCGATTTGCCGCTGGAAAAGGGGCAGGATGGAACCTCGGGAACCGAGCACATTGCCGAACCGGACCACCATGAAATGTACGGGCGCTGCACCAGCAGGCCCCCTGGAGACGGCGCTTTCTTGAGCCGCTTCAGCGAGTACCAATGCTTCGCACAGGTACTTGGACACCCCGTAAATGGATACCGGTTCCACTGCCTTGTCAGTGGTGATATGGACAAAGCGCTGAACCCGCTGCATACGAGCTGCGGCTACGAGATGGGCAGTCCCAAAGAGGTTATTTTCAATGGCTGCCACGGGGTTTTCTTCCATCATGGGGACGTGCTTATACGCAGCGGTGTGGAAAATCACATCCACCTTGAGGCGTTCTAGGATGTACTCCATGTAGGCCTTGTCCTTGAGTTCCCCGATGATGGGTATCAGGGTAGTCTTTTCTCCTACACCCTCTTCTTGGAGGAGCCTCAGTTCCCGGTCAATCTCATAAATGGCATGTTCCCCGTGGCCAAAGAGGTAGAGCCGGGCCGCACCCCCGGAAAGAAGCTGCCGGCACAACTCGCTCCCAATGGAGCCCCCTGCACCGGTAACCAGGACCCGTTTTCCCCGCAGGTAGGCCAAACTTTCTTTTAAGTTTACCATTACCGGGGTGCGGCCTAAAAGGTCTTGAGGATCAATGGAACGGGTCTGAATGAGGTGGGCATCCCCTTCGAGGATCTGGGAAATCCCCGGCAATATCCGGATCCGCTGAAAACCGGCCTGCTTGAGGGTATGGTAGATCTCCTTAAGGTATTCCCGGGAAGCGCTGGGAATGGCGATGATGGCTTCATCCGCTCCCTTCATCCGCAAAAGCCGGGCCACATCCCGGATAGGTCCCAGCACCGGGATACCGTCGATTTTTCGGCCTATCTTTTCTGGGTCATCGTCCAGAAAAGCCACCACTTCACCGAAGATAGCCTTTACCTTGATTTCATGGGCTAAGGTCTGTCCTGCAAAACCTGCCCCGATGATGTATAAACGCTCTTTTGGCAATGGAATTCTGTGTTTTTCTGTCATAGGGTATTGTTGTGGTTCTTTTATGAGTACACCGCGCTGAACCGCTTTCCTTGAAGGGGGAACCTCACCGGTTCCCTGCTACATCCGCAGCATCTATCATTTCAAAAGCCAAATCAATCGCAAAAGAATCCTCATACAGATCCAGTCTAATCTTTGCCCTCCCTTTTCTTTTATCGACTTTTATGATCTTTCCCTCAAGACCCATGAGGGGCCCTTCGGTAACCACAATCCGGGAATTCTCATCAAAATAAACCTTGGATTTTCCTGCAATGGGGCCGACTTTTTTGATGAAATGGAGCACCACTTCCAGGTCTTTACCGGAGAGGGCGGTGATATTTTGATTGGACCGTAAGAAACGGTAAAAGCCCTCGGTTTTTCGGAAGGCCCAATGATAGGTGATGATATCTTCTGCATCCCCTAACTCAATAAAAATATAACCCGGAAAAATAGCCGCATTGGAATGCATGAGGACCCCTTGCCGACGAATATCGAGCTTTCGCTGAGGGAAATAGATAGGCATAGTAAGCTCAGGATGGAGGGCTCTCAAGAGCTTTATGTATTTCTCTTCGGATCGGGTTTTAATTTGCAGCGCATAGTAATTCATAGGGTAAAAGTATACGGGAGACTCCCCGAAAAGTACAAGCACAAAAATAAAACCGGTATTCTGGGAAGCAGTCTGGACAGGAGCTTGGGCATCCACCGACCTCTCGCTCTTAACCTTGGGGATTCACATCAGGTACGGTAACGCAGCCGTCCGGCAGTATCAGTATCTTCGGGCGCATGATCCCCTGTTCCCGCAGCCGCGCAAGGGCGTTGTCCAAAGCCGCCTGGGGGGAGGCGGCGCTTTCGATGAACATACCCGCAAGGCGCTCTGGGGAAAGTTCCGTTACCGCCATCACTGTGGCTCTTGCGGAAACCGCAGCCATCTTCGCGGCTTTGTGATAACCCAGCCGGTAGCCGGCGTGTATCCTGTCAATGGCGTCGACCGGACTTGCGGCCTGTGAGAGCAGTTTCGCGTAGCTCTCGTCGCCGATACCGTCCCGGCAACTTGAAACGAGTATCAGAACGCCCCCGTCTTTCAGGGCCGCCGCACCATTATCAATGGCCTTTTGGGACTGGTAGAGATCGATATCCATGGGGAATTTCGCCACAGACACCACGATGTCCGCCTTTGCCGCCACCGGCACGCAGAATATTTGCCGGGCCTTCTCCACCGCCGCGTAGAACGACGCCATAATGTCCCCTGACGCGGCGGCGGCCGTCCGCTGTTCCTTGTCCAGCACGGCCATAAGGGAAAAGACCGGTGTTTTAATAAGCGGCAGGGCGTCCATCATATCCTCGTGAACAGGGTTGCCTTCAAGGGCCAGGGACCGGGCCGCTTCGGAAAGCGCGCGCTTGTGATTCTCTGCTATACTTCTATATGCGGCCACGCCCGGCAGAAACGCCTTTCTGCCGCCGGTAAAGCCCGCGAAGTAATGCGGCTCCACGCTTCCCGTGGCGATGACACGGTCCGCCTCGAATATTCTCCTGTTGAGCAGAATCGGCGTGCCGTTCCGGGTGTTTCCCAGCTCAACCATATCTCCGTCTTTGCGGGCGTCATGGTGGACGGCGCGGCCGCGCAGTTCCCCGTAAAGGCCTCCCAGTATCTGGCGGTACTCGTCCTCCGTAGGCGCGCGGTGCGCCCCGGTCGCCACAAGGAGGGTAAGGCTTTTGTTGGGGACGCCCGCCTTCCTGAACGCCGGCATAAGGGCGGCGAGCATCGCGGCGGTAGGCGTAGGGCGGGTCGCGTCGTTGATGATAACGAGTATCCGTTTCCCGCCCTCAAGGAATTCCGCCAGGCTTTGCCCCGCTTCCCCTCCGTCCCGCCTTGCGCCATCTGCGGTGATGCCGTACGGCCTTTCCAGGGCCTCCGCGAGAACGGCCCCGGAGAACGACGGAACACCGGTAACATCCTTCGGTTCCGCTATCGCAAGGAGATTTTCTTCGGGGAATTCCAGCGGGAGAATCCTGTCAAGATAGGGAATACCTATTTTCATTTTACCTGCGGCCCTGCCCGATAGCCTTGGTCAGGGCCGCTTCCAGAATCTCCGCGCGTACCAGAAGGGTGCCCTTCAGGATACCGGGAAAGCAGACCGAATTGTTCACCTGGTTGGGGAAATCCCCGCAGCCTGTCGTCGAAACCTGCAAGACGCTGGGGGTATACCACACGTTAGACCAGTTAAAGCCATATACGCCGCATTTCGGCACGGTCTAAATCTTCCCTCGGTAAAAACGGTGCGCTTCTAGAGCCAGGTTCTTAAGAAACAGCCTCTGCCCGTTCTCCCGCTCTTCCCCGGTAAAATCCAGGGGAAAAAGTTCTTTCAGGTTATTCAAACCGGGATCGATTTTCATTGTTACCTCTTTTGTGTTATCAAATTACTGCTTCCACTTGCCGATGCCCAGGTACTTGTTGGTTTCCGCGGTACCCGATGTGGAATCAGGCTGCATGTTGAGGGCCGCCCTGATGCCGTCCATGGTTTCGGGGATGGTTACCGATTCCTGGGGGATGTTGATCGCGTACATGATGTTGTCCCCGCTTTCTACGATGCTGTCCTCCCAAAGCCCGATTTCGTACATGTCGCCCCGGGGGTTTCCCAGGTCCCGGGCATAGCGGAAGAACGAGGCGTTGCCCAAAAAGCCGTCGTTGATGCTTACTACCCGTATGCGGTCATGGGTTTTAAAGGCTTCCAGGGCCTGCTCCTTTGTGATCCTGCCGGACTTCGCATGGGCTACTACCGTGATGATGTGGCCGTGGGTAACCGGGGTATGTACCAGAATGCCGGTGGCCTCGATATGGGGCATGATCGTCATCAGGTCCACGGCTTGGTGGGAGGGCGCTTTGTCCATCTGCAGGGCGTTGGTAAGCCCCCGGTGGTAATCGCCCGGATCGGCTACCCGCCGGATTATGGTGATCGCCACCCGGTCAACGCCGTATTGCCGATCAAGGCAGTCCACCGAACGGATAAGCCCGGTGGTGTTACAACTGGTAAGTTTTAAATAGTTTGCCCCGACCCCTTTTTCGTAGTTGGCGTATCCGTGGAAGAACACATCCGCCACGGAATTTTTCTCCCCACCCTGAAATATAGCCTTTATTCCGGCTTTTTCGTAGAGGGCCTTGTTTCTCACCCCCACTCCGCCTGGAGAAGAATCAAGCATGATGTCCACTTTTTTGATAAGATCGTCGAAGTTGCCCTTGTAAGGAATCCCCGCAGCGTCAAACTTTGACGTATCCGCGCCCTCAACCAGGTAGAGGTTGTAGGGCATGCCCTTTTCTTTAAGCGCCCGAATGGAGAGGGTGGGAGCGAGATCCGCGATCCCCACCAGTTCCATGTCCTTCTGCAAGGCCACGCCGTCCGCCAGGCGCTGCCCGATGACTCCGTAACCCGCTACGCCGACTTTTACCATTTTGTTTCCTCCGTTAAATAGTTTTTTGTTTATAACAGTTTCTGCTTTATGGCGGACCCGTGCCGGAGGGCCCTTACCACAGGCAGTTCTTCCCCGGTAAGGAAGCGGATCAGCGCCCCCCCACCGGTGCAGATATAGTTAATGTCTTTGGTTTTACCGTATTTTTTCGTCGCGGCGATGCTGTCGCCGCCGCCGATTACCGTATAGGCCGCCGTGTCCGCCAAGGCGTCCCACACGAGGCGGGTACCGAGTTCCGTGGCCTCTTCCTCGAAAACGCCCATAGGCCCGTTGACGAAGACCGTTTTGGCGGCGCGGATTTGGGCCTGATAACGGGCGGCGGTTTCGCTCCCGATGTCCGCGGGCAGGGTGTCTGCAGGGACCTTCCCCGGGGGGAATTCCACCCGCCTGCCGCCCGAAACCGCGCCGAAGTCCCGGGGAAGCTCGATCCGGTCCCGGTGGGCGGACAGCAGCTCTTTCGCCGTTTCAACGAGGTCGGCGTAGCCCTCTTTGGTGATAAACGCCCGCGCCGCCTCGCCGATATTCCCGCTATCCCCGCCAGAAGCCCAGAGCAGCACTTCCCCTACAAGGCCCCCGGAGAGGACCTGGTCCGCCACGCCGCTCGAGAGAACCGTCTTCATCATTAAAAAAGCGTCGCTGATCTTCGCCCCCCCCAGGACAAAGACGCAGGGCCGCTCCGGTTTTTCCATGATGCCGGAAATGACGCAGAACTCCTCCTCGAAGAGGCGGCCCATCGCGCTGGGGAGTACCTGCTCAAAGCCGCAGAGGGAAGGCTGATCCCGGTGGGCCGACGCGAAGGCGTCGCACACGTAGAGGTCCACCAGGGGGGCAAGCTTCCGCACCAAAAGGGTCTTCGCCTGCTCCTCGTGCGAAAGGAGCAGTTTTGTCTCGAACAGGGTTTGTTCTTCCGACACAAAGCGCACGTTGTCCAGCAGTAGAATCTCCCCCTCTTGCAATTTCCCGATTGCCTCCCGCGCCGCCGGCCCGCACACATCATCGATAAAGCGGACCTCTTTCCCCAAAAAAGACGACAGCGCCTTCGCGTGAGGCTCTGTTGTGTAAAAGTTTTTGTACTCAATGTCGCTCCCCTGGTGGGCCAGCAGCACGAGTTTTGCCCCCTTGCCGGAAAGCTCCTTCAGGGTGGGGATGCAGGCTTCGATGCGGGTGGTATCCTTCAGCGTCCCTTTCGCCCTGTCTACCGGCTGGTTAATATCAATTCTGCACAGAACGGTCTTACCCTTTACCCCGATTTCATCCAGGTCGTCCAGGGTGTTAATTCCAAAACGCATAGCTGCTCCTTATTCCGTCCCTGCCAACCCGGACAGGGACGATGAATATTATGCCCGGCTCGAATCTGTATGTTGTTGAGCCGGCTGGGTCTACAGTATTTTTGTCGATGCCTTCCCCTTCCACAAGGTTCTCTGCGGGAACGGTTTCGCCCCGGTAGAGTTTCATCGCAATATCGATAGCCATCTGGGACTGCCGTTCAGTAGCCTGGGAGACTGAAACTTCCAGGCGTCCTTCTTGTACCGCCTTGACCGCTCCCAGGTCCTCCCCCAAAAGCCTGATATTTCCCTTGATCTCCATGATATATCCCCATGAGGATATTCATCAGCGTTGATTTTCCCGAACTGTTTTCCTCCATGAGGATGTGTACCTCTCCTGCTTTCAGGTTAAAGGATACCGCCTGGAATATCTCGTTATCTGAAAATGATTTGGTGATATTGCTCATGGTTAGAACAAAATCTTTCATAATGCCAGCGTTGCCTTCCCCTTAAATGCCGGCCTTCTCCCGGATATAGGCGCGGGCTTTGAGGGCATATTCCAGGGGGTTAGCTTTGACGGGGTCTTGTTCGGCTTCCACCACCCACCAGCCTTTGTACCCGCTTTTTTTGAGGGCGTCGAAGACCGGTACAAAATCTATGTTCCCGTCACCGGGAACGGTAAAGACTCCGGCCTTGACCGCCTGAAGGAAAGACCATTTTTCGGCCTTCGCCTTTTCCCGCATCGGGGGCCGCATATCTTTAAGATGGACATGGCCGATACGGCCTGTCCACTTGTTCAGTACCGCCAGATGATCTTCCCCGGAGAACACCAGATGACCCGTGTCGTAGAGGAGGCCAAGCAGGGCGGGATCGGTGTTTTTCATAAGCCGGTCTATCTCGGCGGCAGTTTGTACCCCGGTCCCCATGTGGTGATGGTAGGTGAGCTTCATCCCTTTTTCGAAGGCCTTTTCCCCCAATTTATTGAGCCCATCGCAGAGCCGCTTCCAGTCCTCACCGGAAAAAACCGGCTTGGCATCGAAGACGGGGGAGTCAAGCCCCTGAATGGAGTATCCCTGTTCTGCGGCGCCTATGACTCTGGCCCCTGCCTCGTAGAGGAAGTCCCGGTGTTTGATGAATGCCGCTTCCACTTCTTCGTAGGGCTGGGTGGTCAGGAAGGCGCTGAACCAGGCGTTACATATCGTGAGGCCCCGGATCCTCAGGGCCTTGTTGAGAACAGCCGGGTCCCTGGGATACTTATTCCCCACTTCGCTTCCGGCGAATCCCGCCAGAGCCATTTCACTGACACATTGTTCAAAGGGAATCTCTCCGCCCAGCTCCGGGAGGTCGTCGTTAGTCCAGCCTATAGGCGCTATCCCGAGTTTGATATTCGGCTTTCCCATCCCAATACCCGTTCCCGCGCCCGCTTTCGCCGCCGCCTTTGCCATGCTCAGCCTCCTAAAACTTCCGCGCCCTGGCGGTTTCCGCCGCCATCTCTTCGGCGGCCTTGACAACATCGGGGTTTGACGATACCTGGGCAGTTCCGACGCGCCACCAGGATTCGTAGCCGTGCGTCATGGTTTTCGCGCCGGTTTTTACGTCGATTACCACCGGCTTTTTGGA
The DNA here is from genome assembly GCA_031278815.1 of Treponema sp. Lineage (GTDB taxonomy): Bacteria > Spirochaetota > Spirochaetia > Treponematales > Breznakiellaceae > JAIRLU01. The sequence continues at coordinate 22,210 of JAITJS010000023.1, forward strand.
GGCCAGGGCCTCTTTCACCGCCCGCTCAAGTTCTTCCGGGGTTCTTGCCCTAAGCCCCAGCGCGCCCCAGCTTTCGCCGTTTTTCGCATAATCGACCCGTACCGGCTCCCCTTCAAGCCGCCCGCTTGAATCGCTACGGGTTCTCCACTCGTTCCCAAAGTGTTCTATCCCCTGACTGTGCTGTAGGTTGTCGATACAGTGGAAACCGGAATTGTCCAGAACCACCACGATGATCTTTTTGTTTTCCTGCACCGCCGTAAGCAGTTCCGTGTGGAGCATGGCGTAAGCGCCGTCCCCCACAATCGCCACCACTTCCCGTTCCGGAAAGGCGATCTTCGTCCCCAGGGCTGCGGCGATTTCGTAGCCCATGCAGGAGAACCCGTATTCCATGTGGTAGGTGTCCTGAGTCCTGACCCGCCAGACGCGCTGCATGTCGCTGGGGATCGAACCGGAACCGGATACCACGATGGCGTCTTTCGGAAGAAGCCGGTCGTTAAGGTCTCCGAGTACCCTCACCTGCGAGAGCAGCGGGGAGCCGTCCGGGGCCGGGGCGGCTTCTTCGCCGTATAGCCGGTCCACTTCGGCGTTCCACTCCGCCTTTGCTTTTTCTACCTTGTCTCCCCAGGACGAATGATAACCCTGCGCCGCCCGGGTCAGGGCTTCCAGGGTAAGCTTCGCGTCCGCGACCAGCGGCTCCCCGTTCATCTTGCAGGCATCGAAAGGGGCGATGTTTATCCCCAGTATCCTTGCGCCGGGGTTTTGGAAAAGCCATTTGGAACAGGTGGTAAAGTCGCCAAGCCTGCTTCCCACTGCGATAACAAGATCCGCTTCCCTGGCGATCCTGTTTGCCGCGAGGCTTCCGGTACTGCCGATGCCGGAAAGATTCCAGGGATTGTCCCAAAGAACGGTACCCTTGCCCGCCTGGGTCTCACCGAAGGGAACGCGGAAGGCTTCGCAAAAAGCCTCCAGTTCTTTCCCCGCGTCCGAGAAACGTACCCCGCCGCCGCAGATCACCAGAGGCTTTTTCGCCGCCTTGAGCAAAGCCGTTGCCCGCTCGATCTGCCCCTTGGCGGGGATACGCCTTTCAACGTGGTGTACCCGTTTGGCCAGGAATTCTTCCGGGTAGTCATACGCCTCGCCCTGCACGTCTTGGGGCAGCGCGACCGTTACCGCGCCGGTTTCGGCGGGATCGGTCAACACTCGGAAGGCATTGATCATGGCGGTCATAAGCTGCTCCGACCGCTGCACCCGGTCCCAATAGCGGCTTACCGCCCGGAAAGCATCGCTTGCGGTATTGGTGTAGTCGTGGGGAATCTCCACCTGCTGAAGCACCGGGTCAGGCTGCCTGCACGCAAAGGCGTCGCCGGGCAGGAACAGCACCGGTATTCTGTTCACCGTAGCCGTTCCCGCAGCCGTCACCATGTTGAGCGCCCCTGGCCCGATCGAGGAACATACTGCCATCATCCTGCGGCGCTTGTTCTGCTTGGCAAAACCCATCGCCGCGTGTCCCGCCCCCTGTTCGTTCTTCGCCTGATAGAACCACAGGTTGTTGTCCTTTGCCGCCAGCGCCTCACCCAGACCAACCACCACGCCGTGCCCGAAAATGCCGAATACCCCGTGGACGAATTTAATTTCTTCTCCATCCACCTCAATATATTGATTATCCAGAAATTTCAGTAGCGCCTGTCCCATCGTAAGCCGTACTGTTTCCATATACATCTCCTTGATATTAAGTTAGAAGTGAGGAGTTGTCAGACTCGCTACTTACACCCTCCGTAACTGCTAACTCCTACTTATGATTCTTCGGCTGCCAGATATTGTCTTCCGGTCCCGTCACCCATTCGTGTTCCTTCACAAATACGGGCGTATTGGTGGCCGGTCCGTAATGCGCGCCGTCTAGGTGGCGGATCACCCAAAGGTACCACATTGCGTAACCCGGGGCGGTAACATGGGGATGGACTTCGCCCTCCCGTATCAGCATAGTATCCCTGTCCCTGATGATGTAGGGAGTATCGCCGATGGCGGTAAGCCCAAACCCCTGTTCAGGCAGAAAACGGTAGTGGTAAATTTCCGGCTGGAGATGATGATGGGGAGGGTAGCTCGACCACTTACCCGGCACCCCGATAACTTCCCCGATAACCAAGTTGGATTCGCTGCGGTTGGTGTCGTCAAAACAGGTACGCACGATCCGGGTAGAAGTTTCCCGCATGGTCCCCTCTCCGCGAAATTCGCTACGGCATTCTTCGGGCGTAAAGAGCCTTGCCACAAAGGATTTGGGGTTATCCGTGGCGCAGTAGTAAAACTCGGCCCCCCCCTTTCCCGCTATAATAGAAACCTTGGTCCGTTTGGGAACGGAGAGACACCAGGGGGAATAGTCGAACAGATCGGGCCGGGAAACGGCTCCCATTACCGGACCGGGACCCGCCGCATACACGCACCATACCAGTTTCGCGCTTCCCCGGGCCAGAAGCCAGCACTGCTCTTCGGTATCCCGCGATTGTTCCCAGCTTTCCCCGCCTAGAAGGGTTAGCACCCCAAACTCCGTAAGCATATCCGCCGTGGCGCCGCTACGCGGTACCAAGGAGGTGTAGCCGTGGTTAAAAGGAGGCCGATGGTGAAACTGCATATTCTCTCTCCTATACAAAAATACAAGACAACGAAATCACCGCCAAATAAAGCGGCGCTTGACAGGCGATTATCCGCACGCTGTTCTGAAAACGTTCTTACAAAGAAGATACATCCTATTTCCGGTTTTGTAAAGAGCATTTTTATATTTTTCAACAAAAAATACCGGCGTCGGTTGTTTCGCGTAAGTCTTTATATTACAAGGAATCATAAAATCAAAATGACTGAAACCCGCCAGATTTATTTAGAACAAAAAGAATTTTCGGCGGAGGAAGCGGCGGAACCCCGCCCGTATTCAAAAAATAATGAAAACGTTCTTAAAAGGACAGATCCCCTTAATGTTATTTTAAGCCGCCCCCTTCCAGTTTCCCCTTTTTCGGTTTTTGCTTAACAAATTTGCAAGGTATGGTGGTTTAATTTTTTTTAGATTTTTTGTTTTATTTTCAAGAAACCATTCAAAAATAACTAAAAAATTAAGTTTTTATATAGCTATTGTTATTATTTTTTACTAAATGTGGCATTTTTAAAAAATTGTCGGGATTCAGAGAAATTTTAAACGACATTAAAAAAAACCTTGACAGATTCAAATTTATACCGCCATAATATCTAAGACTATGAAAACGTTCTTAATATTTGTTTCAGAACCTGATCTAATGCTGGAACGCGGGTTTCCGAATTGGGTTATCTATTGTTACCAGGGGGTTTTATGATGAATACAGCGCCTGCAATCGCCGTACATAATCCTTTATTCCGCATAGATAATCTTTCCAAACGGTTTCCCGGAGTCCTTGCGCTTGACCAAGTCAGCCTGGAAGTCAATTCCGGGGAAGTGCTCGGACTTGTGGGTGAAAATGGCGCGGGTAAGTCAACGCTGATAAAAAGCATCACCGGGTTTCATAAACCCGATGAAGGCGCCCTTTATTTTGACGGAAAAAAACTTGAGCACATAACGCCCCATTATTCCATGTCTATCGGCATTGCCTGTATTTACCAGGAATTGAATCTTGTGCCTTTCCTGAGCGTGGCGGAAAACATCTTTCTTGGCCGGGAACAGATCAAGGTGAAGCGTCTCGGTTGGCTCGACCGGGAATACCAGCGTAGCGAATCCCAAAAAATTCTCGATACTCTGGGTTTGAAAATAGATCCCAATACCCTGGTCGGTTCCCTTGGGGTAGGGCAGCAGCAGATGGTGGAAATCGCCAGAGCTATCAGGGCGCACGCGAAAATGATAATCATGGACGAGCCAACCGCCAGTTTGAGCGCCCACGAAACCGAAAAGCTTCTCCAGATCATCCGCTATCTCAAGGGCGAAGATATTTCTATCATTTATATTTCCCATCACCTTGAAGAAGTGCTGGCGGTATGCGACCGGATCACCGTACTCAGAGACGGAAAGAGCGTTGGGACGGTCAATGTTGGGGATGTTACCATCGACGATCTTGTCAAAATGATGGTAGGCCGAGACATTACCCAGAAGTATCCGAAGATCAGTGCATCTATCGGGAAAGAAATGCTCCGGGTGGAAAACCTTACCCGGAAAGGAGTGCTGGACAATATTTCTTTTAACGCCAGAGCAGGGGAAATTCTCGGATTTGCCGGGCTTGTCGGCGCCGGAAGAACCGAGACCGCCCGGGCGGTTACCGGCGCCGACCCGGTTGACGGCGGCAGGGTTTTTGTTGAAGGCAGGCAGGTTCATATAAAGAGACCCAAGGATTCGATCGAAGCGGGCATCGCCTTCCTCACGGAAGACAGGAAAGGCCAGGGGCTCATCATGATCCAGGATATTGAATTCAATTCGACCCTGGTCAATCTAAAAAGTTACGTAAAGGGTATTTTCCTGAACCTAAAGCGCTGCAAGATTGATGCTGAAGAAAAGGTCCGGGAACTTCGTATACGTTGCCCCGGCATCGGGATGGTCACGGGAAATCTTTCCGGCGGAAATCAGCAGAAAGTTGTAATCGCTAAATGGCTCCTTTCGAAAGCGCGGATATTCATCATTGATGAACCGACCCGGGGTATAGATGTGGGGGCAAAAGTTGAGGTCTACAACCTTATGAATGAACTGGTTAAGGGCGGCGCCGCAGTGATCATGATTTCCAGCGAGATGGACGAGTGTATGGGAATGTCAGACCGGATCATAGTCATGCATGAGGGAAAGATTACCGCGGAATACACAGCCGAAGAAGCGACCCAGGAAAAGATCCTGTATGCCGCGTCGGGTATTACGGCTGATTAAATCATTTTAAGTGAAGGTAAATATGGCGAAACATCAAACAATGACAGACAGAATAAAAAAACGGAGCTTGAAAGATTACCTGAACACCTTCGGCGTACTTTTGAGTCTTTTATTGCTTTGCGTGATCCTGACAATTGTTTCTCCCCAATTCTTGACGGTGGGAAACTTGATGAACGTGGCGGGCCAGGCAGCGGTGAATTCAATTATCTCGATTGGAATGTTCCTGGCGATCCTGACATCGGGCATCGATCTTTCGGTCGGCTCGGTGCTTGCTCTTTCAACTATGTTCATGGGCCTCTTTGCGAAAACTTTCAACATGAATCCCTATCTGGCCCTGTTGAGCTGCCTTCTCATCGGTACCCTTCTGGGTTTGATCAACGGGCTTCTGCTTACAAAATTGCATCTGCCCCATCCTTTTATTTCCACTATGGGCACTAAACAGATGGCCCGGGGACTGTGCCTGGTGGTAACGGCGACTCAGCCGGTGTACGGGTTTAAAGCGCCGATTGTGTTTTTGGGTAACGCCAGTCTGGGGCCGGTGCCGGTTTCATTTATTCTTGTGGGCATACTTTACGGGATAATGTACCTTTTTCTGAATCGTACCAATACCGGACGCTATATTTACGCGGTGGGCGGGAACAAGGAGGCTGCCAGACTTTCGGGAATTAATGTGGACGGTATTCTTAATCTTGTGTATGCCATGAGCGGATTTATGGCGGCCCTGGCGGGCATTGTTTTGGTCGGCCGGGTTGATACGGCGTATCCTCTTGCCGGAGTTGATTATGAGACCGACGCCATCGCTGCGGTTATCATCGGCGGCGCGAGCTTTTTCGGCGGGGTAGGAAAAATCGGAAACACCATAGTCGGCGTCCTCCTGATGGCGGTTCTCCGGAACGGCCTTAACCTGCTGGGTGTTACCTCCGCGTGGCAGACCTTTACCATTGGCGCGGTAATCATCATTGCGGTATTCATCGACGTACTGCGTCAGGGTGTGGGAAAGAAATAATAAACCGGGGCGTTTTCGCCTGGTTTTCTCATTATTTGTTCGGGAGAAAGGTGAAATTGCGGAATCAAGCCGTTTTCACCTGAATATAATTTATTTATACTTTAGGAGGTATAAAATGAAACATTTGATTGCGGTTATGGCGTGTGTGCTGATGATGGTATGCGTCACCGGCGCTTTTGCCAGAGGCGGCGGGGAACAGGCTCAAGGCGGCGGACAACTCAGGATAGCGGTCATTTTGAAAACATTAAGTTCGCCTTATTGGCAGACCGTACTTAGCGGGGCTGAGAGGGCCGGAAAAGATTTCAATGTTAAAATTGAAGCTTTCGGCCCTCCCACTGAAGACGGCGTTGAAGAACAGATCAACATGGTACAGAACGCGATTCAAAACAAGTTCGACGCCATCGTATTTTCTCCCTGTCAGCCGCCGGCTGCCGTGTCGGTTCTGAACCAGACGAAACAGGCCGGGATTCCGGTAGTGGTTATTGATACCCCCATGCCCGCGGATTTCCAGAACTATGTTACCTTTATCGGCAGTAACAACTATCAGATCGGTGTTATCGGCGCCCAGGAAATGCTCAAGGTTCTTAACGCGGGCGCGAAGATTCTGGTGCTTGAGGGCGCTCCCGGTAACCCCACTATGACCGACAGGGCGAACGGCGCCGAAAAGGTTTTCCGCGACGCGGGTATGAACATTGTTTCCCGCCAGCCCGCTTACTCCGACCGGGACAGGGCTTACGGTATTACCCAGAACGTGCTCCAGACGACGGATATCGACGCGGTTTGGGGTTCAAATGACGACCAGGCTTCAGGCGCGCTCAGAGCCATAACCCAGGCAGGCAAGAGCGCCGTGGTAGTCGGCGTTGACGGTAATCAGTTTGCCCTCGAATCCGTCCGGGACGGCGGCCTTTACGCGACGGTAGCCCAGTCTGCGGAGCAGATGGGCTATCTCGGTGTTCAGTACGCTATCGACGCCATCAACGGCAAGAGCGTTGCAAAGCAAATTGATGCCCCCACGCCGGTAGTTACCAAGGCGAATGTGGGAGAGTTCCTCAAATAAACAAAACTATGCCGTGAAAACAAATCGTTTTCACGGCGTTTTCGGAGGAGAAAACTAACCGGGTTTTGGCCAGGCTTTATTACCCAAGTTATACTTTATAATGGAAATTGAGATTCTATGACTACAAAAGAACTGCGGATCGGGTTAATCGGCGGGGGGCGCATCGGCAAACTGCACGGCAGGAACATCAACACTTCCGTGCCGGGGGCGCGGGTCCTATGTCTTGCGGAGACGATGCTCAACGATGAGCATAAAGCATGGGCAGATGATGTCGGTATCCCCAAAGTGACAGAAGATCCGGGGGATATACTGAACAACAGGGACATTGACGCCGTCTTTATCTGTTCGCCGACCGATACCCACGCGGATTTTATCATCCAGGCGGCGCGGAAGGGCAAGCATGTTTTCTGCGAGAAGCCTGTCCACACGGATATACAGAAGATAAAAGCGGCCCTTGCGGAAGTTGACAAGGCGGGGGTGAAGCTGCAGGTCGGGTTTGTCCGCCGCTTCGATCACAACCACCGGAAGGTCCGCGACACGGTTGCTTCTGGCATCCTGGGAAAACCGCATATCGTAAAGATCACCTCGCGGGATCCGGAAGGGCCGTCGCTTGATTACATTGCCGTTTCAGGCGGTATTTTTATGGATATGACCATACACGATTTTGATATGGCCCGCTATCTTGCCGGGAGCGAGGTAACGGAGGTAATGGCTTACGGCGCGGTTAACATCGATCCCGGTTACAGGAAATACGGCGATGTTGATACCGCCGCCGTCATGTTGAAATTTGAAAACGGCGCCCTCGCTCTTATCGACAACAGCAGGGCGGCCCATTACGGCTACGACCAGCGCACCGAGGTCCACTGCGACAAGGGTTGCGTACAGGCCGTCAATGATCTTAACGATACTTCCATGATTAGCGCCGCCGAAGGGGTGCTCTGCGCGAAACCAACCTGGTTTTTCCTGGAACGGTATAACAACGCGTTTATTGCCGAGGTAATTGATTTTGTTGACGCGGTAAACAACGACAAAAAACCGCCGGTTGACGGTAACGACGGTATGATGGCCGTTTACATAGCCATAGCCGCCGGTAAATCGCTTAAAGAAAACAGGCCGGTTACACTTGGCGAGGTAATGGCTTAACTAGATTTTGGAGTACATAAATGAACAAGGTGAAAATCGGATCGGTTGGTTTAGGGCGGCTCGGCCTTCGGCACGCGGTAAACATCGCGTCCAGAATTCAGGGCGCGGAACTTGCGGCGCTTTGCGATGTGGACGGGCCCAAGCTGGCGCAAACCGCGGATCGTCTCGGCGTCAGGCACCGGTTTACCGCGTTTGAAGACCTGATTGCCTGCAAAGACATTGACGCGGTAGTTTTGGTATCGCCGTCGGCATTGCACACCAAACAGATCAAGGGCGCCTTGGATGCGGGAAAACACGTATTCTCGGAAAAGCCCCTGGGGGTCAACGCGTCCGAATGCAAAGAAGCGGAAAAGGCGGTAGAAGCCCGCCCGGACATGGTGTTTATGCTGGGCTTTATGCGGCGCTTTGACGAATCCTACCAATACGCCCACGACAAGGTTGTCGCCGGGGAGATCGGAAGGCCTGTTTTGTTCCGCGCTTACAGCCAGGACCCGGAAAAATTCATCGCGGGCAGCCTCGCCTTCGGGCCGCATTCCGGAGGGGAATTCCTGGATATGGCGGTCCACGACATCGACCTTGCCCGCTGGTTCACCGGATCCGAACCGGAAACCGTCTATGCCATAGGCGGCTGTTACGCGCACCCGGAATTCGCGGACTGGAAAGACGGGGACAACGTATCCTGCCTGATGAAATTCAAAAATGAAACCATGGTATTTCTCTTTGCCGGCAGAACCGCGCCCCACGGGTACAATGTGGAAACCGAGATTATCGGGACCAAAGGCATACTCCGCGTCGCCTCGGTGCCCCAGAAAAATCTGGTGGAAGTGCTGGACGAACACGGGGTCAGGAGGGAATGCGGCGAAAATTTTCTGGAACGCTTCGATACCGCGTATGTCAACGAAGTCCAGGAATTCGCGAACTGCATACGGGAAGGGCGAAAGCCGGAAGTAACGGTATACGACGGGACCAGAGTCTCCGAAATCGCCTATACCTGCAAAGCCGCCTTTGAGCAGGGGGTCCTGCTAAGGTTTAAATAATAAAAAATCCCCGCAGAGCGGCAGGGTATTGAAGATTTCTCCTTGAAAGCGTATCGTATCCGGGGGGAACTATGATAAGCATAAAAGATATAGCGAAAGAAGCCGGGATGTCGCCGGCTACGGTTTCCCGGGTAATAAACGGAAAGAAATACGTGAATCCACAACGCAGGGAACAGATACTCAAACTTATTGAAGAACGGGGGTATGTGCCAAACAAGGCGGCGCGGAGCATGGTTCTGCAGCGCAGTTATACGGTGGGGATTATTATTCCTTCTGCCTTTAATATGTTTCAGCGGCAGCTTTTTTCGGTAATGGAAAAACGGCTTGGATCTTTTGGCTATTATACCCTGTTCTTTTTTGTGAATTTTAACGCGGAAAGCGAGGATGAGTGCCTTAACCGCCTTAAAGCGGAAAAGCTTGACGGCCTTATTATGATTCACGAGATGAAGAAGCCGTATTTTTACGAGTATCTGGAAAAGGTAAAGCTGCCGGTGGTTATCGCGACTTTTTGTTACGGGAATATTCCCGCAATTCATATTGACGAGGAAAACGCGGCTTTCGAGGCCATAAGCCACCTTGTCAATCTGGGTCACCGTAAAATCAACCTGCTGAGCGGCGGTGATTTTAGTTTCGGCAGGCAGCGTATGGAAGGGTACTACAAGGCGCTCGACGCGGCGGGAATAGAACGGGATGAAAGGCGGGTTCTTTTTGCCCGGTGGTATTCCATGGAGTACGGCATTAACGCGATGCGCGAAATGCTGCTGCGGAGCAGGGACTTTACCGCCCTGTTTGCCGCTACCGACGAGCTTGCAATCGGCGCGATACGGGCGCTCACGGACGAGGGTATCCAGGTACCGGAGGACGTTTCGGTAATAGGGTTTGACGACATTGAGATTTCCAATTTTTTGGTTCCTCGGCTTACCACAATACATCAGCCTATCGGGGAGATAGGCGAGGAAACGGCCCTGGCCCTGCACCGGCAGATAAGCGGCAGTAACAGTGTCAAACAGGACAGGACCCTGTCGTATCAGCTTATCATACGGGAATCCACAGCCAAAGTTAATTAGACTGCCGCGGGGATTTACCGGTTCATAGTTTTACTGCATGAGGAGGCAGTGTTATGGATAAATATCGCCTGGATTTTTTAAAGGCACAGGCCAGGGAAATACGCAGGCTTACCATCGAGGAAATCGGTACCCTGGGGACCGGCCATATTGGTGGCTGCATGTCCATCGCGGATGTACTGGCGCTTCTGTACTTCCACCGGATGAAGGTAGACCCACAGCGGCCCGGGATGAAAGACCGGGATCAGCTTGTGGTTTCCAAGGGTCACGCCGGACCGGCGGTATACGCGGCCCTGGCGCTCAAGGGGTTTTTCCCCAAAGACTGGCTTAAAACCCTGAACCAGGGCGGCACAAGGCTGCCCAGCCATTGCGACAGGAACCTTACTCCGGGCATCGACATGACCGCCGGTTCCCTGGGGCAGGGATTCTCCTGCGCCCTGGGAATAGCGCTTGCCCTGCGCATCGACAGGAGTCCCGCCAGGGTTTACGCGATACTCGGCGATGGAGAGTCCAACGAAGGTCAGATTTGGGAAGGGGCGATGTTCGCCGCTGCCCAGCGGCTTTCCAAAGTGATCGCCTTTACCGATTACAATAAACAGCAGCTCGACGGATTCATAAAAGATATTATCGATCTGGGCGAACTGGACGCCAAGTGGCGGGAATTCGGCTGGTTTACCCAGCGGGTAGATGGCCATGATATTGCCGCTCTGGATGGGGCAATCGAAAAGGCCCTGGCCCAAAATGAAAGGCCTTCAATGATTGTGATGGACACGATCAAGGGAAAGGGATGCAGTTTTGCCGAGGGAATCGAAAAAAACCACAGCATGGCCTTTGATTTGGAAAAGGCGCAGGAAGCCATTGCCGTTCTGGAAGCGGAGTAGGGGAGTGACTGTTATGGAAACAAGAGAAATACGCCAGGCTTATGTGGATACCCTCCTTGAACTAGGGGCGAAGAATCCTGATATTGTGGTGCTGGAAGCGGATCTGATGAGCTGTACTAATACCGGCGCTTTTAAGAAAGCCTACCCGGACCGTTTTTTCAATGTGGGTATAGCCGAAGCCAACATGGTTGGCCTCGCCGCCGGGCTTTCCGCCGCCGGGAAAATTCCCTTTGCCGCGACCTTCGCCTGCTTTGCTTCCCGGCGGGCTTATGATCAGTTTTTTATCTCCGGCAACTATGCCCGCCTCAATGTAAAACTTGTGGGGACGGACCCCGGGATTACCGCCGCTTTCAATGGCGGCACGCACATGCCTTTTGAGGACCTTGCCCTAATGCGGGTGATTCCCCGCCTTGTCATTATAGAACCCTCCGACGCGGTAAACGCCGCCGTGCTGGTAAGAGAGGCGGCGGAACGCTACGGCTGCGTGTACATCCGCTTTCCCCGTAAGCCCGTGCCGGTTCTGTATTCGCCGGACGACCGTTTTAGCATAGGCCGGGCGAAAATCCTTAAACCCGGAAAAGATGTTTGCTTTATCGCGCTGGGGAGCCTCATGGTAAACGAATCCCTTAAAGCGCGGGAACTGCTCGCGGCGGAAGGGATCGATGCTGGAGTACTGGACGTTCTTACCCTCAAGCCCATAGACCGTGAAGCCGTCCTGAACGAGGCAGCGAAGGTCAGGGCCGTGGTAAGCGCGGAAAATCACCAGATCACAGGCGGCCTGGGTAGTGCGGTCGCCGAAGTTCTCGCGGAAAACGGCTTTCAGGGCAAATTCGCCCGTGCCGGCATCAGGGACGAGTTTGGCGAGGTGGGAACCCAGGATTACCTGGTCAAACGTTTCGGTCTTGACGCGGAAACCCTGGCAAAGCAGGCACGGGAACTGCTGGGGTAGGCGGCTCAGCGGCGGCGAATTTTGCCGCCGTGATAGCTCATTTCAAAAGGTAATCGAAAGGCCGGATGCATCATGCAGAAAAAAGTAACCTGAGGCCGCCGGTTTATTGTTGTTTCAATCCACGCGCTCACCTGAGCACCCTTACGATGGGGTTTAATGCTACTCATCCGCTCCGGATAACCCCATATTGACCTGCGGGAGTGGTTACTCCCGGATAGCCTGCCTTGATTTGGGTTATATTTTGATCAGGCAATGCGCGCCCTCTTACCTTTTTTTTGAATATCTCCTATTATTTAAGCAAGTCCCATGAATAAGATATTACAAGAAAAAATCATGGAAGCCTTTTCTTCGGTGCTTCCCATTACGGTGATCGTACTCCTGGCCAGTGTGGTCCTCGTCCCTATGCCTCCGGGAACCATCTTGATGTTCCTGGCCGGAGCAGCGCTGCTCATCATTGGGATGGGCTTTTTCACCTTAGGCGCGGATATGGCAATGATGCCTATGGGTGAGGGCATAGGCATCCAGCTCACCCGGGTGCCGAGTCTGGCCCTGATCCTGAGTATCAGTTTTGTCATGGGTCTTATCATCACCATTGCAGAACCGGACCTCCAGGTCTTGGCCCTTCAAGTGCCCTCTATTCAGCCCTCCATGGTGCTGATCCTCACCGTTGGGGTTGGGGTGGGTGTTTTCCTGATGATTGCCATCATTCGAACCCTCTTCAAAATACGGCTTTCCCTGTTGTTGCTGATTTTTTACCTGCTGACCTTTATCGCGGCGTATTGGGCCCCGAATAATTTCATCCCTGTGGCCTTTGATTCCGGCGGGGTTACCACCGGCCCCATTACCGTGCCCTTCATCCTTGCCTTGGGCGTGGGAGTTGCGTCTCTCCGAAGCGACAGACATTCCCAGGATGATAGTTTTGGTCTGGTGTCTCTGTGCAGTATAGGCCCTATTTTAGCGGTGCTCTTACTGGGTATCTTTTATAAGCCTACCGGGGCGGGTGTGGAATCCCATAGCGTACCGGTAGTGGCTAACTCCCGGGAGGTGGTTACCCTCTTTGCCCAGGAATTTCCTCATTACTTGGAGGATGTGTTAAAGGCTCTGGTCGCGATTGTTATCTTCTTTTTGGTGTTCCAGTTTATAGCCCGGCGTTTCAAACGGCATCAAATCGTACGGATCGTGGTGGGTTTTCTGTATACCCTCATAGGTCTCGTGGTCTTCTTAACTGGGGTCAATGTGGGCTTTATTCCTGTGGGCCATCTCTTGGGATCAGAGCTTGCCGTTTCCCCGATCAAATGGATCTTGGTACCCTTCAGTATGGTGATCGGCTACTTCATCGTGGATGCAGAACCGGCGGTCCATGTGCTTACCAAGCAGGTGGAAGAAATTTCCTCCGGGGCGATTACCCAAAAGGTCTTGAAGCGAGGCCTTTCCATAGGCATGGCCCTGGCCCTGGCCATTACCATGGTCCGAATCCTCATGGGTATTTCCATCATGTGGATTTTAATTCCCGGGTATGCCTTTGCCCTGATCCTGACCTTCTTGGTACCTAAGATTTTCACAGGTATTGCCTTTGATTCCGGCGGGGTATGCAGCGGCCCGATGACTTCCACCTTCCTGCTGCCCCTCGCCATGGGAACCTGTGAAGGCGCCGGGGGAAACATGATGACCGATGCCTTTGGCATAGTCGCTATGGTTGCCATGGCTCCCTTGATCGTCATACAAGGCATGGGACTCATATACAAGAGCAAGCTGAAGACTTCCGCCAAAGAGACGGAACAGGAAATCCAGAAGATACCAACCGAAAAGGTTGAAGAAATAGTCCTATTTGAAGAGGAGGCTTGGTATGAATAATACCGCACCGGTGCTCAAGTTGTTGTTTGTGATTATTGACTGGAATAAGCTCAGGGTCGTTTCTAAGGTTTTTGATCAGGAACGGATCCGTTTTCATTTTGTCAGTAAAGGCAAGGGAACGGCGAGTTCGGAAATTCTCGATGTGCTTGGTATCGGATCCAGTGAAAAAGCGGTGATCCTCTGTCTGGAACAAGAGGGGATGGCGCCGTTTTTGATTCAAGAGGTACGGAAAAAGCTCGGTGTGCATAGCGTTGGTGCGGGTATCGCCTTTACGGTTCCGCTTTCAGGGATAAATAAGCTCATATATAAGCTATTTAAGGACCCAGGCACTATTAATAAGCCTGAAACCGCGGAAAATCAGGAAAAGAACAGCAGAGAAGGAGTAAAAGTGAGCACGGAAATCAAAAACGATGTCATCATTTCCATAATCAACCAGGGCTACAGCGATGAATTTATGACCGTGGCCCGGGAAGCAGGTGCTACCGGTGGAACGGTGATCAATGCCCGGGGGCTTGACCACCAGAAGAGGGTCAAATTTTTCGGTGTATCCGTGCAGGATGAAAAGGAGATCATCATCATCCTCACCAGCCGGGATCGAAAAGTTCCCATCATGCAGGCGGTAAGCCAAGCCTACGGCATTACCACCGAAGCCGAAGGACTCGTGTTCTCGCTACCGGTAGATAAGGTGATGGGCTTGAATGTGCATTTGGAATGATGCTCTATAGGGTCTAACCACGGCCCAGGCAGGTGAAAAACTCGTCCTTTCACAGACGAGAGCAAGAGGTGCTCAGGTGTATGAGGAATGTCTGTATCGTGGCTGGTGGGAATGATCTTATGTGTAGTTCAATGAAAAAGACTGCTGCCTCTCCTTTGTCCGTTTGATGTTATTGAGGGTGTAAGCCGGAACAGAGAAGGAGATAGGTTACTGTTTTCTCATTATAAACTCCTTCTTCCAATAAAAAAATAAAAATTATTAAAGTCCAAAAATACTCTGCCGATATATAACTATCAAGGGAGGGTAACACCTCAGATTATACAAGACGGTGTATATATCGACGTCCAGATGCACCGTCTTTTTTATGGGTATCTATTCCTGCCTATAGTGTTCCAGAAAACGAGCGAGCCGGCCTATGGCATCCTGTAAGGTTTCTTTATCCGGGAGAAAAACCAGGCGGAAATGATCCGGCTGCTTCCAGTTAAACCCCTTGCCGTGGACTACCAACAGGTGCTGTTTCTGGAGCAGATCTCTCACAAACCGCTCATCGTCGATAATGCCAAACCGTTTGGTATCGATCCGGGGAAAGCAATAGAGGGCTCCTCGGGGTGTGACCACGTCAAGGCCGGGAATGGTACGGATCAGAGTAACTGCGGTATCCCGCTGTTCCTTGAGGCGGCCCCCGGGAAGCACCAGATCTTTAATGCTCTGGTAACCCCCCAGGGCGGTTTGTATGCCGAATTGGGCAGGTACATTGGCACAGATCCGCATATTAGAAAGTATTTCAAGACCTTCAATATATTCTGTAGCTATCTTTTTATTCCCTGACAGAACCATCCAACCAGCCCGAAACCCTGCAGACCGGTAGGCTTTGGAAAGGCCGTTAAAGGTAACGGTCAGCACCTCTGGGTCCAGGGTGGACAAAGGAATGGGCTGTACCCCGTCATACACGATACGGTCATAAATTTCATCTGCATACAGGATGAGTTCATGTTCCCTGGCTATCCGGGTAATACCTTCCAATACCTCCCGATCATACACCGCACCCGTAGGGTTGTTGGGGTTTATCACGACGATGGCCTTGGTATGGGTACTTATCTTGGAACAGATATCCTCAATGTCTGGATTCCATGCAGCTTCTTCATCACACCTGTAGTGCACTACCTTGCCTCCCGAAAGGGTAACCGCCGCAGTCCACAAGGGATAATCGGGCATAGGAACGAGTACCTCATCCCCTGAATTCAGCAGTCCTTGCATGGCCATCATGATAAGCTCACTTACCCCATTACCGATGAAAATATCCTCTATCTTCACATCCATCACCCCTTTGGATTGGCAATCATGCATGACCGCTTTCCGGGCACAGAACAATCCCTGGGAATCGCAGTAGCCCTGGGCATCCTGGAGATTGATGATGATGTCGTGGATGATTTCATCAGGGGCATTGAAACCAAAGATAGCGGGATTGCCGATGTTGAGCTTCAATATCCGAAAGCCCTGATTCTCCAGATATTTAGCTTCTTTGAGGACTGGGCCTCGGATATCGTAACACACATCATCCAGTTTTGATGATTTAGGAAAAATTCGCATAGATGCTCCTCTCACTTCTTATGACGCCGAAACAGGTTAAGAAACTGCTCTGCTATGCTCTTATAGGCCCGTTCCTTGGGTGCATACCCAATAAAATGCTCCAAAGCCTCATCAGTACCGGAAAAAAGGCCAATATCCCCGGCTTTGAAGCTGCTATCCGGATCCAAGAGATCGAATTCTTCCTGTGGCCCCCGAATAGAGATGAGGTTCAGGTTGTACTGTGTGCGGATATCCGCTTCTGCCATAGACTTCCCGATGAGATGGCTGGGAATCTCCAATTCCGCGATGGCCAATTTCCCGCTTACCGGGAAATAGTTGAGGAGCACCGAAGACAAAAGCAGGGGGGTGATCCGTTTTGCCGCTTCCTTGTTGGGGAATACCACCTTGCTTGCCCCCACCAGTTCCAGAATCTCCCCATGGGCTTCAGTTTCCGCCTTAACGATGATGGTCTTGATCTTCAATTTAGCACAATAACTCGTGGCTAGGATGGAGGCTTCAATGTTGTCCCCCATATCAATGATCACCGCATCGGTGGATTCGGGGAGGACCTTCCGAAGATTCTCTACATTGAGCACATCCAGTACCACTGCAGCAGCAGAAGCGTCCTTATAGGTATCAATGACCTTCCGGTCTTTATCCACGATAATTACTTCCACTCTGAGTTCCAAAAGCTCATCCAGCACACTTTTCCCAAAATGACTTAATCCCAAAATAGCTACTTGTTTCATAGTTCTCCTTATGTCGTCTGCACCGGAAGCCGGTAAGAGGCTAGGATGGTCAGGCGCTCCTGGTAGGGAGAAGGGAGGCAGCACCCCGCCAGTACCTCGTCAACCCAATAGGATCGACCCTTGAGGATAGGTTATCGCATAATTCCTGCGGCTTATGGCAGGAAAGGCCAGGGCAACTAGGCCCACCCGTCCAGCAAACATGGCGACGATGATGATGAGTTTCCCTCCTGCGGATAGGGAGGGAGTAAGATTTAAGGTTAAGCCTACAGTCCCAAAGGCAGAGACCACCTCGAACACCAAGGCCCCCAGAGACTTCCCACGGATTCCCTCAAAAAACGTCAATGCGGCGATACACAGCAAAAGCAGAACCAGGGCCTTCAACACATACACCACTCCCTTGTTGAGGGTCTCTCCAGTAAGCCGGTGATGGAAGAGCTTAATATCCCCCTGTTCATCGGGTTCACGAACCATAACTACCAGGACCACAAACACCGTGGTAATCTTCAAACCCCCGGCAATGGAACCAGGTGCACCGCCTATGAGCATCAAAAGACCGGTAAGCAGCTTGGAAGGCTGGCTCAACTGGCTCTGGGGCAACACTTCAAAGCCGCCACTCCTGGTAGTAACCGATTGAAACAGGGCATGTACCCAGGCGCCTGGAAACATATCCATCCCGCTGAACAGTCGTTTCCGTTCCAGTATGAAGAACAGGACCGTTCCCCCGAGAATCAATAAGGCGCTTATCACCAGCACGATACGGCTGTGATAACTGAGGCGCTGCTTCTTCCCCAGCCATACTGCCAGGATATCCTGGAGCACGATGAAGCCAAGGCCGCCTAAGACAATCAAGGCTATGAGCACCAACAAAAGGGGGCTATTATCTGCAAAACCAGTAAGCCCTCCTGGTAGAGGAGTAATGCCGGCATTACAAAACGCAGAAACCGCATGAAACAGGCCCATAAAAACCCAGTTTTCCACCTCCGCCTGCCTGAAACACAGGGCAAGGATCAAGGCCCCGGCTGCTTCGATGATAATCGTGAAGCCGATGATATTCCGTACGATCCGGTGGGGCCGGTATTCCACCCCCGCTATATAAAAACTCTGGATGGTGTTTCGCTGCATGATGGCCAGCCGGTTTCCTGGAATAGTAAGGAGAATAGAACTAAAGCTGATGATACCCAGCCCTCCTGTCTGTATCAAGAGCATGATGATGGTCAATCCTCCGGGGCTGAAGGCCGTCATATCCACCACGCCCAGACCGGCGACACAGACCGCAGAGGCCGCGGTAAAAAACGCATCTAGTGGATTCAGGGGGGCTGGGCCTTGCCAGGAACCGGGAAGCAAGAGTAAGACGGTTCCCAAGGTAATCACGATGAGGAAGAAGGCTAAGAGATAGAAAGCATCTGACTTTTGAAAGGTATTCATGACTATTCAACCAAGCATACCTATTCCTGGGATTGAAAACAAGGGCTAAGGAGGTATCTTTGAGGCTGAGAGGATTCGAACCTCCGACCTTCAGATCCGCAATCTGAAGCTCTATCCAGCTGAGCTACAACCTCATATAACCTTAACGGAGCAGGGGGGATTCGAACCCCCGGTACCCTTTCGGGGCACAACTCCTTAGCAGGGAGCCCGATTCAGCCGCTCTCGCACCGCTCCAAGAGTTACAAACACCTATGCGCCCGTGCTTTCTCCACGGTACGGAGCAGGGGGGATTCGAACCCCCGGTACCTTAGCACAACGGTTTTCAAGACCGCCTCCTTCAACCACTCGGACACCGCTCCAGAATGATCTTAAAAATAGGCAATTAAAGCATTAATGTCAAGAGGGTAAATCCCATAAATTTGCTTAAAATTGTACCCCCAAGCTTGAAAAGCTTACCCTAAACATAGATTATTTAAGTAGATTATACATACGAGTGTCATTTTGGTATATGACAAATCTAAACAATGGAGTGTATATGAATAAGTATATATGCGAGGTATGTGGTTATATCTATGATCCTGCTCAGGGTGATAGTACGAACGGAATCAAGCCGGGAACCTCTTTTGAAGACCTTCCTGATGACTGGGTGTGTCCAACCTGTGGGGTTGGGAAAGAGTCCTTTTCCCCTTCATAAGTAGAGTTTCTCAGAAACCTAACGTGCTTGGGATCTCTTGAAATTCAGGGAGTTTCAAGAGACGTTTTATAGAAAAAGAGCCAAATATAAAGCAGAGGGTAAAATTGTATGCTATCAAGAGAGGATTTTGTATTTACCATTGGGTATGATGGCCCCACGGCAGTGGTAGATAGCCAGGCTAAACAGCGATATGGAACCTTTTCAACCAGGGAATTGGCGGAAAAAGGGTTTTTCCGGGCGGCCTATGCATCCGCAGTATACACCAAAGACCAGGAAGAGGTAAAACTCGTAGTGGATATCTACAATAACATTACCGGGACCTCCTATACCCTAGATTCCCCCCTGGATAGGCTTTTCGGGGTCTTCCCAGTAGAGGTCAATCGTTCGATAGTGCTGTAGTCGGTAAGACTCTTTCCTTTTATACTGATATTTGCGATATTTAAAATGTAGGTTTCCTTCATAAGTATGTAAACATCGGTTACTTAAAACCGGTATTGAATTATATAAGTGTTAAAAAGTAGTACCATTAATTACATTAATAAAAGGATTGGTGTATGTCAGAACAAAGTGTAGTGCCTATTGATCAAATTCTTCCTCATAAATTGCCCCTGGTGGCCCTTATGGGGCGCCCTATATTTCCGGGGATATTTACCCCGATCATGATCGGAAATCCCATGGATGTGAAGGTTATTGATGACGCGGTGGCTAGAGACGGCCTTATTGGGTTGGTGATGTTGGCCAATGAAAGTGAAAGCCCCACGATTATAGATCTTTACAAGGTAGGTACCGCGGCTAAAATTGTTAAGAAGATCAACCTCCCAGATGGGGGGGTAAATATATTTATCTCCACCTTGAAGCGGTTCAGGATAAAGAAAGCCCTCAATCCGGCGAATCCCATCGTGGGTGCAGTGGAATATCTGGATGATGAAGAGGACAACACCAGTGAGGTAAAGGCCCTTACCCGGGCGCTGATCAGCGAAATGAAGCAGATCTCCGAGAATAACCCCCTTTTTTCCGAAGAAATGCGCCTCAACATGATCAACATCGATCACCCTGGGAAGATCGCGGACTTCATCGCTAGTATTCTCAACATCGACAAAGGGGAGCAGCAAAAGATCCTGGAAGTCCTCAATGTTCGTAAGCGTATGGAGCAAGTCTTGGTCTTTATTAAAAAAGAGCAGGAACTCTTGCGTATTCAGAAACGGATTCAAAAGGAAATCAACGAAAAGATCGAGAAGTCCCAGCGGGATTATTTCCTGAAAGAGGAATTGAAAGCCATCAAAACCGAATTGGGGATGACCACGGACGCCAAAAGTTCTGAATACCAGCATTTTAAGGACAAGCTGGATGCCTTTAACTTTGAAGGGGAAATCAAGGAGGTGGTGGATCAGGAACTGGAAAAGTTTAACCTCATGGATCCCAATTCCGGGGAATTCATCATCACCCGGAACTACTTGGATACGATTGCCAACCTCCCCTGGAGCGAACCTGCGCCGGAGCATTTTGACCTCAAGGTTGCCCGGGAGATATTGGAAAACGACCATTACGGGCTCAAGGATGTGAAGAGCCGTATCGTGGAATACCTGGCGGTCCGGAAACTCAAGCAAGATTCCAAGGGTTCTATCGTATGCCTGGTGGGACCTCCTGGGGTGGGTAAAACATCGGTGGGCAAGTCCGTAGCCCATGCCCTGGGCAAGGAGTTTTTTCGATTTTCCGTGGGCGGTATGCGGGACGAGGCGGAGATCAAGGGGCACCGCCGTACCTATATCGGGGCAATGCCCGGGAAAATTCTCCAGGGGCTTAAGATCGTCAAGACCAAAGACCCGGTTTTCATGATCGATGAAATTGACAAGATGGGGGTGAGTTTTCAGGGGGATCCTGCCAGCGCGCTCTTGGAAGTCCTGGACCCGGAGCAGAACAACAGTTTCCGGGATCATTACCTGGATCTTCCTTTTGACATCTCCCATATCTTTTTCATTGTTACCGCTAATACCCTGGATACCATTCCCCATCCGCTCCTGGACCGTATGGAGATCATCCAGCTTCCGGGTTACATTGATACGGAGAAACTGGAGATCGCCAAACGCTACCTGGTTCCCAAGAGCCTTATGAAAAACGGGCTCAAAAAAAATCAGGTCAAATACACCAGGGAATCCCTGCTCTACATTGCTAATGGGTATGCCCGAGAAGCAGGGGTCCGTAATTTTGAAAAGAACCTGGATAAGATCCACCGTAAGCTGGCAAAACAGTTAGTAGAAGCGGAAGAAGAAGCTACGACCGCCCAAGCCGATACTCAGAAGCAGAACGAGGCCGGGGTATCTCAGACTATAAGCCTGGGTGAAGGCGCGGCGCTTGAGCAGCGTCTAGAGGAAAAACCAGCAGCCGAGAACAGTAGGGTAGAGAAATTTATAATTGATAAGAAGCTGATCGAAAAACACCTGGGTAAACCTTTGTTTCCTGAAGGGGACCTTAAAAAGGCGGATCGTCCTGGCATGTCTGTGGGCTTGGCCTGGACCAGCATGGGAGGAGATACCCTGGTGATCGAGGCCACTGCGATACCGGGTAAAGAAGGGCTTACCTTGACCGGTAAGCTGGGGGACATCATGAAGGAATCCGGTGCCATTGCCATGACCCTAGCCCGAAAACTGGGAACCGAACGGTACGGTATTGAGGCCGTCTGGTTTGAGAAGAACCACATCCACCTGCATATCCCTGAAGGGGCTACTCCCAAGGACGGACCTTCTGCGGGGATTACCATGGCCACAGCCCTGGTATCTATGCTCCGTAACAAAACCATCACCCCTAAACTGGTGATGACCGGGGAATTGAGTCTCACTGGACACGTGCTTCCCATTGGGGGACTTAAGGAAAAGACCATCGCTGCTCAGCGTAACAAGGCTCGGCATATCATTATTCCTAAACAGAACCTCCGGGATCTGGACGATATCCCTGATATCGTAAAGAAAGGCATGGAATTTCATCCTGTAGAACGGTTTGAAGAGGTTTTGGCCTTGGCTTTGCCGGATTAGTTTATTGCTATCCTGTATCGGGTTTCATCCCTTTCACGAGAGCGACTCTGGGGAGGCCAGTTCTCCGGTAGGCGCTTCATAAGCAGCCCGCCCTAGTTCAGCATCGCTTTTCCGCAGGTACAGGGGACCTGAAAAAACGTCGCTAGTATCCCTCAATTCCTTCATAAGCTCTCCATCCCCTGCTTGGAGCTTTCTTTGGGCCAGTTCTACTAGTTCCTTGCCCCAGCCCCGTTTGGCCCAAGGATCCAGATGGATCTGGTCCCGTATATCCGGGGCAATGGAGCGTAATGCCTTCAACGCCGTTAAGACCTGCTCCCCGTCAGGGCCGGTGAGTAAGATACCCTCTTCGCGTATCCTGAGGTCATTTTTTCTATTCTGAACCATAAGCTCGGCGATTTGGGCAGGAGTCACATCCATGTATTCGGTGATCCGTTGTTCCTTTTGATAGAGGGCAGTAAAATAACACTGTTTTTTGGCATCTATCACCGGAATGACCATACCAGGCCATAGGGAACAGGAAAGGGCCATACAATCCAAAGTCGGGACGGTAAGCAACGGTATCTTCAGGGCCAGGGCCATTCCCTTGGCTGCGGCAAACCCAATACGGAGACCGGTAAATGAACCAGGACCTTGCATGCAGACCACCAGATCTACATCACCCGGTTTGAGTCTTGCGGTTTTGATAACCTGGTCGCTTACCTCCATGAGTAGTTCCCCATGCCGCTGACCTGCATCTATTTCAACATACCACTGCGCTCTGTGTTTAGAAAACGCTCCACAAACCAGGGCAACCGACAAAATAGAAGTAGCCGTATCCCATGCGATGATAGTCACTCAGGCATATTCCTTAGGGTAATCAGGCGTTGGTTGTGTTCTAGGATGGTAATCTCCACGATGAGGGCATCTTTTGGTATGGATTGAGGAATCCGTTCACTCCATTCAATGACCGAAACCCCTGCCCCATAGAGCAATTCTTCCGCACCGAGGCTGCTGAAATCCACATCCCCCTCAAGTCGGTAAGCATCAATATGGTAAAAGGGAAGGGTCCCATGATATTCGGCAATCATCGTATAGGTAGGACTGGTAACTTCTTCCTGGATCCCCAGTCCACGGGCAATACCCTTGGTAAAATAGGTCTTCCCTACCCCTAAACCGCCCCGGAGGGCAACCACACTGCCCTGATGCAGCCAACGGGCAAGCCCTTCTCCTACTGCCATGGTTTCTTCAGGAGAAGCGGTTGTAATATTACAGAGGGAGTTCCCCATGCCTATCAAGCTTATTAATAAATTGTTTTAATTCCCTGATGAGGGGAACCAGCGGATAATCAACCGGCGCCGCAATAGTAACTAAGATTTCTTTTTGCCCCGTAGGCTTGATTTCAATAGAAAAATCAATAGACCGCTCTATCAGTTTATTCATCACCTGTAGAACCGCAATACCTGAAAAGAACATACGGTAATATATGGGAACATCTTTTCTGATGATGTCTTTAATTTCAAGTACTTTCATACGGTTATTCTACCTGCTTTCATACCTTTAGGTCAATTCGTCTTTTACCCTGGTATACAGCTTCAACAAGCGCGGAGAAAGCTCATATTCCGCTAAATCTCCTACCAAGACTACATCCTGGGACGTGTAGGCACCTAACAGTGCTTTAAGGGTGGCATTGAATTCACCGATGAATTCATAAAACGAAAGTCTATCTATGGATAGAGTCTCCAAGGCAAGCCCCTGTACGTTCAAAAGATGTAGAAGCCGAAACAACTTCTCCGAGGTATGGGAAAAGAGCTGTACTGTTTCTGCGGCCCTGCGGTCTTTGCCGGTTTGCATATCCAGGGGGAGTTCCTCAAGCCGAGCTGCAATGCCTGAAACCAAGGTACTGGCCTGGTGGAATTCTCTTTTGGGATCTACCAGTTCACGAATCCGTTCATCCAAAAGAGGACTCATCTCTGAAAGAAGCACCTCTCCGGAAAAGGTTTTATGAAGTAATGCATAAATATCGGGAATTTGTTCAGATAAGAAGTGGGCCGCGGCACTTGCTTCCCATCTATCCAAGATATCCCGCTGATCTTCGAAAGAACTGTTTTCATACGCCGTAATATCCCTTTGGCTATGGAGCAGGGCTTCTAAGGCAAGCTGTGGCACCGTACTGATGGTAATATCAATACGCCCTATGTCGTTCAGATCCTGTGCAAAGACTTCTGCCAAGGACGCGCTGGTGATGATGGAACCGTTTATTCGCAAACCACTTATACGGTTTTCAGATCCTGCAAGCCACGCTTCAATACCTGCTAAAACCTCTCCCAAGGTCTTTTCCGATTCCAGGGTAATACATGCCGGCTCTTCGTTAATGAATATATCCATTACCGCTTATTATCCTGCTGACTAAACTGATCTAGGGATGATGACATCCGTTCCATGCGATTATAAGCTCCTTCCATCTGACCGTATTGATTTTTAAGGCTCGCTTCTTTGAGGGCGAGCTGCCGTTCTAAGGTTTCTACTCGCCGCTGTTCCTGACTTATCTGGGAATCAATCGTTCCGCTTTTGAGGGCGATAATGCCTCCGATTTCCACGAATGGTTTGGTAAGGGTTTCAAAGGCATAGGCAATCCCTGAATCCACAATGAAATCTCCATTATTATCGGAACCAAACAACTGTGCAATAGCAGGTAAATTAGTTTGTAATGCCGTATCCAAGGCCTTCTCATTGATTTCCAAGTATCCCCTGAGCCGTGCAGGATCATAACCGCTACTGCTTCCGCTTCCCCGAATATCCGTACCGATCCCTATCTGGGCTAATAAGGCAAGATCTCGATTCGCTGAAGTAGGATAGGTTGCCGCGGTAGCCCTTTGAAGGCTATTCTTAAACTGACTCAAGATGGAATCTCCGGTAAAGACCCCTAAGCGTTTACGCAGATCCCCTTGTTCTTCTGCTGAGAGATAGGAAAGTTCTTGAATAACCCGCTCATCAGTACGGGTAAGCACATTAAGATCCGCCATGAGGCGGTTATAGTTTCCTACCAAGGATATGATGGCATCTTTGACCGCTTCTTGGTCAGGTTCGACCTTCAGTTGGATAGGCTTATCCGATGGGCTTCGAGCGGTAATGGTAAGTCCTGGGATAAGATCATCGATCTTATTGGTAGGACGGGTGATCTCGATCCCTTCCATGGTGATCACCGCATCTTGGGCCAGAGAAACGGGATTACGAGGTGTAATACCCCCTTCCGCTTCAAGGTCAATGAATTGCAAATTCCTAATAGATATCTCCCGATGGGTATTTTGGTTCACCATTTCAAGGGAAACAATGGTTTTATTGCTTTTATCCCCTGCCACATCAATAAATCGATAGCGATACGCATTGAAATCGCTGGAATCCGTAATAGGAGGTAGCGCGCTGTTCGTACCATCCGAGTAGGTCAAATATAAAACCTGCATATCATCTACCTGGGTTACCGGCTCAAGTGGTGTCCAAGAAGGAATGGCAGTAGAAGAACGGTCTTCCTCAGCGTCCTGATTAGCAGTAGCTTCAAGGGGAAACTCCGACGGATCCCCTGATGAGGACTGAACGTTTTGGGTATGTACCTTTGTGGCAATTTCAAATTGCAGCATCGCAGTCTGAGCAGATACCTCCCCTAGGTTAAAGGGTATAAACGCCGTCCCTCCAGGGTCTACGGTGAGAACCTCTTCCCGCAAGGTTCGGGAAACTTCCTTTCCTTGTTCCAACATGCCGGAACGTAAGCCTAAGGCTTCAGCGGCTTCTGAAAAGATCAAGGAATTTTCCGCACCGGTTATCCGAGATTCAATAAGGAGCGATTTTTTCCCTGGCTGGACCGCGATAAGGCTCCCCCCTATCTTATCCCGTCCCCGCCGGTTCAAGATTTCGATAAATTCCCGTAAGGATCCGCCTCGGAAGGGAAAGGATATGCGTTCCTGTCCTATGGAAAAGGTATAGGTTCCTTCTTCTACGGTAAAGGAATCTTCTAGAGGATCCGATAAAAAGCGGTCTGCCTGAGCGGTTTGTTTAACCGTAAAACTAAATTCCTGCGCTACTGCTTCCCGGGTAGAAGTCCCTGAAAGAACCGACGGATCTGAAGAATTGACAATCCGATCATTGAAAGGATTTTGAAAAGAATACAGAAATCGGGCACTTTCCCTTAGGGTACTCATGCGTCGACTCAGATCTTGCCAATAGGTCTTTTCAGCCTGTAGCTGCTCTACCTGCTTCTCAGAACGCTCCTTAGGGATACGTTCCACCTTCATAAGACCTTCAATGAGTTTTTCTGTATCAAACCGGCTTTTTATCCCCGGTACATAAATATCGGACATACTCTCCTATATTCTTTCCCTTAGAACTTTAAAAACAACGAATTTTATGGTATCATACCCAGAAACAGCGCTCTTTTACCCATTCAATCTTTCAAACAACCCTACCCTTCAAAAGAGCCCAGAGTATACTCATTCGTCCTGGACTTATGTATTACGTAGAAAACTACCCGCTTTCTTGATTTTATCGGTACTCAGATCTATTACCTTGACTGCAATTTCACGGTGCAGACAAAGACCAATCCACTCAATATCTGCATCTACAAGATATGTATGTCCCGGTAATTAAAATATACTATAAAATGTATTTTTACGAAAAGAACCTACAGAGAAAAAAAGACGGGAGAGGCGCGATACTCCCCGTCTTGGATTTCAAAAGGCGACGTCCAGATGCCTCTTGATCTCTTATCTTAAGACCTAAAAAAATCCTTAACCAAGAAGCTGCAACACCGACTGAGTCCGTGTATTAGCTTGAGCCAGCATAGCATTTCCCGCTTGGGACAGGATCTGGTTTTTGGTATAACCAACCATCTCCGTTGCCATATTCGCATCCCGAATCAGAGATTCTGAAGCCTGGAAATTTTCCGCTGCAATGGAAACACCCTTGGCCGCCGCTTCAAATCGATTCTGATAAGCCCCCAAATCAGCCCGCTGCTTAGAAAGCTGCTTTAAGGCATTATCCAGCAAACCAATTCCCGCATTTGCCTTCTCAGAATCGGTTATATCAATGCCCTCTATACCCAAAGCACTAGCAGTCACCGGCTCAATATAGATCCGTTCATTCTGATCTATATTAGCCCCCACCTGGAACACCAAGGCCTGATTGCCCTCGGACTCCCCCTGGCTAAAACGCCCGGTTAAAATATTCAAGGTATTGAATTGCGCATGACTTGCAACTCGATTCACTTCATCCACCAACTGGGAAACTTCTACCTGAATCTGGATACGATCTTCATCAGTGTAAATGCCGTTGGCAGATTGTACCGATAACTCCCGAATACGATGCAGAATGTCTTGGGTTTCCTGCAGATACCCCTCAGTCGTCTGAATAAAGGCCACTCCATTCTGGATGTTCCGTTCAGCTTGATTTAACCCCCGAATCTGACTCCGAAATTTCTCGGAAACCGCAAGTCCAGACGCATCATCCGCCGCTTTATTGATCCGCTGCCCCGAGCTTAAACGCTCAATATTCTTCGAAATTTCACCTTGAGTGATACTCAGATTACGATTGGCAAACTGAGCACTCAGGTTATGATTAATTATCATATAACCCTCCTTGGGTTGATAACCCCTACTATCCATAGCTGGGGTTGAAACCGCACAACCAGAACTTCCGAAACCGGTTCGCGCCACCTATCTCGGACTTTCCAGAAACGGTACGAATCGATCATCAGATACCCATACTATCTAATAAACGATCCCTACCATCATGCGGTTGTCCTCTAATATACACCAAAAAGGATTTTTTGTCAAAGATCTTGAAGCCCAAATATTAAAATTTTTTCTGAATTTTACCCGAAAAGATTAACACTTTTTACTTTCTCACCTTTTCTTGTTTAGGGGATTCCCCGATCGAATAACCAGGAACCCCCTAAACCGTTCAGTCCCCGTATAGCCCCTATTGGAGAAGCTGTAGTACCGATTGAGCTCGCTGATTTGCCTGAGCCAACATGGCCGTACCGGACTGGGAAAGAATTTGGTCCCGAGTCAAGGAAACCATCTGCTTTGCCACATCCGTATCCCTAATCCGGGATTCCGAAGCCTGGAAGTTTTCGGCACCGATATCAATGCCATTGATGGCATGTTCAAGCCGATTCTGATAGGCCCCCAAGTCCGCCCGCTGCTTACTGACCGTTTTAAGGGCTTCATCCAAAAGTCCAATAGCCCGATTGGAATCTTCCGGAGTTTCAAGGCTGACAAAGCTCTGATCCTCTGGATTCCGCAGTCCCAGTCCGGCTGAAGTCATGGTACCCACAAACACTTGCTCCCGCTGATCGATATTGGCACCAATATGAAGCCACATGGAAGCGGTAAGGGTATTCTCCCCGTTCTGCCGAGCATAGCGACCGGTAAGCATGTTCAATCCATTAAACTGGGCATGACTGGCAATACGATCGATTTCATCCACCAACTGGGAAACTTCAATCTGAATCTGCATACGATCTTCTTCGGTATAAATACCGTTAGCAGATTGCACCGCCAATTCTCGAACCCGCTGAAGAATATCCTGAGTTTCCTGAAGATACCCCTCGGTCGTCTGGATAAAAGAAATGCCGTCTGCAGCATTGGCAGACGCCCGGTTTAAGCCTCGAATCTGACTCCGGAATTTTTCGGAAACCGCAAGCCCAGAAGCATCATCTCCCGCCCGGTTAATACGAAGTCCAGAAGTGAGCTTCTCCATGTTCTTTGTAAGATTACCCTGGGTAACATTAAGAGACCTGTCGGCAAACTGAGCACTCAGGTTATGATTGATGATCATATCATCCTCCTTGATAATTAATAAGGCATCCTTGCACTAGATTTTACTCAAGTGTTTTTGTTCTTAAACCGATATTGCTGGTAACGGTTACTCGAATCAAGAGAAATAACACCGTGAATGTTTTTCTCTCACTGTTGTTTTATATTTATAGTATCGGCAATATTCATAAAAACTTTAGTATATTTTGTATTTTTTTGCCTATAAAGGTTCTCCTGCTCAGATTGTTGTTCTGCTTGTAGTAACGGTTGTTTTCTGTTATGGTGATAAACAGCAAGGAGCATTTGGGTAACTAAAACCTGAGACCACCTATGATAGATTTACATACCCATTCAAGTGCTTCTGACGGCAGTTTAAGTCCTGCACAGCTTATTGAAAATGCCCGGCAGCAGGGTCTATCGGCGCTCGCTCTGACGGATCATGATACCATTGCGGGCCTAGAAGAGGCAAAACAGGAAGCACAGAAAAGCACGCTTCAGTTTATTCCAGGAATTGAAATTGAGATAACCTGGGAACCGGGAGAATTTCATCTATTGGGTCTGGGAATCTATCAGCCTAATTCAGCTTTTTTGGAAGTCCTTGCTGAATTAGCCCGTTTGCGGGAAATGCGAAACCGTAAAATTATCCAACGGATGCAGGAATGGAGTATCCCGGTTACCTATGAGGATATAGTTTCCCTATCCGGAGGCCATTCCATAGGACGGCCGCATTTTGCCTCCCTCCTAGTAAAACAGGGTATGGTTAAAAATCAAGAAGAGGCCTTTTCCAGGTATCTTGGGCGGGGAAGACCTTTCTATGTCCCCAAGGAAGGAATGGAATTCCGCCGAGCCGTGCAGGTTATCAAGGAGGCAGGAGGGATTGCCGTATTAGCCCATCCCATGTCTCTGTATGTTGCTTGGGGCCATCTCCCGGATCTAGTAAAAAATCTCAAGACGCAAGGGTTGAACGGTATTGAAGCCTGGCACCCCACTGCGAAGGTCCGATCCTGCAAGCGACTTGAGGAACTGGGAAAATCCTTGGGCCTCTATATTACCGCAGGGAGTGATTTCCACGGCGAAACCCGGCCTGATCGGAAATTGGGCATTACCGCAGGAAATATACAGATCGACGAGGCGGTTTTAGCCGCTATACCAGCCTTGCAGGAGGGTTGAAACAACCTCTCGTGTAAATGAGGGGAGAACAAATTGGTTTTTCTCCCTATTTTTTCTATATTTAAAGAGGAGTATTTGTATGTTTACCACTACAGTAAGTCCCCGATTCGGCGATGTAGACGGCTTGGGGCATATCAATAATACGGTTTTAGCCGTCTGGTTTGAACTGGCACGGAATCCCCTCTTTAGAATTTTTAATCCCAACCTGGATATTTCTTTTGAACATTGGCCCCTCATCATGGCCCACACCGAGTATGATTTTGTGGGAGAGCTTTTTTTACCCGACGAGGTGGAGATTCATACCTTCATCAGCCATATTGGTACCAAATCTTTTACGATATACCACGAAGCCTGGCAGCACGGTAGGCTCTGCGTCATTGGGAAAGCAATAATCGTGCATTATGATTTTACCAAAAGACAAAGCACTCCCCTTCCAGAAGACAAGAAGCTGCTCTTGGCGGAACATCTCCTTAAGCCTGCTGAAGGGTAATGCCTTCGAAGTGCAGCTATGCTACATAACTTTCCAGCAACCGTTGACAATAGGGATGTTGTAGGCGTTTGAGGGCTTTCTTTTCAATTTGACGGATCCGCTCTTTGGTCAGATTAAAGTAATCGCCTATTTCTTTTAAAGACATAGGTGCCTTATTCCCTAAGCCAAAGCGAAACCGAATAATTTCCGCTTCCTTGGGATTGAGGGTACGAAGCACGGTTTCGATATCATCATGGAGCGCGCTGGTTACCGCATGTTCATCGGGGGAACGGTAATGGTCGTCTTCAATAAAATCACCCAACAGAGAGGAATCTTTATCCGCATAGACCGGGTTTTCCAGAGATATGAGATCCCGGCTAATGTTGACCAGGTCTTCCACATGGGCGGCATCCATATCCAGCAAACGGGCTATTTCCGTGATCTCTGCTTCTGCACCATGGCCATCCTGGACGAGCTTGCGGGCCTTTTCAATCTGGACCAGTTCATTGGCCCGATTAAGGGGGAGTCGAATCATCCGAGACTTTTCACAAATCGCCTTGAGAATGGCCTGACGGATCCACCAGACCGCATAAGAAATGAAATGATACCCTTTATTTACATCGTACCGTTCAATGGCATTTAAGAGTCCTATATTGCCTTCACTAATAAGGTCCGATAGGGGGAGTCCCTGTCCCTGATATTTCTTGGCCACATTGACTACAAATCGAAGGTTCGCACTGGCCAGCTTATCCTGAGCAAGCTTACTGCCCCGAGCCGCAGCCCGGGCGATCTGATCTTCTTCTTCTTTAGTCAGTAAAGGAATCCGGTTAATTTCTTTTAAATACAAGGAAAGAATATTTTCATCGGAATTACTAGTTCCTGCAAGAGTATTCTTTTTTTTGGTTTTTACGCTTGTCATTGTTGTACCTCCTCGTAGCGTGAATTCATATATAATATGCAAAAACCATACCAACTTGTAAAAGAATACCGATTCTATTACATAAAATCGATAATACCTGATAATGGAGGGTATAATACCTCACAAAGGAGTCATAGGGGAAGACTTGAGCCTGGTTTTTCCACGAACCCAGCGGCTTGGTTCTATGTTCCAGAGGGTAATCGTTCCATAATGACCCGTTTTCTTTAAATTCATTGAAAAGTGTATCAAATTGACTCTCTCTTAGATTCGACTCAATGCACCCCATAGGCAGCACCTCAATAATTCTTGACCTTTAGCAGGATTTTTCGTATATTCTACCTATCTAAATATTCAACAATTATTATTAAGATAACGGAGGAAACGTATGAAAGTAAAGCCCTTAGCAGACCGGGTAATGGTTAAGCTTGAAAAAAATGAAGCTAAGACTGCGGGAGGGATTATTATTCCCGATACCGCCCAAGAAAAAACCCAAACTGGTCTGGTGGTGGAAATTGGCGATGACAATGAAGTGATCAAGGTAAAGGCGGGTCAGAAGGTGATGTATGATAAGTACGCCGGGACCCAGATAAAAATTGATGGGGTAGAGCATCTGATTCTTAAGATGTCGGATATTATCGCCGTTATTGAGTAGCCCTTTGTTGGTAAGCCTTATATCATTTTGATAAGGGCGGCATCCATAAAAACCCGGTTAGCATAACCGGGTTTTTTATTGTGAGCGCCTGTTTCAAAATGAGGCAGGATTTTCTGTAATTGACAAGTAAAAAGGTATTGCTTACTATGGTAATAAGTAAAAAAGCATTGAGGCCGTTTCAAAATTTCAGTTTTTGGAATAAGCTCAATTAACCCTAGGTTTCCTCTGTCTTTGGGCAGAAGGATGTAAACGATTCTGGTGAGAGAGCGCCTGTTGTGGGTATGACTTGGCCTTTTGAAGAGAGTTATTATATGACAAAGAAAGCAGTGTGGTTATGGTTGGCGCTGGTTGGTACGGGGATAAATTCCTGTACCTCTCCTCTGGAACAGATGCCTGAAAAGGTGGTGATTACTGCAGACCCCACAATACGCCTGCCTTTGGGAGACCCCTTGAAAGGGAATACTTCCCTTGGGGAAGAGCTGAAAAAGGCCCTGGATATAGATGCTAAGAGCATGGGCCTTGAGCAGCTCTATGACTACACGGATCCCGGGGCGCCTCAAGACCGAAAGTTTCTCTTGTATCAGGAGCTTGTAAAGCAGGAGATTGACCTGAAGGACTATAAAACTGTCCTCCAGGTAGAGTCCGATGACCTTCAGGGGCTTCCCAATACGGTAAATTTTAAGCAATACTTGCCGTCTGTCCTTCCTTCCCTGCCTGCCATCCTTCCGGCTATAGATATAACCCTCAACGGGACCGTTACCCTTGCCAATGCTAATATCCAGGAGATACAGGGAGATAATTCCGGCTTGAGCCTGGTTTGCAAGGGCAGCAAAACCATACCCAACGCTATTAGGGTGCAATCCGAGGCTTTAAACTTGGATCAGACTAAGGAACAGGGGGACGTTGTATTCGGCCCGCTGATGACCTTTATGGGTGATGCATTTATCCTTGAGCAGCAAGATGGGAAGATAACGATTGACATCGAGATTACCATGACCTTTACGAAGATTGTGGATACCAACGACATTGGGATTACCCCGGGCTTCATATTCAACTGGACCCAGGTAAAACTGGATCTCAGCGAGGATATTGGGGAGGATGACCTTACTGGTTCGTATCCCGATACAGAGGAGAAGCCCATTACGCTCAAGGACTTAAAGGAGTCTCTGTTTCAGGGTAAACTCCAGTTTCAGGAGATTCCCCTCTATATGTATGTGAGCGGGCCTGAACAGTGGTTCGAAAATGAAAACATCGTTATGAACCTTAAGGTTTTCTATACAGTAGAAGCAGGGGAAGCGTCAACCGAACCATTACACGATGGTCCCATAGGGGCGGTCTCCCTTCCGGTCATAAACCCTTCGGGACAAAGCTATGGGCCAAAAACAAGTATCTCCCACCTGCCCTCCTCTATCTCCGGGAACTTGGCGTCGGTGTTTAACCAATACCCGGTGGAGCTTGGGTTTACCTACGAGATGCGTATACAGCGCTATATCATCACCCCTGCCATGTTGAACGCAGATACCCTTACCTTTGAAGCTGCTATTGCCCTTATTCTGCCCCTGGCCTTTACCGTAAAGGAAGCTATTAATCTTGCACAGGATATGCAAGACTTTTCAATGCCGGATTTCGGGGATAAGGATCTGCTGGGACGGAAAGACGCCGACGAGAGCAGCCAGGCTTTTGACTTCATCAAAGGGATCCGTTTAGCTATTGAAGTGGATAATAGGCTTGGCCTTGATGGAGCGATTACGCTCTATGCCAATAAGATCCTCCAGGAAACTGGGGGAGCCCCCTTAGGAACCCTGGGCTTACAGGGAGCCTCCTCCCTAGAACTTACCCAGGAGGATCTCCGCGGAACCTGGCCCTTTAGCCCTGCCTTTGATATACGCATCCCTGCAGATACGGAGCTGAAGATTAAACGTACCATCGACGATAACCCCTTTGGGCTTACGCTTACGATATGGGTAGAGGGCGCTATCAATCAAGAAATCAGTCTATAAGGAAGATACATGAAAAAAAGCATGGGTATTGTGCTTGTGGTCTTGAGTCTTAGTTCCCTCTGGGCTGAAAAGCCCCGGCGGTATGTGGAGGCAGGCTTTACGCTTGGGGCAGGCTTCGCCAATAACTACCTGAAATACGAGGATTTCTTTAATGACGAGCATAGCATCCGTATCAATTTTAACCAGATGGGGCGCTATGATTTTAACCTGGTATCGGATGTGGCGGCCCAAACCTTCTTTACCGTAAGCGGCGAACGCTTTTCCGTCGGGGTCTTTGCCGGCCTTGAAGGGATGTTTTACGGGAGCATCTCCAAACAGCTCTTTCAGCTCTTAAGTAATGGGAATACGAGCCGCTATTCAAAGGCGGAATTCGCCTTTGGGGGCGCTGTCTTTGCGGATACCGGGATAAACGTTGAGACTCAACTGGGAAACCTGCGCCTGCGTATAAGTCCTGCAGTATTTCTGCCCTTGGTCTATATCCCCAAACCCAAGAAAACGGCCTTAACCATTAAGACCGGTGAAGATACCATGAGTATCACCGGCAATGTGGCCTTGGATATATACAGCCCGGTGAAGCTCGGGAGCGGTGGGGATATCAGTGTTGATATGAGCGGTCTCTCCCAAGTCACGGATTCCGGGGCCTTGGGTTTTGACCTTACCCTGGGAGCGGAATACCCCTTAGCCTCGATTCTGGATGCAGGCATCCTAGTGAGCCATATTCCTGTGGCGCTTTCCCGTTTAACCCATCAGGCGAAGATGCAGGCGGATTTTGGCTTCAACGACCAAGGCTCAGAAGCAGCTTTGCTGGACCAACTCAAGGAGGGCAACATAGATGATATACTCCAGATAGGGGATCCTGAGTTTTCCTTTTCCCGCGGGGTGTTTTACGTATCCCGGCCCATGCGCTTTGATCTGTATAGCCGCATTAAGTTTATAGGGAACTTTTTGGTTCTCCGCCCTCAGGTGGGAATATCCTTGTTTACCCCCTATGGGGATATTCCCTGTTTTAATGTGGGGGTGGAGGGACAGATCAATCTTTGGAGGTTATTACAGGTGAGCGTCGGTTCTGGGTATGAAGAGTTGGTATGGAAACATCGGCTTGGATTGATCCTGAATCTGCGGGTCTTGCAGCTTGACCTGGGGGTGTCCACCCAGAGCCAGGAGTTTACCCGTAGCTTCGCGTTGAGCGGCCTGGGTATATCCGTGGGCGTGCATATCGGGTTCTAGCCTAGGTCAGGGGATGCGGTATTTTTTCCCAGAGCATGGGAGGAGTAATAATTTTATACAAAGGAGTGTTAGAAAATTCGTATGAAAACATCGTATCGGAAATTGGGATGGTGTGGAAAAGGTCTAATCGTGGCAGTGGTGTTGGGTGTTACGGGAATTCCCGCGGTACAGGGTGAAGATATCCCTACTCCCTGGTATGTACCGGAATCGGGAACCTCCAAGGCTACCTTGGGGGCCCTTACTAATGATATAGATAATTTTATGTCGGTGCACGCGTTTCGGGATGTGCAAATCCCTACGTTTATGGGCTTTCTGGGTATAGACGGCAATGGGCTTAATCTGGGGTATGCCCAGAATATAGGCCCCCTCTATATCGGGATATGTTATGGGGGAAGCCTCGTGGACGATCTGTACCGCCGGTTTACCAACCAAGATACCAACAGCGTGTTGAAACGGGATACGGAAACGACGACGAATTCGGAGGATGGCGAACCCAAAATAGACACGAAGCACGACATTGTGAACCCGGAGGGGGACATTGTTCCGGGAACGGTAATCAGTAAGAATGACGTGAGCGTGCTTTTGGGATTCGGGAATGTCGGCTTGAAGCTGGGGTTTTCCCAGTACCTCCAGGGAACCTACGATCCTGCCTATGATTCCAAGTATCGTGAGTTGTTCTATAATCCCTATCCCCCTTATAATATACTGGCAGAACCGATGGGCAAGTCCACCCGTATGCAGATTACTCAGGAATTCATAAGCGGCTTAAGACCCTATCTGGAAATAGGGGGGAAGGTCAACGCCGGTTCCTTCATGCTGAAGCCTTCACTGCGGGCCGGGTTTGATATTCATCAATACAGCCGGAAGACCCCGGAGACTTCCTTTATTTTTACTGACCCTACTGGGACTGCTGATGTTAACGGAACGCTTCATTATATCTTCAATAACGATACGAGTATCTTGGGGGACTATATGGAACCTTCCGCGGGGCTGACCCTGGGATTTGATTTCACCCAGGACCCTAGAATCCGAACAGAGCTTGCCTTAGACTATGACATGGCGTTTCGGTTATATTCGAATAATAAGAAAGATAAGGTGATTGAGACTGCCTATACAGAACTCGTAAACCAGGTGGACCAAAGCCAGTCAATTTCAGGAACGGAAGAGATTACTGAAATCACCAAGTTTTATCTTACCAACCATATTGTCCCTACCTTTAAGTTCAGCAGTGATATGGGTGATCGCTTAACGGTGGGTTTAGTCTTTGGGATAAACATTGATTTTAATATCTTTAAGGATACAGCAGTGTCCTATAACTCAGAAATACCGGATACCTTAAATGAAGAGGCGGAATCCAATACCCAGCTTTTTGCGGTGCTTCCCAAACTGGGACTGGGATTGAGTCTCAAGCTGATTCCCGATCATTTCTTCGTCAATGTGGGCGTGGGTATCAACGTGCTTAAATATGAAGATAAAACCGTGGTTGCCCCTGAGCCTGATCCCAAGGATTCCAACAAGCAGATACAGACGACTACCGTAAGCAAAACCGTAACCTTGCCTTCCACGAATCTTGGGGCGGGTTTAACTTTTTATTTCAATCAGAATGTTGCGGCGGATCTGTTGATAATGGCATCCGGGCTGGGCGCGGATGTTTCGGATCTCCTGAAATTTAACTTCTTGGTGACTATGAAATACTAAACCAAGAAGGCGGCAGGGCCGCAGATCTAAGGGTGAGCTATGAAAAGAGGTATTATCAGTAAGGCATTAACAGGTACGATGGTTCTTTTACTGGCGGGAGGCTGTAACACAGTCTATGAATGGTGGGACGTCTCATCAGAATTGAAGCCGCAGGAGCCGGTAGTTCCCGCAAATCCCCCGGCAGCAGAACCTCCTCCACGTACAAACTCTGATTCAGCTGCAGCAGTAGCTCACCCAGTTTCTGTTGTCCCTGCTGAATTGATTGCAGCCCCACAAGTTGCGGTTGGTCCTTCTTCGGAGTCTAAGTCACTGCCCCCTGCGGTTGCGCCGGTTCCTGTAAACTCAGAAGGCAGGGAAGAAGCAGGGTTTGCACAGGCCAAAGAAGCGGAAGACGCCCTGGCCCGGGCGAAGGAACGGCTTGACTGGGCCACCGGGATCGGTGCGCGGAACCAGTTCCCCACACCCTATACCAAGGCAACGGCCGCGTACGACACTGCGGTTAAGGCGAAGCGCGCAGAGAACTGGCAAGAAACCAAGGGTCAGGCTGGAATTACCGTGGCAGCAGTAGCAGAGATTGAAGCGCTCCTGGCTGCCTTTCAAGCAAGGGAAGCGGAAGACGCCCTGGCCCGGGCGAAGGAGCGGCTTGACTGGGTCACCGGGATCGGCGCTAAAAATCAGTTCCCCGTATCTTATACCCAGGCAACGAGCGCCTACAGTACTGCGGTTAAAGCGAAAAGTGCACAGAACTGGCACGATACGGTAAGCGCATCCCAGGCCACGGTGGCGGCGGTGGCGGAAATCGAATCCCTCTTGGCTGCCCTACAAGCAAGGGAAGCGGAAGACGCCTTGGCCCGGGCGAAAGAGCGGCTTGACTGGGTCACCGGGATCGGCGCTCAAACCCAGTTTCCCACACCCTATATGAAGGCAAGTATCGCCTACAGTACTGCGATTAAAGCGAAAACCGCAAAGAACTGGCAAGATACCAAGGTTGCGGCTAACATTACCGTAGCGGCGGTAGCGGAAATCGAATCCCTCCTGGCTGCCCTACAAGCCAAGGAAGCGGAAGATGCCCGTAAAGTAGCGGAAACAGATACCCGGTTCATCCCTTCTATAGAACCGCGGAATCTGATAAGCCCAATTCCAGAAAAGCCGGTCAAGCCGATGGGCATAGTGCCATTGAAGAGGGAACCTCCCGCTGCTGGATCGTATATAGTAAAACCTGGAGATAGTTACTGGGCTATTGCCAGTCAAATTTATGGGGATGCTAAACAATGGAAGCTTTTATATGAAACCAATAAACATACCATGAAAACCCCTGATAACCCTCACCTGATCTTTCCTGGTATGGTCCTTACTATTCCCTCAATGTAGAGGATAGCAGCCGCCGGGCCGTGGATGCGTAGCCTTAACGGAGCCGGCAGGAAAAGCTCTCCGCGCGGTGAGTTCCTGCTGACTCTTTAGCCAAAGCGTATCTCCACATATTCTTCTGACAACTTCTTAACCTGTAAGGGGGTTTTGTAGAATTTCCCCACCCCTTTAACCAAACCGATATAGAAATCA
This sequence comes from Treponema sp., assembly GCA_031278815.1. Classification (GTDB taxonomy): domain Bacteria; phylum Spirochaetota; class Spirochaetia; order Treponematales; family Breznakiellaceae; genus JAIRLU01. Next base: position 60,723 of record JAITJS010000023.1, read on the forward strand.
ATCATCTTCCGGCGTGATTTGTAGTGAACCTTCAGGGTCTTCTCGTCAATCTCCTCCACGTCAAACCGAGGTGGATGGGCATTGGGTATAATCTTGGTTACCTGCTCGTGGATGCCATCAATCCCCATGATAAGCGCCTTGGCGCTGTTTATGCCGTAATAATAAGCCTTGTAATATTTGGGAGCATAGACATTGACCCAATAATCCCCGAAGGCATCCTGTATTTGCTGGAGAGAAAGCTGCAATACCTCACCAATATTTTTAAGCACCTTCTGGATAACCGCGTCATCCACATCCGCGATACTGGTAAGCTGCAAATCTTCTGGAAGGTCAGAACGCCTCAAAATCTCCCGCCACTTCTGCTCCCCTCCAACCGTCTTTACCAGATCCGCGACACACAGCACGATAGTGCCTTTCATACTGTTTTTGTTGGTAGGTGTAGACTGTTCTGAAACTTTGAATATCCATGACTCATTCTTTATCTCGCCAATGCTGACTAGATTGAGCTTTACCTTATCAAGAGCCGCGTCCATCAGTTTAGCCGCTGCTTCAGGATTCGAGGACAAAGACTGGGAAGTCTGCTTCACCTCTTGGGTAATTGAGGCCAGTTTCTCCACTTCGGTCTGAATGGCAGTGCTTTGAGCCAAGACATTGCCCGATCCTTCATTGATGTCCTTACTGCTCTCTTGAATGCCGGTGAATCGGCCTATCATTGCTTCTATAGTTCCCGACTGCTTGCCAATGGCTTTTGCCAGCTCCTTCTGACTGGTATCCATGTCTTTGATGGCCGTGAAAATGCTATCAAAGGAAAGGCTGGTGTTTTTTGAAGTATGCACCGCGTTTTCCATGGAGTCTTTGAGGCTTTTCATGCTGTCCGTGATGATTCGGGATTGCTTATTCGAGCTTTCCGCTAAAGTACGAATTTCATCGGCAACCACCGCGAAGCCCTGTCCCGACTCCCCGGCGTGGGCTGCCTCAATAGCCGCGTTCATGGCCAGCAGGTTGGTTTGACTAGCGATGCTGTTAATCACCTTGTTTGCATCAAACACCGTGTTGATCTTAGCGGTGAGGGTATCCATCATCTCCCGGAGCTTGAGCATCTCATCCTTGCCAGTTCCCGCGTGCCTGTTGAGGTTCGTATAGCCGGTCGTGTTATCCTGGACAATCCGGTCAATATTGTGGATACCTTGCTTGAGTTCCTCAAAAAGAGCTGCGCTGGCGTTTATCTGGTTCAGTTGGGTGCTAATAGCCTTACTCTGGGAGGCATGAATGTTCTTCAAAGCCCCTGCTACCTGGCCTATACTGGCAGCCTGCACAGGAATACGTTTATCTACCGTATCAATGAGTATGGACAGAGCCTTAACCCGGGAATGGGCATCGTCGATCAGCTTATACAGGGCTTCGGCATTCTCTTCGGTTTGCTTTGCCCGTATCTGAATAAGCGCTATGATGCTATCCATATAGGCGATAAAGCCATTTATGCTCTGGCTCATC
>JAITJS010000027.1 GCA_031278815.1 Treponema sp.
ATCGGCCTTATTGCCGGCGCTTTGGTCGTGTTTTCCGTGGAGTTTATCGACAAGGTTCTCAAGATTGACGACCCGGTGGGCGCCTCTTCGGTACACCTTACCTGCGGCATCTTCGGAACCCTTGCGGTTGGTATATGGGCAAACGCCCCGGAAGATGGGCTCCTCGGCCTCCTTCATGGCGGTGGCTTCTCTCTGCTTGGCGTGCAGCTTGTCGGCATCTTGGCGGTCGGCGCCTGGGCGGCGTTTACAAGCCTGGTCCTCTTCCTGGCAATCAAGGCTATGGTGGGCTTGCGCGTATCCCACAAGGACGAATTGATGGGTCTTGATCTGAGCGAGCATAAGTCTGAAGCCTATACGGGCTTCCAGATCTTCAGCAACATGTAAGGAGGTATGCCGTGAAACTTATTATTGCTTATATACAACCTCATATGTTGAATGAGGTTAAACAGGAACTGTACAAGGCTGAGGTCTACAAGATTTCAGTAACTAATGCTATGGGCTGCGGTCAGCAGAAGGGCTATACTGAGCTGTACCGGGGGGTTGAGATAGAAGTGAACCTGCTCAAAAAGGTCCGCATTGAAATTGCGGTGAACGATAGCTTCGTAAAACCCACGGTGGATGCCATCATCAAAGGATCCAGGAGTGGTGAGATTGGAGATGGGAAAATTTTTGTGCTTCCTATTGAAGAATGTATTCGCATACGGACCGGCGAGAGCGGTTCCATAGCCATTGGCTAAGCGCCATAGGCTCATACATACAGGGAGGGCCGTTGCCCTCCCTGTATGTAGATCCAACCAGGAGCAATATACAGGGCAGATCTCGACAGGGGGCGTATACTGTTTTATAGTGGATATCATACAGCGAAGCAAGAGAAGGGCTTTGGTGAGTGTTTCTTGGGAAGGGGCATAGCGTGCGTAACGAGTATCAGGGATTATTCTTTTGTTTTTTTGTTTTATAAGGGAGGATACAGTGAGTATTGTGGATTTTACCAAGACCCCGGTAGCCGCGTTGTACGGCTCTAATTGTTTTTCTAATGCAGTCATGCGGGAACGGCTGCCTAAAAATATCTATAAGGAAATCCTGGCGGTTCAGGCAGGGGAAAAAGAACTGACCTTGGAGGTGGCGGAAGTAGTGGCCGCGGCCATGCGGGATTGGGCTTTGGCCAAGGGTGCAAGTCACTACACCCACTGGTTCCACCCCCTTACCGGGCTTACCGCGGAGAAGCACGATTCCTTTATTGCCCCGACCATGGATGGTAGGGTCCTCATGGAGTTTTCGGGCAAAGAGCTTATCAAGGGTGAACCGGATGCGTCGAGTTTTCCTTCTGGAGGCCTTCGGGCCACCTTTGAGGCTCGAGGCTATACGGCCTGGGATGTAACGAGTCCCGCGTTTCTCAAGCAGGATCAGACCGGGACTACCTTGTGCATACCCACCGCGTTTATCAGCTACTATGGACAGGCTTTGGATAAGAAGGTTCCCCTCCTTAAGTCTATTGACGCCTTGAGCAAACAGGCGATTCGGGTGCTGAGAGCCTTGGGAAACGAGAGCGCTAAGCGGGTGTACACCACGGTGGGGCCGGAACAGGAATACTTTCTGGTGGATAAAGCCCTCTATGACCAGCGGCCGGATCTCATCCTCACGGGGAGGACCATGTTTGGTTCTATGCCTGCCAAGGGCCAGGAGATGGAGGATCACTATTTCGGGGCTATCAAGGAACGGGTGGCAGGATTCATGCGGGAACTCAACACCGAGCTATGGAAAGTGGGGATCGCAGCCAAGACCCAGCATAATGAGGTGGCCCCTAACCAGTTCGAGATTGCCCCGGTGTTTACCAATACCACTGCGGCAGTGGACGCAAACCAGTTGCTTATGGAAACCATCAAGAGTGTGGCCCGAAGGCACGGCATGGAAGGCTTACTCCACGAGAAGCCCTTTGCCGGGGTAAACGGTTCTGGGAAGCATAACAACTGGTCCATAGCCACGGATGACGGGATCAACCTCTTTGAACCTGGGGCGAACCCTGAGTCCAATGCCCGCTTTCTCCTGTTTGCCGCAGCAGTGGTGGAGGCAGTGGACCGGTATGCTCTGTTAATCAGGGCTTCTGCGGCCACCGCTGCCAATGATCATAGGCTGGGGGCCAATGAGGCGCCCCCTGCTATCGTCTCTATCTTCTTCGGCGGCCCGTTAACCGAAATCTTGGACAACATTGCAGAAGGAAAAAGCAGCACTAAAACCGAAGGAGGGCAATTGATAAAGCTTGGGGTTACGAGCCTCCCCAACCTACCCAAAGACGTATCTGACCGCAACCGGACCAGTCCTTTTGCCTTTACCGGGAACAAGTTTGAGTTCCGCATGGTGGGCTCTTCCCAGTCCATAGCCACGCCAAATACCTATCTCAATGTGGCCGTGGCCCAGGTATTGTCTGAGTTTGCGGATAAACTGGAAAAAGAGGCAAATAAAAACGAGGCGATACAGAGTATCATCAAAGAATCCTATGCCAAACACCGGCGGGTGGTATTCAATGGTAATGGGTATGCTGAGGAATGGGTCCGGGAAGCGGAACGCCGGGGTCTGCCGAATGTGCGGAACGCCGTAGATGCTCTTTCAGTGCTTACCCGAAGCGAAACCATAGCCCTCTTTGAGGCTCACCAGGTCTTCTCCAAGGACGAGTTGGAGAGCCGCTATCATATTTATCTGGAAAAATACGCCAAACAGATCAATATCGAGGCAGGGGTTACCATAGACATGGCTCGGCGTTACCTATTCCCCGCAGCTACCACCTATGCCGGGACCCTGGCCCAAGATGCTGCGGCCTTGGCCGCGGTAGGGGCCACCAATATACCCCAGGCGAAACGGGTCAAGCGTATTGCCGAGCTTGCGGCAGAACTCTACGATGAGACTGCCAAGTTGGAAACGGCTTTGGCAGAAGCCCAGGAAGTGGAGGATCCCTTTAGCAAGGCTAAGGCGTATTTTGAGAAGGTACGACCTGCTATGGACGCGGTCCGGGCCCGAGGGGATGGATTGGAGAAACTGGTCGCTAAGCACGCCTGGCCCTTCCCTGGCTACGAAGAACTCCTGTTTAAGCTCTAAAAAACATCGGCTCATTTCCGAGGGTATAAAAAAGCCAGACCCCGCGGGAATGGGCCTTTTTTATATCCCCTTACTGGTTACAATCAGTTCTCCTATCTATTGTGAAGTGTACCTGAAGGCGGACCCTGAACGCTCGGCTACTGCGGCAAGGACCGTTAGGGTGTGTGGGACGCACGCAACTAGTACCATGCTTAGGCTACAAGTAGGGATAAGCATGACTACGAGCCACACGAGTGGTTACATGCCTTGTAGCTCTCTAACCCTTGCCTACCGTGATGTACTCAGGCGTTTTAGGGTACGCAAGGTATTAGGGCTATGTTCTTTTTCAGCCGGTCAACGGTATCAATACTTGGGTAGTTCTCAGAGGTATGAGTGTACGGAATTGGAGATGCAACGTTACCTATCGAAGGCCTAGGTGCCGGGCCTAGAAAAGGCCCGGCACCACACGGTTTAGAACATGAACCCTAGGCCGACTTTGGCAAGAAGGCCGTGGCCTATCTCAGGACTTAAGTCTTGGGTATCTCCTACCGGAATAGCCGCACCATAGATGAAATGGCCCCGCAAAAACATGGTATCGTTCAGGAAAAAATCAAGACCCACACCACCCCTGACCCACAGATCGTTCCACCAGTAGTCTTCAAAGTTGAATTCAAAATCCACTCCCGCCGTGGGGAAGAACACAAAAGTGTCTGAAATGGGTATCGGGTATTTCCCATAGGCGCCAAGCCCAAGCGCGCTGGTAGGCTGAGGCCCTGCTGCCTGATCTCCTGAGTAGGTTAACCCATTCACGGTTACCTCGGCCTCACCGGCTTTATACATGAAGGCTACATTAAGCTCGAGGTATTGGCTGATGCTGAAAAAGCCGAAGCCTCCGAAGGATGTACGGTTAAAGGTCCAGTCATAGGTGGTGGTGGTGGAGCCGTAGTAGGAGTCCTCGTAGTATGAGTATGTTACGGATCCTCCCTGGAAGGTTCCCCCTACAAGCAATCCGCCCCCTGCGGCCTTATCCAACGCAAATACCCCGCTCCCCAGGAGCAGCAGGCAAACCAATGAAACAAGTGTTTTCTTCACAAAATACCTCTTTACTATAGAACATTGTTTATCCATGGAAAACTTCCATGCCTGAACCAGCCCCCCCCTATGGGGGCTTTGATTCCAAACTACCCCGGGCCTGAAGCAAGGGGCGCCTCGCTCTCAAACCGCCGCTGCCAGTCAGGGGCCTTAAACCCGCTGGCGGGTTAGAAGTGTTCTGAGGCCATAGACATGATTTCCGCAGTCATCACGTCTAGGGCTTTCACCCGTAGCCGCCTCGTGTTTCCACTCCCGCTGATGCTTCCGGTCAACACTATAGAGGCCCCCAGCATCTTTCCTATGGACACCGCCGAATTATCATCCACCTCCCCTGAAAACTGAAAATCCTGTTCCGCCCTTATGGCATCAAGACTCTTCCTATCCACCACCTTAAACTTCCGGGCGTCCACCAAAAGATAAGCCAGCTCATCTATGACAAACTCCGACATATCCCGGTCCCGGGTCGCGATGCTGATGATGGCCAAGGTCGCCTTGTCCGGTAAGGTTACGATGAGTTCCTCTGCCGCGCGGTTCACCGCCCCCTCTATGGAATCATCGTTGACCGCAGGTCGAGAGGTCCGTACCGGTTCAGGCGTCCGTATTGGCTCAGGAGTTCGTATTGGTTCAGAAGCCCGTCTTGCCGGCTCAGGCACGGGAAGGTTCCGGGCATCAGCAAGGGAACCGGATTGGCTGTTTCCCTCTTGGGGGCGTATGGCAAGGGTTTGCTGTACCTGTCCGCTTATGAGCCTGCCGTAGCGCATGAGCAGCCCTATAGTTACCCGGTTTGAGTCAGAATCCACCACCACCTGTTTTTTCTCCCCGATATTCCACATACCGTTTCGCACGGTAGTTTCCGCTAATTGCACAATATTTCTTCCGTCTCGAACAATTATCTTTTCAGTGGTTTTGGGAAATACATGGGCGACGATTCGATCATTAACCCACACCGCAATATCCTTCTCTACATTCGTCAAGTTAATGACGATTTCCGATTCTCCCTGGCGGGCCACGGCATTGGGAGCATTGGGCGGCGCTAGTCTTGACTGCGGATACAATCCCGCAATCAGGATCAGCCCTAATCCAATAGCTCCTATGTTTTGCTTCATACTTCGTTACTCCTTTCGTGGCGCATATACGGCGATAGACCGAGCGCGTGCCAGGGCGTCCCATCTATCGCCTTCTGCCGAGGCTACAAACCGAGCAGTTGGTTCAGCTCGGCATCGGTCTTCTCAAACACCGTGTCCACATACTCGTTGATGTCCTTCTTGAAACTGTTCTTGTCCAAGTAAACCACCACGTAGGTGTTGCCCCGTCCGTTCATGTACGGCCCGAAGGTCTTTACCTTACGCAAGGTTTGAGTAACGATTTGCTTGCTAGCGTTCTGGAATCGGGCCACCCGGTCGGTTTCCCCTTGGGCCTCAGCCCGGCGTACCGCATTCTCGCCGATGGCCGCTACTTCGGTCTCCAGGCTTCCCGCCAGATTCTCCCTGGCCAGTATGGTTGCCTGCTGTAAGGCATCGGATTCGTTCTGGAACTCCGAAATCCCCATCCCGTAATACACGTCATCCGCATTCTGATGTTGCTGTATCCACTGGGACACCTCCGCAGGCGGCCCGCCTTGGGGCTGACTGGGCGGCGCCTGCGGCGCTGAGGCAGGAGCGCCCGCGCAGCTTACCAATAAAGCCACGGCTGCCCCTACTGAAGCGAAAGAAAAAATCCGCTTGTTCATTTTCAATCCTCCTTAAGATTGATACGAATTAAAAAAACGTAATTTAATCGCCTAAAAAGGCGTTAAATTCCTTGATAAAGTTCGCTTCCAGGTCCTTTTCCATTTCCCTGAACGCGATATTATAGGCCATGTCTTGGTTCCGGGATCCCCACCGGGGGTAATTCTTGGTGTAGGAAAAAAGGAGCTTTCCCGCGCGGTTACTGAGCTGCAAGCTGATCCCTGAATGGATGAAGAACCCCGCAAGGAGCTTCTCCTCATCACAGAAGATCTCCCCGGTAATGATGTAGTCTCCCTGGCTGCGCACCGTCACATAGCTGTTTTTTTCCAGCACATCCAAGAGTTTTCGCTGAATCCGGCCTTGCCGATCCGCAGCAATCGCCGCGCTAAACCGCAACTGGGAACGAAACGCCTTGCTATTGGCCATAACGTTCCGGGTATACTCCAGGGTTTCCCGGTACGCTGCTCCGGCATCGGATAGTTCCGCCAAGCCCAGGATATCCGCTTCAATGACCTGGGCAAGGGAAGCCGCTTGCTTAAAAGCCTGGTATTGCTGCAGCGGTTCTCCGCTTTGTTGCAGCGCGGTCTCCATCATAGTCAGGTTCGCGGCGATTCGGTTTTGATAGAGTTCCGCGGCTTCCTGCTTGTTGATGTAGGCCAGGACATACCAGTTCCGGTTCTGATCGTTGTACCAGGGAGGGGTAAAATGGGCTCCTCGGAATTCCGCTTCAGAGTGGATAACCGAAGCCGTACTCATCCGGGTTTCCCGGTCAACCCCTTTCCGGTCGCCAGAAAGGACTTCCTTGTACTGAGAAAGCATTTGCTGCTCTACCGCTACAGTGCTTTTAAAATAAAGGGACAGTCCATTCAAGGCCGCGTTTTCTGCCTGCTCCTGATTTACCCCCATACCTAGGCTACTTATGAACCGGGAGTCCGGGTATTCTTGTTCCCGGAAACGGACCCACCGAGGCTCAGGCCCCGCGGCCAAGAACCTGGTTCCTGCCACAAGGGCCAGGATCACTATCATATCCTTACGCATCTGGAGCCTCCTTAGGGGTTCAAAAGCTGGTTATACATGGTGAGGTACTTGCCCCCGGATAGTTCCGTACTGCCGCTACTCAGAACCGCTCCCGTGCGGGTATCCACGGTTTTCATGTGCACCTCAATCTTGCGGCCCACTCGTATCAAGGTACCCAAGACCACTGCCGAGGCGCCCAGCATACCCCCCAGCTCTATTGCAGAGGCATCGCTCACGTACCCGGAAGCGCTGAAGTCCAGCTCTACCACCAGCCGGTCTATCTGAGTCCGTTCCACTAAGGTGATCTGGGGCCGTTTGGCAAGATAATGGCCGGTCTGCTCCGCGAAATAGCGGCCCAGGACGCTCTGGCTTCCGTCCACGTTAAGGAAGTCCAGGATCGCCACGGTCATCTTTTCTTCGTGCGTACCGGACGAGGAATAGCCCAAGCTCGGTAAGAGGCCCCTCTTTTCCATGTCCCTGCTGAGGCTCAGGTCTTCCTGGGAAAACCCGGAGCTTATGCCCAGCAGCACGATTGCTGCTGCGGCACAAAGTATCCGTTTCATTCATTCCTCCTTAAGAAGGATCAATTCGATGCTCGCAGGCTGTATCCGTTATAAACCAGCGTTACAACTTGATTCGCCGGTACGGACAAGTTAGAGACACTATACACGTCCCCAGCATTATCTTTTACCGTTATATCGTATGATGCCCCTGCCGGTATGGTTGGATATGTATTGGTATATCCAGGAGTTAATCCATTCCAATCGTTAATAATAACGCTCCCTGTCATATAATTTTCAATAGTTATGACTTCGAGAGTCCAGGAAGAGCTATCATTTTTTACCTTTATAGTTCCATATCCACTGCTGGCGCTCAAAGATGCTCCCATGAAAGCATAAGCAGAATAATCACTCGGACCTGCTGCGTTGACCGCTTTTACTTTGAAATATCCCGCTTCCTCAGCATCCCAGTTGATACTGGTAAATGAATTGGTACTAGCGATACCGTCTAAGTAATAGGGCCCTGATGCTTGAAATGCGTAATAAATTTCATAACTCGTTGCTCCGCTCACCGAATTCCACGTAACTAGTGCGGTACTTCCGCTTCGACTTACGGTTACCCCGATTGGTACAGCAGGGATCGAGGCGCTGCTTCCACTTGCGGCTTCGGTTTGTATGAAGATCCCTCTGCTATAATTGCTAGAGCCGTAAGTATTTGACGCCCTAACCCAAAAGATATACAGGGTCGATGTTTTTAGATCGGTAATGGTGGTGCTCGTATCCATACCTTCTGTATATGGCGTTGAGTCTGTGGGTGTTGATTCAGAAGAAACGCTGGTAGTAACCTCCTGGTAATAAGTAGTATAATGGGTAGCTCCTGATACGGAATTCCAGGATACGGATACACTGGTTGATGAAAGAGCCATTGCCGTTACACCGGTTGGTGTAGCAGGGGCAGAACCGCCGCTGTTTCCGCCTGAAGAAGGTGGTCCAACATACGAAGAAGAAGTAGAAAAAGCGCTCCCACCCGTTTCGTTGAATGCTTTTACTTTGAAATACCCCCAACTATTGCTGCTCAATCTATTTTCAATAGTAGGATAACCGTCAAGCGCATAAGAGGAATCGGATCCGTCATAAGACTGATAAACTTCATAACTCCGAGCGCCGCTCACCCGATTCCACGTAACTGATACCTCAGTTGCTGATACTCGGGTTGCCGTTACGCCGGTTGGCGCAGTAGGGGCAGAACTGGTTATCGCTTCATTAGTCCCGCCGTCTGTGGGTTTTGTAACGTTGCCTAATATCCCGCCACCGCCTTTATCACCGCCACCGGTATCACAGCCGGTCAGGGCTAATCCGAATACCAGCATAAGGCTGCATATTCCCGCCATAATCACCTGATACTTTTTCATGTAAGTACCTCCTTTTTCCAGGAACGTACCGGAATAAGCCCCGGCAGGTCTTTCCTCTTCGTTCCTTCCTTATATAAACTGCCCCCTAGGGACAAGATTCCTGAACTTAACCAGTATTTGTTTCATATATTTTTCCTATATGTTCCTGAGATACTCCATGATTTTTCCATGAACTCCTAAACCCAGGCTCACGCCAGGTATACATAATATAGAGAAGGCGCTTTTGTGCATCTCAGCACCCGCTTTCAATGGGTATTGGTAATACCGTATATTTCATTGCTATTACCAAGTAAATAGGTGCAAAAATCCGGTATTAGTTTAGTATATACTTGTTATTACCTAGTTGTCAATACCCCGTAAAGCCATATCATACCAATTTATAAGGAATGTAAGAAAACTATGAATTTAGGACCAGAACGATTACGCAAGCTGCTGTCCCTGAATATCAAGAGCCACAGGAGGCTCTTAGGTATATCCCAGGAGAAACTGGCAGAAGCTGCAGACCTTTCAGCCCAGACCATAAACGATATTGAAGGCTGCCGCATGTGGGTAAGCGACAAGACCATTGTGAAACTCGCCCAGGCCCTCCAGGTGGAGGCGTACCAGCTTTTGCTCCCCAACATTGACGAGAAAACCCAAGAAGACGCTCCGGAGTCCCTTCATTCACCGGCAGAAACCTTGCTCACGCTCCAGCATAATATTAAAAAACAAATCGACCAGCAATTTGATGAAGTCCTCAGAACCGGTCTCTGGCGTTAAAGTCCCCGGTGTGAACAGGGTAAGCCCTTGCGCATACCTAGGGAACCCTTGATAGTAACCACGTGGATATTGTTTTTAACAAGTTGTCAATAATTATGATTCCTGAGTACCCTCATAAGAAAACCACACCGTCTATAAGGGGTTGAAGAGCACATGAGCAGAGGACCAGCATCATTACGGAGCATCTTGTCCATGAACATCAAACACCAGCGAAAAATCCTGGCTATATCCCAGGAAAAGCTCGCCAAAACCGCGGAACTTTCGACTCAGACCATAAACGATATTGAGGGTTGCCGTATCTGGGTGAGTGACAAGACTATGGCGAAACTCGCCCAGGCCCTTCAGGTAGAGGCGTACCAACTTTTGGTCCCTGCCCTGGAAGGGGAAAAGCGCAGAGAAACGAGGGCTCCCGCCCCTTCATCAATAGAAATCTTGCTCACCTTACAACAACAGATTAAAAACGAGATCGATTTGCAATTTTATAGGGTCTTGAAATCCGATATATTACCTTAACCTTGCCAGGGTATACCCCAGAAAAACCGGGGATTATCCTCACCCATTCAGGTTAAGGCGGATCTCATATCGGCGAGATCTGGCGCTAGACATACGCGCACCACGAAGCAGTCCCATCAGGTACTAGCCTGATGGGACGCTACGGGGTTTTCCCGGATACGTTGCGACAAGATCCTATCCAAACTATCCGCAAACGCCTTGAGCTCCCGTCTACCATAGGTGCGGATACGCTCTCCGATAAGGCCCTTTTCCGCTAGGCCAAACATAAAATTTCTTCTGGAATAGTGTTCCCGAATATTTTCCTGGGTATACACCCGCCCTCGGTCGTCTATAACCCAGATCGACCCTTCCACCAAGCGGTAGGCCAAGGGGATGTCCCGGGTTATCGCCACGTCTCCGGGACAAGCTAAGGCAACCATACGGTCGTCCGCAGCCCCTGCTCTGATAGAACAAAGCTCCATCATCACCCCATCCCCGGTTATACCCGGAATAGGACGGTTTGCCACAAAAAACGCTCCTACTCCAGTTCTCCTGACCGCCCGCAACACCACTTCTCGAGTCGACCGGGGGCAGGAATCAGCATCCACCAGTATTTTCATCTTTGTCTTCCATGACATATAAGGAACCGATTCCTGCCCCGTAGAGGGTGTAGGTTCCCCTGAAGTGAAGGTCTGCTGGCTTACCTGCGGGGATGAACGCCGATTCCCCTTGCATGAGGTTCCATTCCCCCTCCCCTGAGGAAAAGGTGATGTGCAGCTTTCCCTGGGTTACGATAAGTATCCCGGGAAGGAACTGGGGGTCTTGTATCTGGTCCCCCTGACCTTCCATTACCCATAGGGAGAATTCTTGTACCTGAGTCTGATACCGTCCTCCTTGCGATCGGAGGATCTGGGGATGAAACACGGAGAAATCCAAAATGCGTACTAGTTCCTCCTTATCCACATGCTTGGAGCTTAATCCTCCCCGAAGTACATTGTCCGAGTTGGCCATAAGCTCCACCCCAAAACCACGCAGATAGCCGTGGAGGACCCCTGCAGGAAGATAGAGTCCTTCACCAGGGGCCAGATCGATCCGGTTGAGGTACAGGGGAGCCAGCACTGCCGGGTCCCCTGGGTAGCGTTCCGCACCATAGGCCATGAGTTCCCATGCCTGCTTATAAACAGGATACTCGTTGATAAGCCTTTCCTTCTGGTCTCTCCCATAGGCGCTCAATGCCTGCCCTACTGCTACGGGAAGCCCGAACAGCCCCTGAAGAAATGCCCGGAGGCGTTGGGCTGTAGCGCCTGCTTCCAAGGTTTGAACGAGCCTATGCAGGGCGGTATACAAGGGCTCTGGTGCGGATTGCGCAAACACCGCCACGCCCTGGACAATCTGTTCCGGTTCTTGGAATCCGCACAGGGCCGTGAAAGGACTCAGGGCACAGATAATTTCCGGTTTATGAGAAGGATCTTTGTAATTCCGGTAGGGCGCCTTAAGGGGTATACCGAGTTGATTTTCCCGTTCCCAGCCCCTTTGGGCTTGCTCCTTGTTTGGATGGGCTTGGAGGGAAAGAGGCTGCTCCACGGCTAAGAGTTTAAACAAGAAAGGCAGGGTCCCAAAAGCCTGCTGGATCGCTGTTCCTACATACCCAGCCGGATCTTGGGCTATCAACGAAGCGAGAGGCAACGCAGTCCCCGCATACTCAGTGATAGACGGCCCCTCTGGATGAACCCCCATCCATAATTCCGCCCATGGAAGCCCTTCAGGATTTGCCACCCCCAATAACTGAGGAATCCATTGAGGCGATCCCCAGTCATAGTGCTTGATGGGATTTTGAAGTCTAAACAGAGGGTTCATATCATGCCATAGGGTTCCTTACATCAAGGTTCATACGATAACACTTCGTCAATGCGGGCGATCAAACTCAACGTAATCTGCTCGGTTTCACGAGCTTCCGCCTCTTGCTCCGCAGCTTCCCGGGTGAATATTCTTTGGATTTCATCGCAAAGTAAAAATCCCGTGAGAATAGCAATTTTAAGGGGATCCCGTAAACCCGTTGAATTTTGAGTGCTTTCCAGGGCTAAACGGTAATTGTTAAGGATACTTTCAAGGTACACGGGATTTTCTTCGGCAGCAATAGAAAAAGAGGTCCCCAATAGTTCGATCCGTAAATCATTTTTCATGAATCGAACGTTTTTTAAAGCTTGACCACTTTTTGACATGGATACCTCTTAAGACTGATTGGTAGGCTGATCCGTTTGTGTCGTATCATTATGCGGAGGAGGGGCTTCGTGGTCTCCCATGGCGTCTTCAAACTGATTGAGCCGATTGAGCGCCGAGAGGATTCCTTCTTCAATAAGAGCATGATCTTCTCTAAAACCCTGAATCACCTGTTCCAGTTCTTCGATCCGTTTTTTCTGGACTTGGGTCTGTTCTTTTAAGTCCTTGTTTTCTTCAGTTATCCGCTTTAGTAAGTCCAAGGTACTGACCACCTTGGTTTCCAGTAATTTGACGTGTTCCACAGTTCCCATCGTTAAGCCCCCAATGCCGCTTTAGCCTGAGATACCACCACCTTAAAGGCCGGGGTGTCCTCCACCGCGAGGAAGGCCAGGGCTTTTCGGTTGATGGTTACGCCCGCCTTATTGAGGCCGGCAATAAACCGTGAATAGGACAGTCCCTCTCCCCGGCAGGCCGCATTAATGCGGATGATCCACAACTGCCTAAAATCGCCTTTCCGGTCTCTCCGGTCTCGATAAGCATAAGAGAGCCCCTTAGCAACCGCATCCTTAGCGGTTTTGTAGTTTGAATGGCGACGTCCCCAATAGCCTTTGGCCTGTTTTAGAATCTTCTTTCGATGGTCCTTTCTTCTTGAACCGTCTACTGCTCTTGACATAACACCTCTCCTATCCGTAGGGTAATAATCGTTTTTTGATTGCCTGCACATTGTCGGTGGACAATATACCCGCATGCCGGAGCTTCCGCTTCCGCTTACTTGACTTCTTGGTAAGAATATGACGGAGGTTCTGTTTTTTATACTTTACCTTTCCCGTCCCTGTGAAAGAATAACGCTTGGCAGCGCTTTTCTTGGTTTTCATTTTTGGCATCCTGTCATCCTCAATGTAAAAAATGTACAATTCGTAAACTGCAAAATTTTATTTTCCATCATACTCGTGAAAAAACAACCGCAGGGATGGTACCATAGACTTGGTCCAGCTCTCCCTTAAAGCTAAGGTTATATATGTATACCTACATCCTTATTTCTTAGACTTGGGACTCACGACCATAGACATGAACCGGCCTTCCATAGCCGGCGCTTTATCCATCACATATTCCCCTTCAAGACGTTTCAGCACGTCTTTAAGGACGTCTAAGCCCAGTTCAGTATGGGCAAGTTCCCTGCCTCTGAAGCGGATGGTAACCTTGACCTTATTACCTTCAGCAAGAAATTCCCGTACATGCTTTGACTTAAACTCAATATCATGTTCGTCAATCTTCGGCTGCATACGGATTTCCTTGAGTTTCAGCAGCTTCTGCTTCTTTTTTGAATCCCGGACCTTCTTTTCATTCTCGAATTTGAACTTACCATAATCCATGATTTTGACCACCGGTGGAACCGCCTGAGGCGCAACTTCCACTAGGTCAAGACCTCGTCCTCTAGCAATCGCCAGTGCTTCCAGAGTAGGAATAATTCCCTGTTGCTCACCTTCATTCCGAATGAGGCGAACTTCCCGCACCCGAATCTGTTCATTAATCCGTAAATCCTTATCCGACAACTGACCTCCTCGTACAGTTCCTTTAGGAACTGAAGTTCCCAGCGTAAGGGGGTATGCACCGAGAACTTAAATAGTATTATAACGAATAAAAGGTTCTTCCGTCTAGTAGGTACTCATTATTATGCAACGGCAATAAATATAACTAAACTACTTTCCAGATGAGCAGGCAGTCACCGAGCGGATCGCCGCAGGACGTATTCCTCCCTTAAAAGGGGTCATTATCTGGAACGAGTTCGGTGATCATGGCCTTGCTTATTCTTTCTTCCTTGCCTATTATGCTGTTGTATATCTTTGCACAGGACAAACTGGTTAAAGGTATGATGGTCGGTGCGGTGAAGGGTTAGACTGGATCAGCCGAAACGTAAGGAGACATAGTAGTATGGAAGGAACTATGCAGGGAGCATACCTGCCTGGAAATAGTACAGCGGTTCTTAAAACCTACCCCATTCCAACCCCTGGTTGGGGACAGGTCTTGGTTAAAACCAAGGCATCCACTATCTGCGGTAGCGATATCCGTGCAATTTATCGGGAGCACCAAGGAAAAGGGCCTGAAGGGTATCAGGGAGTCATCGCAGGTCATGAGCCCTGTGGGCAGGTCATTGAAGAAGGGCCGGGCATCAAACGGTTTAAGCAAGGGTCCCGGGTTATCGTATACCATATCTCGGGATGTGGTGTCTGTCATGACTGCCGGATGGGGTATATGATTTCCTGTTCATCCCCCCACCGGGCAGCGTACGGCTGGCAGCGGGATGGCGGGATGGCAGAATATATCCTCTGTGATGAAAAGGACCTGGTAGAACTACCCGAAGGGTTAAGCTATACCGATGGTGCGCAGGTTGCCTGCGGGTTCGGTACCGTATACGAAGCCATACATAAGATAGGAGTCAGCGGCGCTGACTCGGTGCTGGTGGTGGGTCTGGGGCCGGTGGGACTGGCGGCGTTAATGCTCTGTAGAGCCATGGGTGCCCGGTACGTAATCGGTATTGATGCTAATCCGGCCCGCATCAGCTTAGCGGAAAAACTGCATCTTGCGGACCAAGTCTTAGCCCCTGGGGAAACCAATGAAGCAGCGGTAAAGGCCCTCACCGGTGGTCATGGGGTTGAACGGGCCTTTGACTGTTCCGCCAGTGATCAAGGTCGGGCAACTGCGGTTCGCGCTACCCGGCAATGGGGAAAGATCGCCTTTGTGGGTGAAGGAGGGACCCTTACGTTCAATCCCAGTCCAGACATCATCCATCCGCAGAAAAGTATATACGGCAGTTGGGTTACCAGTATCTGGCTCATGGAAGACCTGGTGGAAGCGCTGGTCCGCTGGAAGTTGCATCCCGAAGACCTGGTAACCCACCGATTCCCCTTGGAAAAAGCCGATGATGCCTACAAGCTCATGGCTGCGGGCAACTGCGGCAAGGTTGCGGTCTGCTTTGACGAGGAACTCAAATAATGGGCCTGGGGGGTAGCCTCCCCAAAAAACAAAGGTGCTTCATATCACTCATAAAGGGAAACACACAATTTGTCTAATCTGCAAATGCATACGCCCGTTTCCAGGGAAACAGCAACAGCTCATCATAATGCCGCCGACCGGCTTGGTACAGAGCCGGTGGGTAAGCTTCTGGTACAATTCTCAGTACCGGCGATTACCGGGATGCTGGTCAATGCCCTCTACAATGTGGTTGACCGTATCTTTGTAGGCCGTGGGGTAAATGAGACTGCCCTAGGTGGGCTTGCCTTGGTCATGCCCTTGATGACGATAAGTATGGCCTTTTCCATGCTTTTCGGGATGGGCGCGGCCAACATGATTTCCATGCGCCTTGGTCAGCAGCGGCAGGAAGAGGCGGAAAATGCCCTCAACCACTGTTTCTGGCTCTTAACCATCACGGGTCTTTTCATAATGAGTACGGGACTTATCTTGATCGAGCCGATACTCTCGCTCTTGGGGGCCCAAAAAGGAAGCGCTGCCCTGGACTATGCCCGCAGTTATTTCCAAATTATCCTCTTCGGGTCGGTATTCGGGATGCTGAGCTTCGGCTTTTCCCATTGTACCCGGGCCCAAGGTTTCCCGCAGGTAACCATGCTCGGTATGTTCATCGGCGCCGGGCTTAATATGCTCTTGGACCCCCTCTTTATTTTTCTCTTTCATTGGGGAGTGGAGGGAGCGGCTTGGGCGACGATCATATCCCAATGTGCCGCTACCCTGTGGTTCCTCTCCTTCAATATGAGCAAGAAAGCGGTGATCCGGCTTAGGCTAAAGCCCTTTAAGCTAAGGCTAGACATCATCGTGGCGATCCTCGCCTTTGGGTCATCCCAGTTTTTGCTGCAATTTGTCATGTCCGGGGTACAGTTGCTCTACAACGTCAGCATGGGTTGGTATGGTGCTGCTGCGCTTGGAGTTTCCAATGGGGGAGATATAGCCCTATCGGGGATGAATATCATTGCTTCCATTTCCCTGTTTATCCTCATGCCCATATTCGGCATTAACCAGGGGGCCCAGCCCATACTCGGGTACAATTACGGGGCAAAACGCTTTGATCGGGTGCGGAGCGCATACCTGAGGGCCATTGCCACGGCGAGTGGGATCTGTATTGCCGGCTTTCTCCTGGTCCAAATGGTTCCCCAGGCGCTGGTAAGGCTCTTTGCCCCAGCAGGCAGCCCTGAGTTGCTGTACTTTACCCCCAGGGCCATGCAGATCGCGCTGCTCCTGCTACCCCTAAACGGTTTCCAGATTGTGTCGGCTAATGTGTTTGTGGTTACCGGACGGCCAAAGATTGCCATCCTCCTTTCCCTGTTACGGCAGTGTATTGTGCTCATCCCCTGTATGCTGCTCTTTGGGGTCTTGTGGGGACTTTCCGGGGTGATTGCTGCTGCACCGGTGGCAGATGGATTTGCATTTGTATGTACCGGGGTGATGATTTACTTTGAGATGAGAAAACTGCGAGACCCCGCAGTGCATAAAGAGATACGGGTCAAGCAAAAGGCCGGAGCTGAAACCTAAGGAGTTTTAAAAAAGATGGATTTTGTTACTATTGATTTTGAAACCGGCCAGTACGCCCGAGAAAGCGCCTGTGCCGTGGGATTGGCAAAATATCAGCAGGGGAAGGTGGTGGATACCTTCTATTCCTTGATATGTCCTCCGGTTCTGTACATTCGACCGGATTTTACCGCTATTCATGGCCTCACCCTTGAGGACGTGCAAGATGCCCCACGTTTCGAGGAGCTTTGGGAATCCCAGATACAGCCCTTTATGGCGGGCTTTCCCGTGGCGGCCCATAATGCCCCCTTTGATATGGGAGTGCTCAGGGCAGTGCTTGCGTGGTATGATCTTGCTGCGCCGAGGTTCTCCTATTTTTGTACCCTTGCGCTGGCCCGGCATACCTGGCCGGATCTCGCTTCCCACAAACTTACCTTCTTGGGATCCACCTTTGGTATAGACTATGCAGCCCATAATGCCCTGGCAGATGCCCAAGTCTGCGGGGACGTGGTGTGCAGGGCGGCAAAACACCAGGGCAGCAAGAATCTGAAAGAACTCCTCCATGCCACGGGTATAGGGATGAGCACCTTTGTTTCCTCAGGTGCGGGTACCTAAAGCTCCTATAGAGGCTCAGCGCCTTCTTTTACCCGTATACATTCCCCACGAGGATAAACCCATAGAAAAAGTGATTGACATATTGTACTAGTTTATTTACTATTGTACTAGATGAATAGTACAAATACCGAGACCACACTACGTTTTTCTCTGGACACAGCTAATGGCGTACCGGTATATCGGCAAATCATCCAGCAAATAGAATATGCCCTCTTATCCGGTCGAGTACAGGCAGGGGACAAGCTGCCGACGATCCGTTCCCTTGCGGTGGGCCTCAAAGTCAACCCTAATACCATCGCCAAGGCATACGGTGAACTGGAGATCCGAGGTATCTTGCATACACAAGTAGGAAGCGGCACCTATATATCAGGTAAAAAACCTATAGGGGAGGAGGATGCCCTGGAACGGAAGATTCAGGAAGTACTGGGACGGTTTATTGAGGAGATGCGCGCGCTAGGAGTTGCAAAAAAAGAACTGGTAGATCTTATCGAGGCTTACGATGAAAGGAGGATGCAATGAGCCTTACACAAAGCGGTTTAGTTAAGCACGGTGAGCAGCCGAGTAGAAAAAAAATGAAACCCCATCCCGCGGCGTATCAGCTACGGGATTTTACCCGTATGAAGCTGTTCGCGGTGCTCCTGTGTGTTGCGGGAATCATCCTGGGACTCACGGGGAAAAGGGAAATGCTCGGAACCCTGGGTGGGGATATCTTGACCGGAGTCTCGGTGCTCACTGCCTTGTATATCCTCATCGTCCCGGCGGTGCGGAAAATTGAGGAATGGGATCGGGCGGTAGTGCTCAGGCTGGGACGTTTCCAGGGGGTACGGGGGCCGGGGCTTATCTTCCTCGTACCGTTATTCGATAGAATCTCCCAGATCATCGACATCCGCATCCGGGTTACCGACTTTGCCGCCCAGGAAACCCTTACCCGGGACTCGGTAATGGTCAATGTGGATGCCTTCGCGTTTTGGCTGGTTTGGGACCCCCAGAAGGCGGTTCTGGAAGTGGAAGACTATACCCAAGCGGTGATGTTGGCTTCTCAGGCAGCGTTGCGGAACGCGGTTTCCAGTAATGATCTTTCCACCTTTCTTGAACGGGGAGACCTCATTGAAAAGCAGATCCAGGCCGAGGTAGATCGGCAGACCACCGAGTGGGGCATTACGGTGCAGTACATCGAGCTCACCGATGTGCAGATCCCTGAGGCTCTCCAGGATTCCCTATCGCGCATCGCCCAGGCGGAACGGGAAAAAAAGGGCCGGATCCTCCTGGCAGATGCGGAGATCGAGATCGCCCGGAAGCTGGAGGAAGCAGTAGCAATCTACGCCAAAAATGAACCGGCTATGAAACTGAAGATTCTTTCCATATTAAACGAAGGATTAAAAGCGGGAAATTCCATGATGCTGGTCCCCAATTCCATTACAGAAGCGCTCAAAGCCAAGGATGTGTTCGGTTTAGAGGCGCTGACAGAACTACGGCATCAAAAGAAAGTGGCAGAATAGGAAGGGGTTTCTCCCCGGTCCATGCAGAGGGATCGCATAGGCGGTAATTAGTTAGTAAGTACTAATTTTAAGGAGGTATACATGACGGTAATACAAGCGGTAAATGCGGTGAAAAATTACGGACTGAACGGCCAGCAGGTCCATGCCCTGCGGGGGATAAACCTGGAGTTCCAAAGCGGTGAGTTTGCAGCAGTGGCCGGTCCTTCAGGGAGCGGTAAGTCTACCTTTCTGCACCTAGCAGGATGTCTGGACACCCTGTCAGGGGGCAGCATGATCGTGGAAGGGCAGGATGTGGCAGGGCTTTCCCAAAAACAGTTGGCGTTGCTGCGGCGATACCGTATCGGGTTTATCTTCCAGGCATATAACCTCATCCCGGTCCTGTCGGTGGAGGAAAATATTGGTTTCCCCCTCACCCTCTTGGGGGTGGACAAACAGGAGATCCGCGATAGGGTCAGGCAGGTGCTCACCGAGGTGGGGCTTACCGGTATGGAAAGACGCCGCCCCAAGGAGATGTCAGGCGGTCAGCAGCAACGGGTGGCTATTGCCCGGGCCCTGGTAAAAAAGCCTGCCATCATCCTCGCGGATGAGCCCACCGCAAACCTGGATTCTACCATTAGCCGGGAGATCCTGGAACTTATGGTCCGGCTCAACAAAAGTGAAGGGACTACCTTCATCTTTTCCACCCATGATCCCATGGTCATGGACTATGCCCGCAGGATCGTCCGTATCCGAGACGGCCAAATCGAAAGCAACGAGGTAACGTGATGACGATGACAAGCATAATCGAGTTGGAGCGGCTGGCCTTCCGCAATCTGGCCCGGCATAAGGTGAAGACCATCCTCACCATTACCGCGGTAAGCGTCAGCGTGGGGCTTTATATTTTTATGGACGGCTGGCTCACGGGGATGAACATTGATTCCCTGCGGAACATCGCCAGTTTTGAGATCGGCGCAGCAAAGCTCCAGACCAGGGCCTATTACGACAAAAAAGAGGACCTTCCCATGTACGAGAACTTTCAGGGGTGGGAGCCAAGCGCTACGGCCCTGGATCGAGCGGGTTATGACAGTACGCCACGGTTCGTGTTTACCGGGACCCTCTATTCAAAAACCGCTTCTGCGCCCATACAGTTTAGCGGCTGCGACCCGGCAGGGGAGGCGCGGGTCCTCCGCTACCCGGAGTATATCGAATCCGGTCGTTTTATCAGGAACGGCGCTTTTGAAATAGTCCTGGGGGCGGTTACCGCAGACAAGCTCCAGGTGGGAATCCCCCAGCGGCCCAGGGCGGATGAACTGGAGCAGGATATTCTTCCCAGTCTCCCTACGAGGGAACAGGACTTTGTGCGAGGCCTCTATGAAAAGGCTCCTTCCCGGTCCGGAGAGGAACGTCAGACCCTGAAAAAAAACATTCCCCCTGCGGATATGGAGCGCTACTGGAAAGTCCTGGCCGAGATGGGGCGGATGGACGTGCAAATCTCCACGGTGATCGATATCAAGGCCGCCCCTGAATCGGTGCGGAAGGAGAAGTTTGAGGTGGACCTGGCCCCGGTTTTCAGCGCCGAAGAACAGGAGCTGTTCCGCCGGGCCTACGAGTTTGATGAACTTACCCAGGCTTGGCATCTGGTTTCCGAAGACGAGGCCCTTCCGTCCTGGGTTTTGGACGCTATGGTCGGGGTGGATTACGCCGGGGCCATACGGCATGTGAACCAGCTCATTTCCGCAGTGGTGGTAGGAGTGGTCAATTCCCCCAATCCCAAGACCAACAACAACACCGCCTGGATTCCCCTGGAGGCGCTCCAGGACGAGACCGGGCTTATGCTGGAGGGCCGGGTGACGGAACTCCTGATCCGGATAAAGAACGCCGACGACGGGAAGGTTTCTGGAAAAGCCGAGCGTCCCGGGGCCATCAAAGCGGCCCTGGCGGGAACGGCCTATACCCTGCCGCAGGAACTGGATATTTATCCCTGGGAGGCCTATGTCCAGGACTACCTCGGGGCCTCAGGGGGGGACAATATTACCAACAGCGTCATGATCGTCATCCTCTTCATCCTTTCCTTCATGGGGATCGCCAATACCATGCTCCTTGCCATCCTGGAACGGACCCGGGAAACCGGCATGATGCGGGCTATGGGCATGAGCAACGGCCAGTTGATCGGCGTCTATATGCTGGAGGCCGGGATGATGGGCTGTTTCGGTTCCCTTATCGGCATCCTGCTGGGCTGCCTTATCAATATCCCCATGGTCGAATACGGCCTTGACTTTACCGCCATGACCGAATCTATGGGGGGAGACATCGGTTACCGGGTTACCGGCGTCTTCCGGTCCGCGTGGCATATCCCGGCGATCATCGGTTCCGGGATCATCGCCACGATCCTGGCTTCCTGCATGGCCTTCTTCCCCATCCGGCGGGCCCTCAAGACGCCAATCACCGAAAGCCTGCGGTTTGAGTAAACGGTGCCTGGCACCAGTTGGGGAGTGAAGAATGGTAACCACGAACGACGCGGGCAAACACGAACCTGTTGTTCGGTATATTTCCTTACGGGTGTTTGTTCGTGAGATGGTTATTATTGGCGGCTTGTGATGAAAGGAGGAATCATGGATACCATCAGAATCGGGGGCGCGGGAGCCCTCATCAAGATCGCGTACCGGAACATTTTACGAAACCGGCGGCGGACCCTTTTCTGCGTCAGCGCGGCGGCCGTCGCGGTGTTCTTTACGGTTTTTATGCAGGCGTGGATTGCGGGGATGACGAACAACATGGAGGAGGTGGTCCGGGTTTTTGACTCAGGCCACCTGAGCGCGGTGTCTTCCCAATACGAGGCGGAAAAGGAATATTACCCCGTCTGGTTTCCCCTGGCCGATGGCCTTCCCGTGGCAGAACTGGAAGACCGTGTCCTGGGCCTTGAAGGGGTAAAGACGGCGCTCCCCCGGATTACGGCCTTTGCCACCCTCCAGGACAGTACGGTGAAACACGCCTTCCTCTGGGGCATAAAAGTCAGGGAGGAACTGGCCCTGCATAACTTTAACCTTACCCGCCGGGATGACGGCCTCCTGGAAGGCCGCTATCCCGAACCGGACAGCAACGAATGCGCCATCGGGATCAGGATGGCCGAAAAGGCGGGGCTTAGGGTGGGGGACCGCCTTCCCCTGAAAACCATGTCGGCCCAATTTTCCGACAAGCTGTGGAGCCCGGTCATTACCGGTGTCTTCCAATTCGATTATATAAAATATGACGAAGACGCCATCATCGTTGACTTTACCCGGCTCCAGCGGCTCCTGGTTTTAGCCGAAGGGACCCAGCAGCTTTTTATCTACGCGGAGAAGGCCGCCCAAAGCAGGGGCATCAGCGGACAGCTCAAAGCCCTGCTGGGGGAGGACACCGTGGTCCGGGACTGGGGGGATAATTATTTTGTGATCATCATGCAGCAGAGCAGGATGATCTTTATAGTGGTCTATCTGGTGTTCCTCATCGTGGCGAGCTTCCTCATCGTCAATACCGTGGTGATGATCATCCACGAGCGGATCAAAGAGATCGGCATGATGGGAAGCTTGGGAATGACCCGCGCCGAAATCGTCCGGGTCTTCTTCTTCGAGGCGGTGTTTCTCAGCGTCCTAGGATCCCTTGCGGGCTGCCTGGTAGGGGGCCTGGCAACGGCGGTGTTTTCCTTCTTCCCCTTTGACTACAACGCCTTCACCGGCGGCGGCTTCAAGGAATTCCCCATGGCGGGAACCATCGTCCTGTCCTTCGATCCCGCCATCCTGCTCCAGGGCTTTGTCTTCGGGGTGCTCATCACCTCAAGCTGTACGCTCTTCCCCAGCCTTAAAAGCGCCTTCGTGGAGCCCGTTGAGGCGTTACGGAGATAATGAACAAGTATTCACTGTTCATTATTAATTATTACGTGATATGTGGAGGTTTATGATGAAAATAAGGGTATGTGCGTCTCTGGTTGTTTTATTGGCGGTCTCCTCTGTTTACGGGCAGACGCCTCAGGCGGCGGAGTTATTGCGGCGGGTGGATGATAACGAGATCTATACCACGATTGAGTACGAGGGGGAGTTGATCATTGAGTATCAGAACAAGCGCTTTGTAAAGGTGATGAAAGCCTGGGCACGGGAAAACTCCGATAGTTTTATCGAATTTACCAATCCCGAAGACCGGGGTACCAAGTACCTCAAAAAGGGGGGCCGGCTTTATGTGTATTCCCCGGACATCGAGGAGGTGATGCTCATTTCGGGACACATGCTGAAAGAAAGCATGATGGGGTCGGATATGTCCTACGAAGATACCATTGAGAACGAGAAGCTCTCTGCCCGCTACGATCCGGCCCTGGGTGGTTCTGAGTGGTGGAACGGGCGGGACTGCTGGATTCTGGACCTGAGCGCAAAGAAAAAAACCGAAAGTTACCCCAAGCAAAAGCTTTGGATCGATAAGGAGACCGGAGACTGCCTCCACTATGAGCTTTTTGCCCTTTCCGGGGCAAAGCTCAAGGAATACACCCTTCACCGAGTCGAGGTTTTTGGCGGTCGCCGCTTTCCCGTGGAAATCGAAATCCGGGACCTCTTGCGCAAGGGCAGCAAGACCACCATGATCATGCGGAACGTGCTTATGGACAAGCCCGTCGCTGATTCAGTGTTCAGTCAACGGAATCTATCCCGCTGAAAATAGGAACGTAAGGAGAAGTGCAGTATGAAGGTCATGGGAATACGCAGATTGGTTGAGGTCATGGTTTTGCTCGGTATTACCAGGGGAATGGCCGCTGCCGAAGGGCTTACGGTTTCAGGGGTCCTGGACAGCAGCATTACCGCGGGGGCAGGGACGGGAGAAGTGCCGGATTTTTTCTATGGAGTCGAGGAGTACGCCAATCTGCGGGTCCAGGGAAAGCTGCGGGAGGGCCTTTCCTTTTACAGCGCCTTTAACCTGATCGCCGCAGCAGGGATCTCCGCGCTGGGGCTTGAGCGCCTATCGGCCCCCGGGCTAAACGCAGCCTCCCAAAACTATGCAGCGACCATAGAACTGGAACGACTCTTCTTCCGGCTCAATCGAGAGTATCTGGACATTGACGGAGGACTTCTTAGGATTGCCGCAGGGTACGGTCAGGTCTTTGGGCCTTCGGATTTTCTCAATCCCAAGAATCCTTTGCAACCGGATGCCCGGCCCCGGGCAGTTCTGGGGGGAACTCTCGCTGCCTATCCTGCAGATTCCTTTAAGGTTCAGGTCTTTGCTGCTGCCCCGAAGAACCCCTTCGTCCTTGACGGAGGCGGATTCCTGGGAGGTATCCTTGGAGAGAAGCATGGGGACCGGGCGAGCCTTCAAGCGCTCTATACCTACGAGGCACCAGAGGAAGCTTCGCTATGGGGCATCCACCGCGGGGGATTTTCCCTCAAAGCGGATCTCCACGTCGGCTTTGTGGCGGATGTCCTTTATACCTACAAACCCCAAGAGGATTTTGGCTTCTCCGGGCTTTCTGCCAGCGCGGGTTTGGACTATTCCTTTCTGGAGGGCCAATGGTATGTGCTCGCCGAGTACCTCTACAATGGTTCCGCCTCTGCCACCTCGGTGCAAAGCGGCAATGCGACCGGGTTTTCCGGGGAACAGTTCCTGTATGGGGCCATACAATACCGGGTGAATGACTATACCAGCCTTACCCTGGCCTGCCTTTCGGCTTTGAGTGACGGTTCCTTTGCCCCGCTCCTCAGTGGGGAGCATGAACTGATCCAGGGCTTCACCCTGAGCATGTCCGCCCAGGTGCCTTTGGACCGGGACGTCTTCTTCAAGGATGGCAACCTGGGAGAACTGGGGCCTAACAACGCGCAAGAGCGCTTTTTGTTCCGCTTCAAGACACGACTGCGTTTCTAAGCAGACCCTTAACGAACCGCAGCGGTTGATTTTGGTCCGCACATCTGCCGTAGTGAAGTGCCGGTCCATACCTTTTTGGTTCTGCTTCCTCCGGGTATGCCATGCCCATAATTCGGTATTCAGCGTGTCAATACCACCAATATGTCGCTCCCCCCGACCCTGCGCCGCAGTTCTTTTTTACCATCTGAACGGTCTTGCGGCTCACCCCGATACAGTTTGCTTTTGTCCGTTGAGCGGCAATTGGACTATAGTTAGGATAACCGGAATGATAGAGAGGCATTTCATGGCAAAGATACCATCTCCAAAAATTAAAGACCAAGCTTTTTCGAGCAGGAAAAAGAGGAGAAGATGTACATCAGCCTGTTCATATATCAGTATTTCTTTTAAGGAATGTTTGAGAGGAGCCAGGGAATATGCAGCAGTATATTTCACCGGATGGTACAGTTCTAATAGGGCATTATGCGGTTATTGATACAATGAAGGATTTAATCGTTGATGCTCTTGGTGCATTAGTTATCAGTATAGTTGGGTATATAGTATAGTATCGAAAAAGCGTAATAATATTTTCTCAAATAAAACGACTGCTTTCAGGTCTGTCCCTTTTGTGCTCAATCACCTGGTAGCTCTTGACCATTTTGAGCAGCAGTACACCAAACTCCCCAATAGAGGGCTTATCCCATCCTGTGAAACCATAGTGGCGAATCAACAAAACCCAGCATGGACCTAGTTTAACGTGAGTTCGACGGAGTTCCTAACACCGGGAAGGCTGCTTTCCAGCGAAACTGCACGTGGGTGATCCCCTCAGCTACGGGTTAGAGCAGCTCTAAGCCTTCCCTATTCTATGCTCTACGGTCGAATTCATGTAGTTTATTTTGTTGATACAATGTGTTAAAATTATATATATGAGAGCTACCCGAGCATTGATATATATGGACCGTCTGAAAAAGAACCTGGAAACAATCCGAAACCGTATAGGTCCAAAGCCGCTGATCTGTATGCCCGTTAAGGCCGACGGGTATGGTCATGGGGCAATACCCATTGCCCAAGCAGGCCTTCGCTTAGGGGCCGGGCTGCTTGCAGTCGCTACGGTCCAGGAAGGAGCGGAGTTGCGGAAGGCCGGGATAGATGCCCCTATTCTGCTCTTTTCCATTCCCCTTCCCGAAGAACTGGACGAACTAACGGCATGTCGGCTCAGTCCCTTTATTGCGGATAAGGAATGCGCTCAGGCCCTTGCGGCAGCAGCTCACCGGGCAGGGGTACGCCTCCAGGTGCACCTCAAGATCGATACGGGTATGGGCCGGGTAGGTTGCCCTCCCGAAGCCGCGGCAGAACTGGCGGCGTACATCGCCTCCTTCCCCTCGTTACACTACGCGGGTACTGCCACCCATCTGGCCCGGGCGGATGCTCTTGCTCCAGATGCCCGATCCTGTACTCGCCAACAGCTTGCCCGATTTACTGAAGCTCTCGGCGCTATCCGAAAGGCCGGTTTTGATACGGGTATCGTACATGCCGCAAATTCCGGGGCGGTCCTGCTGCATGAGGATGCCTACTTCGATATGGTACGGCCCGGAATTCTCCTTTACGGGTATCCTCCTGCTGCTGAACTAGCCTCCTTGGTGCAGGTGGAGCCGGTGATGGACCTGGTTACCCAGGTGGTGTTTATCAAAAAAGTTACCAAAGGAGCAGCCCTTTCCTATGGAGGAACCTGGATCGCCCCGGAGGATCGGCTGATTGCCACCCTGCCGATCGGGTACGGTGATGGTCTGCCTCGGGGATTAAGCGGTAATCTGCAGGTACTTATCCGGGGAACCCAATACCCCGTGGTGGGAAGGATCTGCATGGATCAATGTATGGTGGACCTGGGGCAGGATAGGGATGTACGCCGCTGGGATCCGGTAACCATCTTTGGAGCTGCCCAGGGATCCCTCAGCGCAGGGGATCTCGCGGCAAAACTGCATACCATTCCGTATGAGATTACCGGTAATATCAATAAACGGGTTCCCCGGCTGTATTGCTAAGGGGCGGTGATGCCTTCAGTCGCCCATTGAATGATGACATCCAGCCGTTTCCTTATGGCCGAAGGGATATCAACCTGGGAGGCGATAAAGTCCGATACATCCGTACCTGCCAGGCTGTACACCAACACCCCTTCAACAATGGGTTCAAAATACAGTTGGGCAATAAATTTATCTTCTTTAATCACCGGGATAAAAAGATAGGTGAGGCTCTTAAAATTGGATAAGGTGTACAATAAGCCCTGGCCATTGGCGGTAATATCCGCCCGATAATAGGAATTCCCGAAATTAACATCCTTGAGGCGAATATAGATGGTTTCCGATGCCGGTACTGAGGCTGCCAGAGGCGGATCCGGAATAGGTGAGAGCTTCTTGGAACTGGCAATCCGGGTGGCGTCTTCAAATAGGGGGGTCTCCTCCTTCCGGGTAAAGGAATGGTATAAACGGCCTTTCAAACCCCGGATATTTCCAACGGCATTATAGATACGAGTAAAGGAAACCGGTTTACTCGTAGGAATAACCAAAAGGGATTCCGTGAGGTAGGCAGGATGCTGCTTGAATACGGAATCGGAAATAGCCGCATCCAATGCGGAGGCAGCTAATAAGGTCAAGCCTGCAGCGGTTTTGGTAGATACCACAAAGCCTTCCGGAGAAAAAATCCGCCCTTTGGTAGCTGCATCAAGCCGGGGAAAGAGCAGGTCAAAAGAACGACTCTCACCCATGAGCGGTACCCCACCCACCAGGAGGGTACACAGGAGGGTACAAACGTGGAAACCTCTTATATTCATCATGTTCTTCCTTATTATTTTTATCCTAGAACCTTTATCCCTAAGGTTGTTTTTCCAAATCTGACCATTTGAAAAAGCCGCATAGCATCATTAATACGCCCCTTTACCTCTGATAACCGCTCCCAGGGTTTTGTATAATACCCACAAATCAAGCCATACAGACCAACTTTGCAGGTAATAGGTATCAAAGGCCACCCGCTCGGCATAGTCCGTATCAGAGCGGCCTGAGACTTGCCACAACCCGCTCAAGCCCGGTTTGACCGAAAATATGCGGTCAAAATCTTCACCGTATTTTTTAACCTCATCCTGCACAACAGGCCGAGGTCCCACCAGGCTCATCTCCCCTTTAAGGATATTGATCAATTGAGGGAATTCGTCCAGGCTGGTTCTCCGCAGGAATTTCCCGATCCCCGTTACCCGGGGGTCATGTTTCAGCTTATGACTTGCTTCCCATTCCTCCTGCATCTTGACATTCGAGGCCAAAAGGGCCTGTAAACGCTGATCCGCATCCATGACCATGGACCTGAATTTATAGGCCTTAAAGGGGACGCCCTGTAAGCCCAGTCGGGTATGGCCATATAAAACCGGCCCGGGGGAATTGATTTTAATCAGTAAGGCGATTACCAAGAACAAAGGCAAGAGCAGCATGCCTCCGATGATAACGATACCGATATCCATAAACCGTTTAATCGCCCAATTCCAGGGCATTTTGAGTCTATTGCTGGTTACAAAGCCCAGAATACCATCAAAATCCCGAATGGACATCCAGATATTGGTAATATTAAAAAAATCAGGGATCAGCACGTTATAGCGAAAGGCTGCTACCGAGTAATTCAGCAGCTTCCTGAGGGCTTTTTGGTCCAGTTCAGACATCGCTACAATGGCCATTTTGATGTTAAAGCGCCTGACAATTTCAGGTCCGATCCGGGTATCATGGATTATGGGAATGTGCCGATAGCAGTTTTCTTCCTCATGCCCATCATCCAGTATAAGCACCGGCACGTATCCTAAGCGCTTGCTTTGGAGTAAACGGTCCACAATACTGCGGCCCAGGCTTCCTCCTCCATAGATCACCGCGGGAATACCTCCCAACGTGGTTTTACGGAGCATGGTATGCATCATACTACGGCAAAAGAGCAAAATAAACGTCGAAAAGACGAAACTGATGATAAAAGCCACCGAAATCGCATCGAATTCCTGGTCTTCAATGTACCGGGAAAGAATGATCCCTCCGTGGGCCATCAAGGAAGCGATAAAAATATGCCGAAGCTCCTCTGCCGGGGCCAAGGAAACCCCGGGATAGAGATTGCTCAGTTGGAAAATCAGAATAAACACCGGTAAATAGGGCCAATAGGTAACAAAGGACTTAAAATTGATGATCCCCATATCATAGAGGTTCACCCAGAAAAAACCCGCGCCAAAGGAAAGCATGACTCCCAATAAATCAGATAGAATTAAGGCCCCTCTAATAAAGGCGGAGCTCGTCCTGTGGTATCGAAGCTGGTACCACCTCTGAAAATCGGCTAAGGTCATACGTATACCATGATAGAAAAAAAGGGTTTTGACAATAGTAAGGGTTCATCAATGAGGGCATCGGCGTTTATTTTCAAATCCCCAAGAAATAGCAGGATCGAAGAGATTTTTACCCACGAAGGCGAAGAAGGCGCATAAGGTTTAACTCAGCAATCCCTCTTTCGCCTTTGTGGTAAATACTATTCTTCAAAAACATTCGAATTTCGGTACGATTTGGTGGTTAAAAAAGTAAACGCCGATGCCCTGACGTAGAGCGGTCTCCTATGGGACACCCCTGGTCGGGGCTCCGGGGCCGCCGTCCTCTACAACGGCGCCGATGCTGCGCTGGTCCACTGAATTGAGTGGAAAAACCTGGCTTTTGACTGGTTTTTCCAGGAGCTTGTTCAAAATGGAACAAGCTCCTGGGATAACTGTGACCGGCACACAGGGCATATCACTGTGTGCCGGTCACAGGAACAGCATCATTCCCCGGCCGGGGGGTAACGCTGCTGGGGCACGGTAACCCCTGCGATAAACCTGTCCCGCGCCTGCTCGGTGAATTTTCCGATGGCTTCCTCAAGCGTTTCAGTTTCTGGGGGAGCGTAGGGAGGCTTCGAATCAAGGGTCGTGGCATTTGACAGGGCGACCGAGTCCTCCGTGAGATCAGAATAATAGATTCCAAAGAACGGACCGGGAATGGGGGTTCCTACCCAGGCGCTCACCGTATGCCCCGCTTCGGTGTATTTCGGCCAGCCGTCTTTGGTGTATTCGATGATGATAACACCTTCGCTGTCATTGAAGCGTTTGGTGTACCGGATGGCTCCCTCGTAATCAAAGTCCCATCCCAGGTCCTCATCCCCGTCGGTATAGGCGAGGGTGGTCCCGGTGATGTCATACCCTTCCGCATCCGGCCTGGGCAGAGAGCGCCA
Organism: Treponema sp.; assembly: GCA_031278815.1. Classification (GTDB taxonomy): domain Bacteria; phylum Spirochaetota; class Spirochaetia; order Treponematales; family Breznakiellaceae; genus JAIRLU01. Next base: position 30,018 of record JAITJS010000027.1, read on the forward strand.
GGCACCGATGAGCCTTGTGTCCAGCGGATCCCCCGAAAGCGGCTCTACAGGATCGCCGGGATTGGAACAGCCCCACAGCAGTACCAGGGCGAAAAGCCCCCACAGGTATTTCATGGCGTCACCCTCCAAAGTGCAAGTCTCGGGGTATGCCGGCTTCAGTGGAGTACTCTCCCAGGCTTCCCCCGGCTTTGTCAAGGCCCGTTTGCACCTTTACAAAGTCGATATGCCCCAGGTTGACCCCCTTGCCCGCCGCGTCCACCGCGTCGCTGAGGTCAAAGTGGGTGGTCCCCGCGTCCACATAGCCGCCCAAACTGTGATCCTGCAGGTACGAGCCGGCAAACATGACGTAGGTTCCGGCGCTTCCCGTTATATGATAGGGATAACCGTCGTTTCCGTTTGCATACCAGTCGAAGTTCCCGGCGTCTTCCCTGTTGTCCAGCCATAAACCGGGGTGTTCCCGGGCTTTGAAGTAGATTCTGGCGTAGCCTTTTGTCGGAGAAGCCTGGGAACCTTTCAGTTGATACCAGAGTTCATTGGGTTTTCCATCGCCGTTGAGGTCCTGGCTCACCCAGACCGTTCCGGCTTCGGCCATGTGGACTACATGGTAGTTGCCGGCAATTTCGAGGTCCGCTCCTGACTCATTGGGCACGGAGTGATCAAAGCCAAGGATGTAGTAGCCCCCCCAGCCTCCCAGGGAAAAGACCTTGCCGTCCATTGCTGCGTTGTTAAAGGATTCTTCGCCGTCCAAATAACGCTGTATCAGTACCCGAACGTCTTCTTCCGTGAGGCTTGCGAGGTTGGCAATTGCGGGGTTGGAATAGCCGTTCCCCTTGCCTACAAACTGACCGGGGGCGGGGCTGAACTCGATGCAGATGGCGGCGCCGGCCCTGGTTCCTCCTGTGCGGGGACCGGCGGACGCAGTCTTCACCAGGACGCTGGCAGTGGCATGGCTTACCGCATCCACTGTGGCGGCCACTTTAACCAGGGAGGAGGAAGCGGTGAAGGTCCAGGACAATAGCTCGCCGGTATGGACTGGCTGATTGTCTATGGTCCATACATACGCCGCTTCCTGGGGGATGTTCCCGGAAAGGGGGGCCAAAACCACGGACTGTCCCGAAGGAACATAGTAGGTGTTTTGAGCTTCCCAAGCTTCCTGGGTTTGCGGGACATCCGCATCGGTGACGCGCCTGCCGTGATCAAAGCCCAGCCATGCTTTCGGAACGTATGCCCAGGCCACGGCATTGGCAGCTTCCGCTGAAAGGGTGAAAGCCGTCTCTCTGCCGTCGTAAATATGGACCACCTCAGACAGGGATGCTTCCTGCCCTGTGAAGGGAGCCGCCTCCCGGTTCATGCGGAGGTTTACCCGGTAATAGCCCGCGACGCGGCCTGTGATCGCGCCGGTCCCCCCGTAAGTCAAGAGGTTCCTTGTTACCGGGGGGGAGTCCGAATCCTCAAGGACGCTAAGGGTGAGGCTTGCGGAACTCAGTCCTGCAGGAAGGCTTATGGAATAGCGCAAGGTTCCCACCCCTTCTACGGGGCCCAGGGGAAGGGTGACGGTTTCTTTGGCCCCGGACTTGATCTTTACTTCGAGGCTTCCCCGGGCAATGGGGCTCGTATCCTCCGCCCCGGCAAAACCCTGGGCGGTGATGGTCCAGAGGATCGGGGCAAGCTCCAGGGTGAGGGTCTCCCCGTCGGCAATGGACCGGGCAATTGTTTCCTGGCCTTCGGCGCTCAGGGTGAAATCATACCGGGCAAAGGCGATATCCGGCGTCAAGGTGCGCGTCTCCCCTGCGGAGGGGCGTATCCGAAGCAGGCCGGGACCTTCCGGCATATCCGGGGCTTGCAGGCTGCCGGAACAGCCTGTGAAAAGGATCCCCATGGCAAGGCTCAGAGCCAGGAGGATCCGGCATAGGGTTTTTCGTTGCATTGGTCTTGCTCCTTGTCAGGGTGTTATGGTAAAAACCAGTTCCGCATAGAAGGGAATTCCCTGCTGCCAGGCTGTTACTCCCAGATAATGGGAGCCAATGAAATAGTCCCCTCCGCTGAGGGTGATGATTCTGCTATCGGTTCCCGCGGCGTTTCCGTCTACAGACCATTGATACTGGTCATAGCCCGCGGTGGCGCTCACCGAGGTGGTTTCATTCCGGGAAAAGCTCGCCGCGGCGGGGGAGAAGCTGATTTCTTTATCCACTGTGAGGGTCACGCTGTAGTGGGACGCGGTCTGCACCGTCACCTTATACTCCGCCTGCATCCCGTTTTCCGCGGTTACCGTGTATTTTTTGGCTATAAGGATGGAATTCGCAAAGTTCTGGGCTTCCCCGGACGCGGGCTGTACCACGGCCCCTTCGGAGAGGTTTATCTCCGGTGTCAAGGCATTGAGGCCGGTTCCAAAGGGCAGGGTGAGGGTAATGGTTTTTGCGTCCCCGTCGATGACACCGTCAACCCCGTTGACTCTAAAGCCGGTTATGGCCCGGGCGTCACTGGCGTCAGAAGCCGCAACAGTCACGGTCACCTGATACCTGGTCTCGACTCCTTCCGAATTCAGGGCATACAACAGGGGCTCCCTGAAGTCACGCGTTTCCCCGGAAGCAGGTTCGACGGCAGCCGCGGGATCAGACAGGGTAATCACCGGGGAAAGGGAACCCACGTCTGTTCCTGCCGGCATGGTCAGGGTGATGGTCTTGGGATCGGCGTCTTCATTAATAATGCCCGCGGTTTCTCCGATCCTGAATCCGGTTATGGCCACCCTGTTTTTTACGATAACCTGGTAGATAGTCTGAACGCCGTCCAGGCTGAGGGTATACTCCACAGGCTTGGTAAAGTCCCGCTCTTCCCCGGAAGCAGGTTCTACGTCGGCCGCAGGATCCGACAGGCTGATCTCCGGGGCCAGGATTTCCCGTGAAATTGCCGCAGGGAGGATGAGGGTGATGGTTTTGGGATGTGCCTCCTCATCAATGAGCCCCTCAATCTCTGCGATGATAAACTTTGTGATAGCCGGGGGATTGGTCCCTTCTCCAGGCGGGTCCGCAGGATCATTGTTATCCGGGGGATCGGTTTCCTCTCCGGGCTGTTCCCCTGCATTTTCCCCGGTGGCATCGGACGGGTTCTCCACAGTATCTGCAGCCTGGGGACAGCCGGCGAAGATGAAAAGGGCAAGGACAAGCAGGATACCCCGCCACCTTGTCAGACAGGGGCAGGACTCCTTGTGAAGTTGCTTCATTGTTCTTCCTTATTAAAAACCGCACAATGCGGAGCATTGTGCAAAGCCTGTTCGACAAGCAACAAACTTGTCGAACAGGCCCGGTCGCTTTATACGCCAAGGACGTAGAACCGGCAAACCGGCTCTACGCCTCCGAAAGGGAGCATTGATCCCCCTGTCTATTCTTCCATGGGGACGATCCTGTCCGCCCAGGCGCTCCATACCGCTGCCGTTTTGTAGGCTTCCACCGAATCGGCGGGCGCCCGAATCTGAAGCTCCGCGTTCGCGGTGGAAAATACGTCTGCACTTGCTATTGGCGGCTCCGTTGCATATACCACGCACTCGACAAGCTCCGGACAGTTGTTGAAGGTCCCGCTCGTAATAGTATCGAGAATTGCAGGCAATTTTACCGAAGCAAGTTTTTCGTTGTCCGCAAAGGCGTTGAGGCCGGTATTAAGCAAACGGATACACCCGGACAAATCCACCGTGGTAATTGCACAATTCCTGAATGCGTTCTCCCCGATGGTGATCAGAGAACGGCACCGGGAGAAGTCCACATCAAGGTTCTGACAGGCATTGCCAGCGGTACTATTACCGAAGGCATTACTCCCTATGCTTCTCAGGGAAGCAGGCAGTTCTATGAAAGTAAGAGCCTTGCAGCCCTGGAAGGCGTTATTTCCTATGCTTCTCAGAGAGGCAGACAGTGTTAATGAAGCAAGAGTCTGGCAATTGTAAAAGGCGGAATTCCCTATGGTTTCCAGGGAAGCGGGGAGTTTTGCCGAAACAAGACTCTGGCACTCGTAGAAAGCGAAATTCCCTATTGCTTTCAGAGAAACGGGTATATTCACCGACTTCAAATTCGTACAACCCCGAAAGGCGTAGTCCCCAAGGGTTCCCAGAGACTCGGGGAGTTTCGCCTCCTCCAGGGCGGTACAACCGTAGAAGGTCCATTCATTGCTTTGCAAGGCGACACAGTTGGACAGGTCCGCAGACACCAGGCCGGTGCACTGATAAAAAGTGTACCGGTTCAAGGTTTCCAGGGCGGAAGCCGGAGGAAAGGCTACTGCTTTGAGCTGTGTCCAGTTCCGGAATGTCTGGCTGGAAAGACTTGAACCGCCGAGGGTTTTCAGGCTTTTGGGCAGTATGAAGGACACCACATACGCGGGATTGGTCAGGGAGGTGGTAATGGATTCAATCTCGCAATCCGCAAGGTCCAGGGTGATATACGTGGCTTTACTCTGGATATCCGAAAAAAGGGTGTTGAGATCTGCTGCCGTATACGCTCCCCGCAAGGCCACGTAGTAGGGATTTGTTGCGCTTGTAGTGGCCGGAGCTTCATCAATATCGTTGAGGAGGTCGGCAGCATTCGCAAAATCAGGCAGGGTGTAAAAAGAATAATAGCCGTCCACCGCATCCTCCCACCGGGTGGTCAGGGAGTCATAGATATGGACCACTTCGGTTTTCCCTGCCCGCATACTGCGGTTCACATCAGCGCTGTATTTGGACAGGGAAACAGACAGCCGGTAATACCCGGCGTTGAGGGAAATATCCCCCGATGCCTCTTGCAGAAGGGAGATCAACCGGGACGGCGAGGCTCCATCGCTCAGGCCCTGGATAAGCAGATACGCGGTGTCTGTGTCCGCATCCAGCCCCAGTTCTTCGATAGCGCTGGCCTCATAGCGCAGGATTCCGGTTCCGCTTTGAGTTTTCTGCAGGCTCAAAGGTATCTGCAGGGATTCGGTGGCTCCCGCGGTGACCGTCACGGAAGCGGTCCCCTGGACCAGCGCCCTGGATGGATCTTCGGCGTCCGCCTGGGAGACAAAGCCCCTGGCCCTTATGGTCCAGGTTGCCGGAACAAGTTCCACAGCGACATCGGTATTGCCTGCGGGGATGAACGCTGAGACATCCTGCTGATTTTCGGCGCTCAAGACCAGGGTGTAGCACAGGGACTCCAGATCCGGCAGGTCCGGCAGCAGGGTGCGCTGGTTCCCGCCCACAACGATACGGACCAGTCCCGTTCCTTCCCCAGGCCTGGGGGTTTCAAGGCCGGTAAAACAGCCTGCCAGGAGGAACAGGCATGAAATTAACCCGGACAGCGCCGTGATTCCGAATGTTATGCCTTTGGAATCAGATGATTTGCAATGGGAAATGGTGGTTTTCATGGCTTCCTATTCCTCCACTTCAAAGGACAATCCCTTTGCATAGGGGATCCCTTCCGCATCATAAACAATAATGTCCAGTTGATGGGAACCGGTAAGATAGTTTTGCGCATCGAGGCGGACCGTCGTGCCGACGGCTCCCTGTCCTTTCAAACTGCTGTCCACATACCATTCACAGGCGGCGAAGGAACCTGTAATTTCGATGTCCGCTGTGCTGTTCGGGCCGCTTTTGCTCAGGACCGGATTCTCCGCGGTAAACGCCTCTTCGCCGAGATCGGCAAACCCTTCGCCGGGAGTCCAGGCCAGGGTAAAGGAATACCAGGCGTTCTTCGCTACCGTAACGCGGTAAACCTGGGTCGTGCCGTTTTGCGCGGTTACGGTGAAATCCTGCGGGCCGGCGGAGAAGTCTACC